>NZ_JBWKVA010000009.1:0-254285 GCF_059421425.1 Pseudomonas sp. GW821-FHT02H09
GACGCTCTGCGTCACCTCTACAGCGGACGCAGAGCGTCCGGGGCGGCATTCCCACGCAGAGCGTGGGAACGATCAATGTACCAATAATTATCGGTTTTTCCGGTAGGAACCCTCCTGTTGTTACCCATTCTCGGTCAAGTAACCAAATGTGTAACCCCGCGACCGATTTCGGGGCAAAGCGAAACGTAAAGCCTTGTTTTGGGCCGCTTCAACCCACACGGAAAATAAGATAGAACGCTACGCTTGCCGGAATAGAAGGGTTTGCGAATAATGGGCCCGTTATTTGCTACATAGATCGTTTGCCTTTCTTTTGCTTCTGCATAAACTTGCAGGGCTGTCAATGTGCTTGACCGGCTTTCTCAGTGCTTCTGTAAATTGTTGTCGCATTGAAGAAATATCGGCTTCGGGCCTGTCGTTAGAATGCCGATCACTCGCTCGTCGTTGCTTGTGTTGATTTCAACGCAAGGATTCTGGGACGCAGCATCGCTTTCAGGTTTCACCCATTCGCATATTGGGCTGTCGCTCACTCTGCCGTTTTCGCCCTTTACCGATGGAGTCCTACGATGAAGAAACTCGTGCTTCTTGGCGCCCTGGCACTGTCCGTGCTTTCCCTGCCGACATTCGCTGATGAAAAGCCTCTGAAAATTGGTATCGAGGCGGCTTACCCTCCGTTCGCATCGAAAGCGCCAGACGGCAGCATCGTTGGTTTCGACTACGACATCGGCAACGCGCTGTGCGAAGAGATGAAGGTCAAGTGCGTCTGGGTCGAGCAAGAGTTCGACGGTCTGATCCCGGCACTCAAAGTACGCAAGATCGACGCGATCCTGTCGTCCATGTCGATCACTGACGATCGCAAGAAGTCCGTGGACTTCACCAACAAGTACTACAACACCCCGGCACGTCTGGTCATGAAGGCCGGTACTCAGGTCAGCGACAACCTGGCCGAGCTCAAGGGCAAGAAAATCGGCGTGCAACGCGGTTCGATCCACAATCGTTTCGCTGAAGAAGTCCTGAAGCCGCTGGGTGCGGAAGTCAAACCATATGGCTCGCAGAACGAAATCTACCTGGACGTGGCTGCCGGTCGCCTCGACGGCACCGTGGCAGACGCTACCCTGCTGGATGACGGCTTCCTGAAAACCGACGCTGGCAAAGGCTTCGCCTTCGTTGGCCCGGCGTTCACCGACGTCAAATACTTTGGTGACGGCGTAGGCATCGCGGTACGTAAAGGCGACAAGGCTGAACTGGACAAGATCAACACTGCCATCGCTGCCATTCGCGCGAACGGCAAGTACAAGCAAATCCAGGACAAGTACTTCGCCTTCGACATTTACGGCAAGTAAATACGTCGCAGCGGTAAGTCTGAAATGGCGCAAGCAACAGGGTCTCTGAGGTTTGCGCCATTTTTTCATCCCTACTTTCGAGGACCTGAATCATGTTGAAAGGCTACGGGGCTGTCATCCTCGATGGCGCATGGCTGACGCTTGAGCTCGCCTTGTCGTCCATGGCCTTGGCCATTGTTCTGGGTCTGATCGGGGTCGCGTTGCGCCTGTCGCCGGTACGCTGGCTGGCCTGGCTGGGCGATCTGTATTCCACGGTGATCCGCGGGATTCCCGATCTGGTACTCATCCTGCTGATTTTCTACGGCGGTCAGGACCTGCTCAATCGCGTTGCGCCGCTGCTCGGCTTCAACGATTACATTGACTTGAACCCGCTGGCTGCCGGTATCGGCACCCTGGGTTTCATCTTCGGTGCGTACCTGTCGGAAACCTTCCGTGGAGCCTTCATGGCGATCTCGAAGGGGCAGGCAGAAGCTGGCATGGCGTATGGCATGAGCAGTTTCCAGGTGTTTTTCCGGGTATTGGTGCCTCAGATGATTCGCCTGGCGATTCCTGGTTTCACCAATAACTGGCTGGTGTTGACCAAGGCTACCGCGCTGATTTCAGTGGTGGGTCTGCAAGACATGATGTTCAAGGCCAAGCAGGCGGCAGATGCCACCCGCGAGCCTTTCACCTTCTTCCTCGCAGTGGCGGCGATGTACCTGGTGATCACCAGTATCTCGTTGCTGGCATTGCGTCACCTTGAGAAGCGCTACTCGGTAGGCGTAAGGGCGGCTGATCTATGATCTTCGACTACAACGTCATTTGGGAGGCTCTGCCGCTGTACTTCGGCGGTTTGCTGACTACCCTGAAATTGCTCGCACTGTCGCTGCTGTTCGGTCTGCTGGCCGCCTTGCCGCTGGGCTTGATGCGCGTCTCCAGGCAGCCGGTGGTGAACATGACCGCCTGGCTCTACACCTATGTGATTCGCGGCACGCCGATGTTGGTGCAGCTGTTCTTGATCTACTACGGTCTGGCGCAATTTGAAGTGGTGCGTGAGAGCTTCCTTTGGCCGTGGCTGTCGAGCGCGACGTTCTGCGCTTGCCTGGCCTTTGCCGTCAATACCAGTGCTTACACCGCCGAAATCATTGCCGGTAGCCTGCGCGCTACACCCAATGGCGAGATCGAAGCGGCCAAGGCCATGGGAATGTCACGCTACAAGTTGTATCGCCGCATCCTGCTGCCGTCGGCCCTGCGCCGGGCGCTGCCACAGTACAGCAACGAAGTGATCATGATGCTGCAGACCACCAGTCTGGCCTCCATCGTGACCCTGATCGATATCACCGGTGCCGCGCGCACAGTCAACGCTCAGTACTACTTGCCGTTCGAAGCCTATATCACCGCAGGCGTGTTCTACCTGTGCATGACGTTCATCCTGGTGCGCCTGTTCAAGCAGGCTGAGCGCCGCTGGCTGGGCTACCTGGCCCCGCGCAAGGCCTGATCATGGAACGTATCGATCATCCATTGCCGTGGAGCCACTTGGGCAGCGAACGCCATGTATCGGTGTTTCGCTTCGGCAGCGGCGAGCGCAAGGCCTATATCCAGGCCAGCCTGCACGCTGACGAACTGCCGGGGATGCGCACCGCCTGGGAGCTGAAAAAGCGCCTGACCGAGCTCGAAGCCCAGGGCGCATTGAATGGTGTGATCGAGCTGGTACCGGTGGCGAACCCGCTGGGCCTTGGTCAACTGTTGCAGGGTAGCCATCAAGGGCGTTTCGAGTTTGGCAGCGGCAAGAACTTCAATCGGGATTTCTTCGAGCTGAGCGAGCCGGTGGCTGCACAGCTGCAAGGGTGCCTGGGTGATGATCCGCACGCCAATATCAAGCTGATTCGGCTGGCCATGGTCGATGTGCTGGCGGCACTGCCTCCGGCGGCCAGTCAGTTGCAAGGTATGCAGCGAGTGTTGCTCAGCCATGCCTGCACGGCGGATGTGGTGCTCGATCTGCATTGCGATGCCGAGGCCGCGCTGCACATGTACGCCTTGCCACAACACTGGCCGCATTGGCGCTCGTTGGCTGCGCATTTGAATGTGCGGGTCGGTCTGCTGGCGGAAGACTCCGGCGGCAGCTCCTTTGATGAGGCCTGTTCGCTGCCGTGGCTGCGCTTGTCTCGACTGTTTGCGCAGGCGCAGATCCCATTGGCCTGTCTGGCGACGACCCTCGAGTTGGGTGGTCAGGCCGATACCGGTCGCCCGCAAGCTGAGGCGCACGCTGAAGGCATTCTGGCGTTCCTTGCCGAGCAAGGCTTGATTACTGGTGTTTGGCCGGCCCCGCAGCAGCAAGCGTGCGAAGCCATGCCGTTCGAAGGCACTGAGTTGCTGTTTGCGCCGCATCCTGGCGTGGTGAGCTTTCTCCTCCCGGTGGGTAGCTGGGTCGAAGCGGGCGAGCCGGTTTTTGAAGTGATTGATCCTTTATCCGATCGGGTCAGCACCGTGTGTGCTGGTACGGCTGGTGTGTTGTTTGCCATTGAACGGCTACGTTACGCCCAACCCGGTTTCTGGCTGGCCAAGGTGGCGGGGCGCGAAGCGCTGCGTCACGGGCGCTTGCTTAACGACTGACTGTTTTTGTGAGAACCGACCGCATGTACAAGCTTGAAGTCCAAGACCTGCATAAACGCTATGGCAGTCACGAAGTGCTCAAGGGCGTGTCCCTGGCAGCTCAGGCTGGTGATGTGATCAGCATCATCGGCTCCAGTGGCTCCGGCAAAAGTACTTTCCTGCGTTGCATCAACCTGCTCGAGCAGCCTCACGCGGGCAAGATTCTGCTGAACAACGAAGAGTTGAAGCTGGTATCGAACAAGGACGGCGCGCTGAAGGCTGCCGATCCGAAACAGCTGCAGCGCATGCGTTCGCGACTGTCGATGGTGTTCCAGCATTTCAACCTGTGGTCGCACATGACCGCGATGGAAAACATCATGGAAGCGCCGGTGCATGTGCTCGGTATGTCCAAGGTGGAGGCCCGGGAAAAAGCTGAGCATTACCTGGCCAAGGTCGGCGTTTCCCATCGTAAGGACGCATACCCGGGCCACATGTCCGGTGGTGAGCAGCAGCGTGTAGCGATTGCCCGTGCGCTGGCGATGGAGCCGGAAGTCATGCTGTTCGACGAACCGACTTCGGCGCTGGACCCGGAGCTGGTGGGCGACGTGCTCAAGGTGATGCAATCGCTGGCTCAGGAAGGCCGGACCATGGTGGTGGTGACTCACGAAATGGGCTTCGCTCGCGAAGTGTCGAACCAGTTGGTGTTCCTGCACAAAGGTCTGGTGGAGGAATGCGGCAATCCGCGTGAAGTGCTGGTTAATCCGCAATCCGAACGTTTGCAGCAGTTCCTGTCGGGCAGCTTGAAGTAATACCGTTTAACGCTCCCGTTGTGCACCGAATTAGGTCATGCTGCGCACCGCGCGCCGGATGGTCTAATTTGGTTGCTGCCGCCTTCGGCTTTTAACACTGTTTTCGTTTCGGATTGCACGCCATGACTGCCCATCGAATTGGTTTCCTGATTTGGCCCAGCACTAAAGCCTTGACGCTGGCGCTGGCTGAGGAGGCCTTGCGTGTTGCTCAGCGCGTGCATCCGGATGTTGTTTACGAACTCTCGTTTCTGCAGGCCGAAGTGCCAGCCGAAGGGGCCTGGCAATTGCCGGGTGAGCCTTGGGTCGGGAAGCTCGAAGGTTTTCAGAAGCTTTTTCTGCTGGCGGATGAACCGCCGACATCGCTTGCGCCGGCGCTCAGCAGTGCACTCAAGCAACTGGTACGCGCAGGGTGTGTGATCGGTGGTTTGTCTGCCGGTGTCTACCCGCTGGCGCAACTGGGCCTGCTCGACGGTTACCGCGCCGCCGTGCACTGGCGCTGGCAGGATGATTTTGCCGAGCGTTATCCGAAAGTCATCGCCACCAGCCATTTGTTCGACTGGGATCGCGATCGCCTGACCGCTTGCGGCGGGATGTCGGTGCTGGATCTGCTGCTGGCCGTGTTGGCTCGTGATCACGGCGCCGAGTTGGCGGGCGCCGTGTCCGAAGAGTTGGTGGTGGAGCGGATTCGCGAAGGCGGCGAGCGTCAGCGCATTCCATTGCAGAACCGCCTCGGTTCCAGCCATCCGAAGCTCACGCAAGCGGTGTTGCTGATGGAGGCGAACATCGAAGAGCCGCTGACCACCGACGAAATCGCGCAGCACGTGTGCGTGTCCCGTCGACAGCTGGAGCGGATCTTCAAGCAGTACCTCAACCGCGTGCCGAGCCAGTATTACCTGGAACTGCGCCTGAACAAGGCCCGGCAGATGTTGATGCAGACCAGCAAATCGATCATCCAGATCGGTTTGTCCTGTGGCTTCTCCTCGGGGCCGCACTTCTCCAGCGCCTACCGCAACTTCTTCGGCGCCACCCCGCGCGAAGACCGCAACCAGCGCCGCAGCAGCAGCCCGTTCGAATTGTCGTCGGTGCCTTCAGAGCGCGGCTGAGTTTCAAGCTCTGTTGTGTCTCTGGTATTGCCATCGCGAGCAAGCTCGGCTCCTACAGGTATTGCGGGACTCTTGTAGGAGCCGAGCTTGCTCGCGATGAGGCCATCACTTGCGCCGCACCTCTCAACCGCTATGTAAATCAAATTCTTCAACCCTGCCGCTATCCCCCGCAAGCAGTTTAAACTGCGCCTTTGCGACGCTATTTGTCGCATTGCCATAAACCCGGCTAAAACCGGGTTTGGCGCTATAAGAAGTTGTCGCTTGGCGGCAAGGCCAAGCTGAAAACTGTCCTTACAATCCCCCCATCGCTCGCCAGTTTCAGGCGGGTGTTCCTCTTCAGGAGACTCCGATGTCCGTTGAGCATGCTCCGGTGCAACGCGCCGATTTCGACCAGGTAATGGTTCCCAACTACGCGCCTGCTGCTTTCATTCCTGTGCGCGGTGCCGGCTCCCGAGTCTGGGATCAGTCGGGTCGTGAGCTGATCGATTTCGGTGGTGGAATCGCGGTTAACGTATTGGGCCATGCGCACCCGGCGCTGGTCGGTGCCTTGACTGAACAGGCGAACAAGCTGTGGCACGTGTCCAACGTGTTCACCAATGAGCCGGCCTTGCGCCTGGCCCATAAGCTGATCGACGCCACCTTTGCCGAGCGCGTGTTCCTCTGCAACTCCGGCGCCGAAGCCAACGAGGCCGCCTTCAAGCTGGCCCGTCGTGTTGCTCACGACCGTTTCGGCCCGGAAAAATACGAAATCATTGCCGCGCTGAACAGCTTCCACGGTCGTACGCTGTTCACCGTGAACGTGGGCGGTCAGTCGAAGTACTCCGACGGCTTCGGCCCGAAGATCGTTGGCATCACTCACGTGCCGTTCAACGATCTGGCAGCGCTGAAAGCCGCGATCTCCGACAAGACCTGCGCCGTGGTGCTGGAACCGGTTCAGGGCGAGGGCGGCGTATTGCCGGCCGAGCTGGCTTATCTGCAGGGCGCCCGCGAGCTGTGCAATGAGCACAACGCGCTGTTGGTGTTCGACGAAGTGCAAACCGGCATGGGCCGCAGCGGCGAGCTGTTCGCCTACATGCATTACGGCGTGACCCCGGACATCCTGACCAGCGCCAAGAGCCTGGGTGGCGGTTTCCCGATCGCGGCAATGCTGACCACCGAAGAACTGGCCAAGCACCTGGTGGTCGGTACTCACGGCACCACTTACGGCGGCAACCCGTTGGCTTGCGCTGTGGCGGAAGCAGTGATCGACGTGATCAACACACCAGAAGTGCTGAACGGCGTCAAAGCCAAGCACGACAAGTTCAAGACCCGTCTGCAGCAGATCGGCAAGCAATACGGCCTGTTCACGGAGGTTCGTGGTCTCGGTCTGTTGATCGGCTGCGTGCTGAGCGATGCCTGGAAAGGCAAGGCCAAAGACGTGTTCAACGCAGCAGAGCGTGAAGGTTTGATGATTTTGCAGGCCGGCCCGGACGTGATTCGTTTTGCGCCAAGCCTGGTGGTTGAAGATGCCGATATCGAGCAGGGCCTGGAGCGTTTCGAACGCGCCGTGGCAAAACTGACTCAAGCCTGATTCAGGCCGTGGTACTCCCTCAACGCCTATTCTTGTAGTAGGCGTTGAGCCAAATTCCTGTGCCGGGCCTGCCCGGCATTTTTTTCCCCGAGTTGGCACTTTTGCCGACCTGTTTTTTCAGTAAGGAGTGACACCATGCTGGTGATGCGCCCCGCGCAAATGGCTGATCTGGGCGAGGTACAGCGTCTGGCTGCGGACAGCCCGATTGGTGTCACGTCCCTGCCGGATGATATCGAACGCCTGAGCGACAAGATCGCCGCGTCCGAAGCTTCGTTCGCCGCCGAAGTCAGCTTCAACGGTGAAGAGAGCTACTTCTTCGTTCTCGAAGACACGACCACCGGCAAACTGGTCGGCTGCTCGGCGATCGTTGCTTCGGCCGGTTACTCCGAGCCGTTCTACAGTTTTCGTAATGAAACCTTCGTTCACGCCTCCCGTGAACTGAAGATTCATAACAAGATTCACGTGCTTTCCCAGTGCCATGACCTGACTGGCAACAGCCTGCTGACCAGCTTCTATGTGGTCCCGGAGCTGGTGGGTTCGCCGTGGTCGGAACTCAACTCCCGTGGTCGTCTACTGTTTGTCGCCAGCCACCCGGAACGTTTCGCTGATTCGGTCGTGACCGAGATCGTCGGTTACAGCGACGAGAATGGCGATTCGCCGTTCTGGGACGCCATCGGCCGTAACTTCTTCGACCTTAATTATGCTGCCGCCGAGCGTCTGTGCGGGCTGAAAAGCCGGACCTTCCTCGCTGAACTGATGCCGCATTACCCGATCTACGTGCCGCTGCTGCCCGATGCCGCTCAAGAAGCAATGGGTCAGGTGCATCCGCGAGCGCAGATCACCTTCGACATTCTGATGCGCGAAGGCTTCGAGACCGATCACTACATCGACATCTTCGATGGTGGTCCGACCTTGCATGCCCGTGTTTCCGGGATTCGTTCGATCGCTCAGAGCCGTGTAGTACCGGTGAAAATCGGTGAAGTCGCCAAGGGTGGCGGGCGTCAGTACCTGGTATCCAACGCACAACTGCAGGATTACCGAGCGGTAATGCTGGAACTGGACTACGCGCCGGGCAAACCGGTGACCCTGGATCTTGAAACGGCCGAAGCCCTGGGCGTCGGCGAAGGTGCCAGCGTGCGCCTGGTGGCGGTTTAACGCCTGCTGCCATGCCTATAAAGAGTGCCTGGAAAGAATCCTGGAAAGCAGTGAGTTTCGCGGGTGGCGCCACACGCCACCTGTTTGAGGAGATAGCATGATCGTTCGTCCCGTACGCAGCAGCGATTTACCCGCTCTGATTGAACTTGCCCGCAGCACTGGCACCGGCCTGACCACCTTGCCGGCCAACGAAGAGCGCCTGGCGCATCGGGTCGGTTGGGCGGAAAAGACTTTTCGCGGCGAAGCGTCACGCGGTGACGCGGACTATTTGTTCGTGCTCGAAGATGACAACGGTCGCGTCGTGGGCATTTCCGCGATTGCCGGTGCGGTTGGCCTGCGCGAACCCTGGTACAACTTCCGGGTCGGTCTGACCGTCAGCGCTTCCCAGGAGCTGAATATCTACCGCGAGATCCCGACGCTGTTCCTGGCCAACGACCTGACCGGCAACTCCGAGCTGTGCTCGTTGTTCCTGCATGCCGATTACCGCAGTGGCCTCAACGGCCGCATGCTGGCCAAGGCGCGGATGCTGTTCATCGCCGAATTCCCACAGCTGTTCGGCAACAAGATCATCGCCGAAATGCGCGGTGTGTCCGACGCCGCCGGGCGCTCGCCGTTCTGGGAAAGCCTGGGTCGGCACTTCTTCAAAATGGAATTCAGCCAGGCTGATTACCTGACCGGCGTGGGCAATAAGGCGTTCATCGCCGAGCTGATGCCAAAGTTCCCGCTGTACACCTGCTTCCTCTCCGAGGGCGCACGTAATGTGATCGGCCAGGTTCACCCTGACACCGAACCGGCGCTGGCGATGCTCAAGAGCGAAGGCTTCAGCTATCAGGGTTACGTCGACATCTTCGACGCCGGCCCGGCCGTGGAATGCGAAACCGGCAAGATCCGTGCAGTGCGCGACAGCCAGGCGCTAGTGCTGGCCATCGGCACTCCGGGTGACGACGCCACGCCATTTTTGATCCACAACCGCAAGCGCGAAGACTGCCGGATCACTGCTGCTCCAGCACGTCTCGCGGCGGGCACCCTGGTGGTCGATCAGTTGACTGCCAAACGCCTTAAACTCAATGCGGGCGATCAGGTACGTGCTGTGCCGTTGTCGGCCCAGCCAGTTTCTCGGGAGTCGAAATAATGAGTACGCTTTACATCGCTGGTGAATGGCTGGCAGGTCAGGGCGAAGCCTTCGAGTCGCTGAATCCGGTAACCCAGCAGGTCTTGTGGTCCGGCAATGGCGCGAACGCCGCGCAAGTCGAGTCTGCCGTGCAGTCGGCTCGCCAGGCGTTTGCGGCCTGGGCCAAGCGTTCACTGGAAGATCGGATCGGTGTACTGGAGGCCTTCGCCGCCAGCCTGAAAAAACACGCCGACGAACTGGCCCGCTGCATCGGTGAAGAAACCGGCAAACCGCTGTGGGAGTCGGCCACCGAAGTCACCAGCATGATCAACAAGATCGCCATCTCGGTGCAAAGCTACCGTGAGCGTACCGGCGAGAAGAGCGGCCCATTGGGCGACGCCACCGCCGTATTGCGCCACAAGCCACATGGTGTGGTCGCGGTGTTCGGCCCGTACAACTTCCCGGGTCACCTGCCGAATGGGCATATCGTTCCGGCACTGCTGGCCGGTAACTGTGTGTTGTTCAAGCCAAGCGAGCTGACCCCGAAAGTCGCCGAGCTGACGGTCAAGTGCTGGATCGAAGCCGGTTTGCCGGCTGGCGTGCTGAACCTGCTGCAAGGCGCTCGCGAAACCGGGATCGCCCTGGCGGCCAATCCGGGTATCGACGGCTTGTTCTTCACCGGTTCCAGCCGCACCGGCAACCACCTGCATCAGCAGTTCTCCGGTCGCCCGGACAAGATCCTGGCGCTGGAAATGGGCGGCAACAACCCGCTGGTGGTCGATCAGGTCGCTGACCTCGACGCTGCGGTCTACACCATTATTCAGTCGGCCTTCATTTCTGCCGGTCAGCGTTGCACCTGCGCCCGTCGTTTGCTGGTGCCGCAAGGCGCCTGGGGCGACACGCTGCTGGCGCGCCTGGTGGCGGTCAGCTCAACGATTGAAGTCGGCGCGTTCGATCAGCAACCGGCACCGTTCATGGGCTCGGTGATTTCCCTTGGCGCCGCCCGTGCGTTGATGGAAGCTCAAGAGCACTTGCTCGGTAACGGCGCCGTGGCGCTGCTGGAAATGACTCAACCGCAGGCCCAGGCGGCCTTGCTGACACCGGGCATTCTCGATGTGACTGCGGTCAGCGAGCGTCCGGATGAAGAGCTCTTCGGTCCGCTGCTGCAAGTGATCCGCTACGCTGACTTTGAAGCTGCGATCGCTGAAGCCAACGACACGCAATACGGTCTTGCGGCAGGTTTGCTGTCGGATTCCGAGGCGCGTTATCAGCAGTTCTGGCTGGAAAGCCGCGCCGGTATCGTCAACTGGAACAAGCAGCTGACGGGGGCTGCGAGCAGCGCACCGTTCGGTGGCGTGGGTGCCTCGGGCAACCATCGCGCCAGTGCTTACTACGCGGCGGATTACTGCGCGTACCCGGTAGCCTCGCTGGAAACACCGAGCCTGACGTTGCCGACGGCGTTGACGCCCGGCGTGAAGCTTTCGTAAGACGCCTCTGGCGTCTTATCGCGAGCAAGCTCGCTCCTACAGGTTCAATGCAATCCATGTAGGAGCGAGCTTGCTCGCGATGACCGCGAAGCGGTCGAATCAAATATATAACAACAGATTTTCGTGGAGCCTCGCTGATGAAATCCTATGAAGTCAATTTCGACGGTCTAGTGGGGCCGACCCATAACTATGGCGGTCTGTCCTACGGCAACGTTGCGTCCCAGAGCAACAGTCAGCAGTCCTCCAATCCCAAGGAAGCGGCGCTGCAAGGCCTGGCGAAAATGAAAGCGCTGATGGAAATGGGCTTTCAACAAGGCGTCCTGGCTCCGCAAGAACGCCCGGATGTGGCGGGCCTGCGTAAGCTGGGTTTCAGTGGCAGCGATGCTCAAGTAATCGAGCAAGCCGCCAGGCAGGCAATGCCATTGCTGGTCGCCAGCTGCTCGGCCTCGAGCATGTGGGTGGCCAACGCCGCCACGGTCAGCCCGAGCGCCGATACTGCAGACGGTCGCGTGCATTTCACCGCCGCCAACCTCAACTGCAAATACCACCGCAGCATCGAACACCCGACCACCAGCCGCGTGCTGGGGGCAATGTTTGCTGATCAGAAGCACTTCGCCCATCACGCCGCGTTGCCGGCAGTGGCGCAGTTCGGTGACGAAGGCGCGGCTAACCACACACGTTTCTGCCGTGAATACGGCGAGGCCGGTGTCGAGTTCTTCGTGTTCGGTCGCAGTGCGTTCGACACCCGTTACCCGGCCCCGCAAAAGTACCCGGCACGCCAGACCCTGGAAGCATCGCAAGCGGTCGCGCGCCTGCACGGCTTGAGCGATGACGGTGTGGTCTATGCCCAACAGAACCCGTCGGTGATCGATCAGGGCGTGTTCCATAACGACGTGATCGCGGTGGGCAACGGCGAGGTGCTGTTCTATCACGAGGATGCGTTCCTCGACACCGAGCCAATGCTTGCTGAGTTGCAAGCCAAGCTGGCCAAGCGCGGCGGCAATTTCAAAGCGATCTGTGTGCCGCGTTCCCAGGTGTCGGTAGAAGACGCCGTGCGTTCGTACCTGTTCAACAGTCAGCTGCTGTCGCGCGCCGACGGTTCAATGCTGTTGATCGTGCCGCAAGAGTGCCAGAACAACGACCGCGTCTGGCAGTACCTGCAAGGCCTGACCGGTTCTGGTGGTCTGATCCGCGAAGTGAAAGTCTTTGATCTCAAGCAGAGCATGCAGAATGGTGGCGGCCCGGCGTGTCTGCGTCTTCGCGTCGCACTGAATGAAACCGAGCTGGCGGCGGTCAACCCAGGGGTTATCATGACCGCGCCGTTGTACGGCACGCTGACCCAATGGGTCGACAAGCACTACCGCGACCGTCTGAGTGAAACTGATCTGGCGGACCCGCAATTGTTGCTTGAGTGCCGGACGGCACTGGATGAACTGACGCAAATCCTTAAACTGGGCGCGGTTTATCCATTCCAGATCAATTGAAAGCCCACGCCCGGCTCAAACAGCGCCGGGCGTGCAGCTTTATCCCAGATGAGAGCGTAATAATGAGCGATACCCTGCAGCTGATCCTTGAAGACACCGACGGCACTCAGCTGGAAACCTCCTGCACCCGCGTTGCGGTGATGTGGCAAGGCAAAGAATTGTGGATTCAGCACGACGGCCGCGGCCAGTTGCTGATCGGTGTAGATGTTGAAGAAGGCGACGCTGAGTACGCCAACCTGCTGTTGCGTCCATTGGCGACTAATCTGGTAAGTCTGCAACTGGAAATGGAACCGGCCGAAATCGGTGACGAAGACCACGTGCACGGCCCGGATTGCGCACACGACCATTAAGGAAATCGCTCTATGCTCGCCCTCGGCAAACTGCTTGAACTGACCCTCGCCGGCCGCGAACCGGCGGAGAAGACTCAACTGACTGTCGAAGGCGTGCGGATGCGCTGGCTGAGCGAAGGTGCGCTGGAAGTCCGGCCGCCCGAGGCTCGCGACAATGGCCTGGATCTGCTGTTGTCAGCCGGTATCCACGGTAACGAGACAGCGCCAATCGAGCTGCTCGACCGTCTGTTACATGAAATCGCCCGTGGTGAGTTGAAACCACGCGCACGCATTCTGTTCCTGTTCGGCAACCCCGACGCCATGCGTCACGGCGAGCGTTTTGTCGACCAGGACGTCAACCGGCTGTTCAACGGCCGTCACGAACTGACGAGTGGTTCGGAAGCCTTGCGCGCTTGTGAGCTGGAGCGTCTGGCAGCGAGCTTCTTCAACCTGCCGGATCGCAGCCGTTTGCACTACGATCTGCACACCGCGATCCGCGGCTCGAAGATCGAGCAATTCGCGCTGTATCCCTGGAAGGAAGGTCGCCAGCATTCACGCCAGGAGCTGGTTCGCTTGCGCGCCGCCGGTATGGAAGCGGTGCTGTTGCAGAACAAACCCTCCATCGTTTTCAGTTCGTACACCTACGACAAGCTCGGTGCCGAGTCCTTCACCCTCGAGTTGGGCAAGGCCCGGCCGTTCGGGCAGAACCAGGGGGTTAATGTCGAACGCCTGGAAACCCGTCTGAAGCAGATTATCGAAGGCAACGAGCCGTCGTTGGCGGACGAAGGGTTGAACGGCTTGCAGCTGTTCAGCGTGGCGCGGGAAATCATCAAGCACAGCGATGCATTCCACCTGAACTTACCGGCGGATATCGAGAACTTCTCGGAGCTGGAAGTGGGTTATCTGCTGGCCGAGGACATCGCCCAGACGCGCTGGATCGTCGAAGAAGAGGGCGCGCGGATCATTTTCCCTAACCCGAAGGTCAAAAACGGGTTGCGGGCGGGGATTCTGATAGTGCCAACCACCGCCGACGATCTTGCTTGAATGATCGTTCCCACGCTCTGCGTGGGAATGCCTCACTGGACGCTCTGCGTCCGCTCTGGATTGTGACGCGCAGCGTCACGGGCTGCATTCCCACGCTCTGCGTGGGAATGATCGGTCATCAAGCTTTTGACGCTTAAACCGCTACCGCACGCTGCTCGCTACGACGCAACACACGCGTCTTGTGCAACGTATCGGCACAGGTCTTTGCCGCTTCCTGGCCTTTATGCAGGAAGTGTTCAAAGAAGAACTTCTGATGTTCTTCGCCTGCATGGAAGTGGTGCGGGGTGAGCACGACCGAAAATACCGGCACTTCGGTTTCCAGCTGAACCTGCATCAGGCCGCTGATCACCGACTGGGCGACAAACTCGTGGCGGTAGATCCCGCCGTCCACTACCAGCCCGGCAGCGACGATGCCGGCATAACGGCCGGATTTGGCCAGTAGCTTGGCGTGCAGCGGGATTTCAAAGGCGCCGCCGACTTCGAAGAAATCGATATCACTTTCCTGATAGCCCTGGACGAGCATTTCGGCGACGAAGCCTTTACGGCTCTGATCGACAATGTCCTTGTGCCAGCAGGCCTGGATAAACGCGACGCGCTCGCCGTGGTGGCTTTTGCTCTTGCTATCGATTGCGGTGGGTTGCATCTGTTCTGACTCCTGTTTGTGTGAAAAACAGGGCGTTATGAATCGAAGGGGATTTAAGGGTACGTTCCGGTCAATCGTGCAGGTATACGCACGAGTACCTTGAGACGGCCCTTTGGCGCCAATCCCGTTCTCTCTTCATCCGGACTATGACCGTCGGCCCCGGGATCACACCGGGTCTGCTGACCTTGCCGACGCACACTGCCCAAGCTGTTCGTGTCACCAAGCGCTCGCGGGCTATGCGCATTGCGCGCAATTACCGCCGGTGGGGAGTTACACCCCGCCCTGAGAACGTTGCCACCAGGATTTCTGGCGGCGGAGAGTTTTTAACATATATTTCTGAACAGCGCATCGCTGCTTTCTGATGATACGAATCGAATTTTCCGTTCGCTTGAGCAGGCTTTTCTTACCCGAAGCCTTGACTATCGAGTGCGACGACCGCAGTAATCGAGTTCGAAAGGGATTTTCCCGTTTAGTTAGCCGCGACGTTCACGTCCTATTGCCGAGGCCTGTTCCATGAGAGTTATCGATCTTCGTAGCGACACAGTGACCCAACCGACTGCCGGGATGCTCCACGCAATGGCAACGGCCGTCACCGGTGATGACGTGTACGGCGAAGATCCCACGGTGAACCGGCTTGAAGCCGAGCTGGCCAGGCGTCTGGGCTTTGCTCAGGCGCTGTTTGTACCCACTGGCACCATGAGCAACCTGCTCGGGCTGATGGCCCATTGTGAGCGCGGCGACGAATATATCGTCGGCCAGCAGGCGCACACTTATAAGTACGAAGGCGGCGGGGCGGCAGTGCTGGGTTCGATCCAGCCGCAGCCGCTGGAGGTCCAGCCCGATGGCTCGCTGGACCTGGCGCAGGTGGCTGCGGCGATCAAGCCGGACGACTTCCATTTCGCCCGTACCCGCTTGCTGGCCCTGGAAAACACCATGCAAGGCAAGGTCCTGCCATTGGAGTATCTGGCCCGAGCGCGCAGCTTTACCCAGGAACATGGCCTCTCCCTGCATCTGGATGGCGCGCGGTTGTACAACGCAGCGGTTAAACTGGGTGTCGACGCACGGGAGATCACTCAGCATTTCGATTCGGTGTCGGTTTGCCTGTCCAAGGGCCTCGGCGCGCCGATTGGTTCAGTGCTGTGCGGCACGGCCGAGTTGATCGCTAAGGCACGGCGGCTGCGCAAGATGGTCGGTGGCGGCATGCGCCAGGCCGGAATTCTCGCGGCGGCGGGGCTGTATGCGCTGGATCATCAGGTGCAGCGTCTGGCCGATGACCATCTCAACGCCCGGTTGCTGGCTGAGGGCTTGCTCGACGCCGGTTATGGGGTGGAGCCGGTGCAGACCAATATGGTTTATGTTCAACTGGGTGACAAAGCCGAAGCGCTGAAAGCCTTCGCCGCTGAGCGTGGGATCAAACTCAGTGCGGCCCCGCGGTTGCGGATGGTCACCCATCTGGACGTCAGTCGCGCACAGATCGAGCAGGTTGTAGCGACTTTTATCGAATTTTCTCGCAACTGACGGTGTTGGTCGTCCAATTGACTGTCTGTATCGTACAAACACACTGTACCTGGTCACTAACGCCGATATAATGCGGCCCTTTGCCGTCGCTCCGTCTTTTGACGTTTTGCACAGGCCTTTGGCCGCAGTCTCCGTGGAAGAACCTAATGAAAAGCGCAGAAATCCGTGAAGCCTTCCTTCGCTTCTTCGAAGAGCAAGGCCACACCCGTGTAGCCTCCAGCTCTTTGATTCCGGGCAACGACCCAACCCTGCTGTTCACTAACGCGGGGATGAACCAGTTCAAGGACTGCTTTCTGGGCCAGGAAAAGCGCGCCTACACCCGCGCTGTCAGCAGCCAGAAGTGCGTACGCGCCGGCGGCAAGCATAATGACTTGGAAAACGTCGGTTATACCGCTCGTCACCACACCTTCTTTGAAATGCTGGGTAACTTCAGCTTCGGCGATTACTTCAAGCGTGATGCGATCACCTTCGCCTGGACCTTCCTGACCTCTGTCCTGAACCTGCCCAAGGACAAACTCTGGGTCACGGTCTACGCCAGCGATGATGAAGCCTATGACATCTGGACCAAGGAAGTCGGGGTTCCGGCTGAACGTATGGTCCGTATCGGCGACAACAAAGGCGCGCCGTACGCTTCCGACAACTTCTGGACCATGGGCGACACCGGCCCGTGCGGCCCTTGCACCGAGATTTTCTACGATCACGGCGCCGACATCTGGGGCGGCCCACCAGGTTCGCCGGAAGAAGACGGCGACCGTTACATCGAAATCTGGAACAACGTGTTCATGCAGTTCAACCGCACTGCCGATGGCGTGCTGCACCCGCTGCCGGCGCCGTCGGTGGATACCGGCATGGGCCTGGAGCGAATCAGTGCCGTGCTGCAGCACGTCCACTCGAACTATGAAATCGACCTGTTCCAAAGCCTGCTGAGTGCTTCGGCCAAGGCCATTGGTTGCACCAACGACAGCCAGGCTTCGCTGAAAGTGGTCGCGGACCACATTCGTTCCTGCGGTTTCCTGATCGCTGATGGCGTGCTGCCATCGAACGAAGGTCGCGGCTACGTGCTGCGCCGGATCATCCGTCGTGCTTGCCGTCACGGCAATAAGCTGGGCGCCAAGGGCAGCTTCTTCTATCAGATCGTTGCGGCACTGGTCGCCGAGATGGGCGAGGCGTTCCCTGAACTCACGCAAAACCAGGCGCACATCGAGCGCGTACTGAAAGCTGAAGAAGAGCAGTTTGCCAAGACCCTGGAGCAGGGCCTGAAGATCCTCGAGCAGGATCTGGCCGAGCTCAAGGGCGACGTGGTACCGGGCGATGTGGTGTTCAAGTTGTACGACACCTACGGTTTCCCGATGGACCTGACTGGCGACATCGCCCGTGAGCGCAGCCTGACGATCGATGAAGCAGGTTTCGAGCGCGAGATGGAAGCCCAGCGCGTGCGCGCGCGTTCCGCCAGCTCGTTCGGCATGGACTACAACAGCCTGGTCAAGGTTGATGTGGCCACCGAGTTCACCGGCTACACAGCCACCAGCGGTTCGGCCAACGTTGTGGCTCTCTATAAAGACGGGCAATCGGTCGACGTGTTGAGCGAAGGTGAAGAGGGCGTGGTGGTTCTTGACCAGACCCCGTTCTACGCCGAGTCGGGCGGCCAGATTGGTGATTGCGGGTTCTTGATGACCAGCACGCAGGCCGGTGTTGCGCGCTTCGATGTGCGCGATACCACCAAGACCGGTGGCGCGTTCCTGCACCACGGTGTGTTGGCTTCGGGCAGCTTGACCGTCGGTGCGCCGGTGCAGGCTCAGGTCGATGCAGACGTGCGTCATGCCACTTCGCTGAACCACTCCGCGACGCACTTGCTTCACGCCGCTCTGCGCCAGGTACTGGGCGAGCACGTGCAGCAGAAAGGTTCGTTGGTTGACAGTCAGCGCCTGCGCTTTGACTTCAGCCACTTCGAAGCGATCAAGCCAGAGCAGTTGAAAGCCCTGGAAGACATCGTCAACCACGAAGTGCGTAGCAACACCGAGGTCGAAACCGAAGAAACCGATATCGAAACCGCCAAGCAAAAAGGCGCCATGGCGCTGTTTGGCGAGAAATACGGCGACAGCGTGCGCGTGCTGAGCATGGGCGGTGATTTCTCCGTCGAGCTGTGCGGCGGTATCCACGCCAATCGCACGGGCGACATCGGCCTGCTGAAAATCATCAGCGAAGGCGGTGTGGCCTCTGGCGTTCGTCGTATTGAAGCGGTCACTGGTGCTGCGGCGCTGGCGTATCTGAACGCCGCTGATGAACAACTCAAGGAAGCCGCGAGCCTGGTCAAAGGCAGTCGCGACAACCTGATCGACAAACTGTTGTCTGTGCTTGAGCGCAACCGTCTGCTGGAGAAACAGCTCGAGCAGTTGCAGGCCAAGGCCGCGAGCGCTGCCGGTGATGACTTGTCGGCACAGGCGTTGGACGTCAAGGGTGTGAAGGTGCTGGCCGTGCGTCTGGACGGTCAGGATGGCAAGGCGTTGTTGGCCTTGGTCGATCAATTGAAGAACAAACTCGGCCGCGCAGTGATCCTGCTCGGCAGTGTGCATGAGGAAAAGGTCGTTCTGGTTGCAGGCGTGACCAAAGACCTGACTGGCCAACTCAAAGCCGGTGATTTGATGAAGCAAGCCGCTGCGGCAGTGGGCGGGAAGGGCGGCGGTCGTCCGGACATGGCGCAAGGCGGCGGTATCGACGCCAGCGCGCTGGATGCCGCACTGGCCCTGACCGTACCGTTTGTAGAGCAGGGTATCTAAGGCTCCAAGCCGGGCCCGTCGTCTAGTGGCGGGCTTCGGACCTGCGTAGTTTGAATGATTAATGGGGGCCCTTCATGGGCTGAGGCGGCTTTGAAATGGCTTTGATCGTACAGAAGTTTGGAGGCACCTCGGTCGGCACTGTCGAGAGAATCGAGCAGGTCGCTGACAAGGTTAAGAAATTCCGCGAAGCCGGTGATGACCTGGTGGTTGTGCTGTCCGCGATGAGTGGCGAAACCAATCGCCTGATCGATCTGGCCAGGCAAATCAGTGGCGACAACCAACCGGTTCCCCGTGAACTGGATGTGATTGTCTCCACCGGTGAGCAGGTGACGATCGCACTGCTGGCCATGGCGCTGATCAAGCGCGGCGTGCCGGCGGTTTCGTACACCGGTAATCAGGTGCGGATTCTGACCGATAGCGCGCACAATAAAGCGCGCATCTTGCAGATTGATGACCAGAAGATTCGTGGTGATCTGAAGGCCGGTCGCGTGGTTGTGGTCGCCGGTTTCCAGGGCGTCGATGAGCACGGCAACATCACGACCCTCGGTCGTGGCGGCTCCGACACCACTGGCGTGGCTCTGGCCGCAGCCTTGAAGGCTGACGAGTGCCAGATCTACACCGACGTGGACGGCGTCTACACCACCGACCCGCGAGTCGTGTCTTCGGCTCAACGCCTGGACAAGATCACCTTCGAAGAGATGCTGGAAATGGCCAGCCTCGGTTCCAAGGTGCTGCAGATCCGTGCGGTCGAGTTTGCCGGCAAGTACAACGTTCCGCTGCGCGTCCTGCACAGCTTTAAGGAGGGTCCGGGTACCCTCATTACTATTGATGAAGAGGAATCCATGGAACAGCCGATCATTTCCGGCATCGCCTTCAACCGCGATGAAGCCAAGCTGACCATCCGTGGTGTGCCAGACACCCCGGGCGTAGCCTTTAAAATTCTCGGCCCGATCAGCGCCGCGAACATTGAAGTCGACATGATCGTGCAGAACGTGGCGCACGATAACACCACCGACTTCACCTTCACGGTTCACCGCAATGATTACCAGGCGGCTCAGTCGGTCCTGGAAAACACCGCGCGTGAAATCGGTGCGCGTGAAGTGGTGGGTGATACCAAGATTGCCAAGGTGTCGATCGTCGGTGTGGGCATGCGTTCTCACGCAGGTGTCGCCAGCCGCATGTTCGAAGCGCTGGCTAAAGAAAGCATCAACATCCAGATGATCTCGACGTCGGAAATCAAGGTTTCGGTCGTCATCGAAGAGAAGTACCTGGAACTGGCTGTGCGCGCTCTGCACACGGCTTTCGAACTCGACGCGGCTGCCCGACAGGGCGAGTGACGCGTTGCCCGAAGGGCGCGGTTATCCGCGCCCTTCGTTTTTTGATCGGTGCGACGGAAAACTGTTCTTTTGCTCGTGCTAGTCAATACTTAGGCATGCAGGGCTGCGACCGTTCTGGTTGTAGGTCGAGTGCCTTTTTTTTGCAGACTGTTGTCCCTGAACTGAAATGCGTGAGGAGAAAGGTATGCTGATTCTGACTCGTCGGTGCGCAGAAAGCCTGATTATTGGTGATGGCGAAATCACTGTGACCGTGCTCGGCGTCAAAGGAAATCAAGTGCGCATTGGTGTCAACGCACCCAAAGAGGTGGCGGTTCACC
The DNA here is from genome assembly GCF_059421425.1 of Pseudomonas sp. GW821-FHT02H09. Taxonomy (NCBI): domain Bacteria; kingdom Pseudomonadati; phylum Pseudomonadota; class Gammaproteobacteria; order Pseudomonadales; family Pseudomonadaceae; genus Pseudomonas; species Pseudomonas sp. GW821-FHT02H09. The sequence continues at coordinate 20,596 of NZ_JBWKVA010000009.1, forward strand.
GTGAGGAAATTTACCTGCGTATAAAGAAAGAGAAGGACGAAGAACCAAGCCATTAATTTTTATCGTTTTTTATGTTTGCAAACGGGGAAAAGGTTGGTTAAGATACGCCCCGTGTTGCGGAGAGGTGGCCGAGTGGCCGAAGGCGCTCCCCTGCTAAGGGAGTACACCTCAAAAGGGTGTCGGGGGTTCGAATCCCCCCTTCTCCGCCATTATTTATTTAGTACGTTGTAATCTGGCTTGTTCTGTAAGTTGTTGAAATTACTAGAAAAAGTGCTTTACAAAAAGATTCTACGGCCTATAATGCGCGGCAACAAATGGCACTCGTAGCTCAGCTGGATAGAGTACTCGGCTACGAACCGAGCGGTCACAGGTTCGAATCCTGTCGAGTGCACCATTTAAGGGTTGTTTGCAGTAATGCGAGCAACTTGCTTCAACCAGGGTGGTCTGGTCTATCAAGCACAAATTGCACTCGTAGCTCAGCTGGATAGAGTACTCGGCTACGAACCGAGCGGTCACAGGTTCGAATCCTGTCGAGTGCACCAAACATGAAAAGCGCCCCAAGCCTCACGGCTTGGGGCGTTTTTTTTTGTGCGCTTTTTATGACAGGGTTTGGCATCGTGTGGGATGCCGGTAAACGCTCCTGTGCGGTGTGCCAGGCAGGCTCCACACGATTCGGCAGTGAATGCCTCGTCAACGATCTCAAGCACGCTGTGAGTGCTTGTCCGGGCGCCGTAGCAGCTGCCGAGCTTGCGAGGCTGCGTTCGAGGACGAAGTCCTCGCAAAACCTGTGCGCGCGGTTTACCTGAAAGAGCGTGTTGTCTGATTTACGACCGCTTCGCAGTCGAATGCAGCCTCGCAAGCTCGTCAGCTGCTACGAGAGTTAGCGCTCGAATCCTGTGGAACAGGCAAAAAAAATCCGGAGCCCTTATCGGGCTCCGGATTTTTTACTCATCAAGGAGCGTTCAGCGATCCTTACTCAGGCTTTCAGAGCAGCTTGAGCTTCGGCGCCTCTTCCTTGATCGGCTCGTTCTGCGCGGTTTGTTCGTTCCAGCCGCCACCGAGGGCCTTGTACAGATTGACCTCGCTGACCAGCTGCGAAAGACGGTCAGTGATCAATGCTTGCTGCGCGCTGTACAACTGGCGCTGGGCATCGAGGAAGGTCAGGTTGCTGTCGATACCGATCCGGTAGCGACGCTCGGCCAAACGGTAGTAAGCCTGGTTGGCACTGACCAGATCACGCTGGGCCTGCAACTGTTGGTTGAAGGTCTGGCGTGCGGCCAGGCCATCGGAGACTTCCTGGAAGGCGGTCTGGATGGACTTTTCGTACTGTGCCACGGTGATTTCTTTCTGGATTTTCGAGTTATCCAGGCTCGCTTTCAGGCTGCCGGCATTGAAGATCGGCAGATTGATTTGCGGCTGGAACAACCAGGTCCCCGAACCACCTTTGAACAGACCGGACAGATCCGGGCTCAGCGTGCCGGCGTTGGCGGTCAGGCTGATGCTCGGGAAGAACGCTGCCCGTGCCGCGCCAATGTTGGCGTTGGCAGCCTTGAGCTTGTGTTCGGCTGCAAGGATGTCCGGGCGACGCTGCAGCAGGTCAGAAGGCAGACCGGCGGGTACTTCACTCAGCAGGTCGCCAGCCAGCGGCTGACCGCCTGGCAGGTTGGCCGGAACCCCGGTGCCCAGCAACAGCGCCAGGCTGTTTTCGTCCTGTGCTACCAGGCGGGTATAACGCGCCAATTGCACTCGTGCGTTCTCTACGGAGGTCCGCGACTGGCTCAGGTCGAGGGCCGAGGCCACACCGACTTCGTTGCTGCGCGCAGTAAGTCTGTAGCTCTCCTCGTATGTACCCAGGGTGGTCTCGGTCAGCTTCAGCAGTTCCTTGTCGGCTTGCCAGGTCAGGTAGGCGTTGGCCACGCTGGCCACCAGGCTGATCTGAGTACTGCGACGGGCCTCTTCACTGGAGAAATAGGTTTGCAAGGCTTGTTCGCTCAAGCTGCGAACGCGGCCAAACAAATCCAGCTCATAGGCGCTGACGCCCAAAGTCGCCGAATACTGGCTGGTGATGTGTTCTGCGCCGGTTTGCGACAGGCGCGCCGGAGTACGTTGACGGCTACCGCTGCCGGTCGCCGAGACGGCCGGGAACAAGTCGGCACGCTGGATGCGGTATTGAGCCGCAAAGGCGTCGATGTTCAGGGCCGCAACGCGCAGATCGCGGTTGTTCACCAGTGCGGTCTGAATAAGCTGTTGCAGTGCCGGGTCATGGAAAAACTGCCGCCAGCCTTGTTCAGCGGCCGCCACGTTGGCGGCCTCCGTAGGGCTGTAGGCTGGACCTTGCGGCCATTGAGCCGCGACCGGTGCTTCTGGCTGCTGATAATCGGGTATCAGCGAGCAACCACCGAGCACGAACGCGGTAATTGCCAGGGAAAGTAGCGACTTGCTCATTGGCTAGCCTCGGTTTGAGTTTCAATGGTGTCCAGTTCGTCCACGTTTTCTCTGCGGCCTAAGGAGGACACTGTGACGAAGAACAACGGCACCCAGAAGATCGCCAGAACAGTGGCGGTGATCATGCCGCCAATTACCCCTGTACCGATTGCATGCTGGCTGCCCGAACCTGCGCCTGTGGAGATTGCCAGTGGTACCACGCCGAGCACGAATGCCAGCGAAGTCATGATGATCGGCCGCAGACGCATCCGGCAGGCTTCAATGGCCGCATCGGTCAGACTACGTCCCTGATGATGCAATTCCTTGGCAAACTCGACGATCAGAATGGCGTTTTTCGATGCCAGACCGATGGTCGTCAACAAGCCCACCTGGAAGTACACGTCGTTGGACAGGCCACGCAAGCTCGTGGCGAGCAGGGCACCGATAATCCCCAGCGGAACCACCAGCATGACCGCGATCGGAATCGACCAGCTTTCGTACAGCGCTGCCAGACAGAGGAAGACCATCAGCAGAGACAGCGCATACAGCGCCGGCGCTTGCGAGCCGGACAGACGCTCCTCGTAGGACAGGCCAGTCCAGGAAATACCGACACCGGCCGGCAGCTTCTTGGCCAGGGCTTCGACTTCGGCCATGGCTTCACCGGTACTGTAGCCGGGCGCCGGGGCACCGAGGATTTCCATGGCTTCGACGCCGTTGTAACGGGCCAGCTTCGGCGAGCCGTAGATCCATTCACCCTTGGCGAAGGCCGAGAACGGAACCATGGTGCCGGCGCTGTTGCGCACATACCATTTCTTCAGGTCTTCGGGGCTCATGCGGGCACCGGGCTGACCCTGGATGTAGACCTTCTTCACCCGACCGCGGTCGATGAAGTCGTTGACATAACTACTGCCCAGTCCGATCGACAGGGTGCTGTTGATGTCTGACAGCGTCACGCCCAAGGCGCTGGCGCGTTCATCGTCGATGGTCAGCTGGTACTGCGGTTCATCGTTCAGACCGTTCGGGCGCACCTGCGACAGTACCTTGCTTTGCGCTGCCATACCCAGGAACTGGTTACGTGCAGCCATCAGCTTGTCGTGACCGATACCTGCGCGATCCTGCAAGAACACGTCGAAACCGGTGGCGTTACCCAGCTCCAGTACTGCCGGTGGCGCGAAGGCAAACACCATCGCGTCACGGAAGGTGAAGAAGTGCTGCTGAGCCCGGGCAGCCAGCTTGAACACGCTGTTTTCTGCAGAGCGTTCGCCCCATGGCTTGAGCATGATGAATGCCATACCCGAGCTCTGGCCACGGCCGGCGAAGTTGAAGCCGGTCACGGTAAACACCGAGTTGACGGCGTCGCCTTCACCGCCTTGCGCGCTTGGGCGCAGCAGGAATTCGCGCATCTCGTCGACCACCACCTGAGTTCGTCCGGAACTGGAGCCGGCCGGGGTCTGCACCTGAGCGAAAAGCACGCCCTGGTCTTCTTCCGGCAGGAACGCAGTAGGGATACGGGCGAACAACCAGACCATACCGATCACGATGATCACGTAAGCCAGCAGGTACGGAGCCTTGTTTCTGAGGATGTTGCCGACACCGCGCTCGTAGCTTTTCACGCTACGGTCGAAGTTGCGGTTGAACCAGCCGAAGAAACCACGCTTAGGTGCGCCGTGCTCACCTTTTGGAATGGCCTTGAGCATGGTTGCGCACAGCGCCGGGGTGAAGATCAGGGCGACCATTACCGACAGCGCCATGGCTGAAACGATAGTGATCGAGAACTGTTTGTAGATCACCCCGGTCGAGCCACTGAAGAACGCCATGGGCAGCAGTACTGCCGATAGCACCAGCGCAATACCGACCAGTGCGCCCTGGATCTGCCCCATGGACTTCTTGGTGGCTTCCTTGGGCGACAGTCCTTCCTCGCTCATTACCCGCTCGACGTTTTCCACCACGACGATGGCATCGTCCACCAGCAAGCCGATGGCCAACACCATACCGAACATGGTCAGGGTGTTGATGCTGAAGCCAAAGGCCGCGAGGATCCCGAAGGTACCCAGCAACACAACCGGCACAGTCATCGTGGTGATAACGGTAGCGCGGAAGTTCTGCAGGAACAGGAACATCACCAGGAACACCAGCACGATCGCTTCGACCAGGGTTTCAACCACACCCTTGATCGACTCGGTCACCACTGGAGTGGTGTCGTACGGGAACACCACTTTCATCCCTTCAGGGAAGAAGGGTTCCAGGTCGCTGATGGTCTTGCGCAAGGCCTTTGCGGTATCGAGAGCGTTGGCACCGTTGGCCAGCTTGACCGCCAGACCGGAGGCCGGCCGGCCGTTGAACTGGGCGCTGATGCTGTAGTTCTCACCACCAAGGCCGACATCGGCCACGTCACCCAGACGCACTTGCGAGCCGTCTTTGTTGACCTTCAGCAAGATGGCTTTGAACTGCTCGGCCGTTTGCAGGCGAGTCTTGCCGATAATGGTTGCGTTCAGTTGCTGGCCAGAAACGGCTGGCAAGCCACCGAGTTGCCCGGACGACACCTGGACGTTCTGCGCGGCGATGGCGGTCTTCACGTCCACCGGCGTCATGTTGAAGTTGTTCAGCTTGGCCGGGTCGAGCCAGATACGCATCGCGTACTGGGCACCGAACACCTGGAAGTCACCGACACCCGCGGTCCGGGAGATCGGGTCCTGCATGTTGGAGACGATGTAGTTGGACAAGTCGTCCTTGGACATGCTGCCGTCTTGCGAGACCACACCGATGACCAGCAGGAAGTTCTTCACTGCCTTGGTGACACGGATACCCTGCTGCTGCACTTCTTGCGGCAGCAGCGGGGTGGCCAGGTTCAGTTTGTTCTGGACCTGAACCTGCGCGGTATCGGAGTTGGTGCCCTGTTCGAAGGTCGCGGTAATGGTCATGCTGCCGTCGGAGTTACTTTCCGATGACACATAACGCAGGTTGTCGATACCGTTGAGCTGCTGCTCAATGACCTGAACCACGGTGTCCTGCACGGTTTGTGCAGAAGCGCCTGGGTAGGCAACGGAGATGGCGATCGCCGGTGGCGCGATGCTCGGGTACTGGTTGATCGGCAATTTGAGGATCGATAGAGCCCCGACCAACATGATCACCAGAGCAATTACCCAGGCGAAAATCGGACGGTCGATAAAAAATTTCGACATGGTTTACTCCCCTTTGCCGCCTGCAGCTTTGTTTGTTGCCTGCGCAGTGGTCGGGTTTTTCGCCGCAACGTTGGTCGCTTCGCTGGCCTTGACCTCAACGCCAGGTTTGACGAATTGCAGGCCTTCGGTAATCAGCCGATCGCCCGCCTTCAAGCCATCCTCGATCAGCCATTGACTACCGACTGTCCGACTGGCCTTGAGCTGACGCAGCTCGACTTTGTTGTCCGGGCCAACCACCAGAGCGGTGGGGGTGCCTTTCAGGTCCCGGGTCACGCCTTGTTGCGGAGCGAGAATCGCCGCAGCGTTCACGCCAGTCTGCAACTGCGCATGGACAAACATGCCCGGCAGCAGAGTGTGGTCGGGGTTCGGGAATACCGCGCGCAGGGTCACGGAACCGGTTGTTTCGTCGACCGAGACTTCGGAGAACTCCAGTTTGCCTTCCGGTTTGTATTGGCTGCCGTCTTCCAGGGTCAGCTTGACCATGGCCGCATTCTCGCCGGCCTTTTGCAGGCGACCGCTTTCCAGTTCGCGGCGCAGCTCAAGCAACTCGACCGACGACTGAGTGACGTCGACGTAGATCGGGTCGAGTTGCTGAATCACCGCCATGGCGGTGGCCTGGCCGCTGTTGACCAGTGCACCTTCGGTGACCGAAGAGCGGCCGATACGGCCGGAGAGTGGCGCTAGCACTTTGGTGTAACGCAGGTTGATCTGTGCGTTTTGCAGACTTGCTTCCGATTGCAAACGATTGGCCACGGCAGTGTCGTATTCCTGACGGCTTACGGCTTGCTCGCTGACCAGTTGTTTGTAGCGATCGGAAATCGACTTGGTCGACTGCAGGTTCGCTTCGGCGCTTTTCTGGGTGGCTTCATAGACCGACGGATCGATTTGGTACAGCTGTTGGCCGGCTTTGACGTCGCCGCCTTCCTTGAACAGACGCTTGAGAATGATGCCGTTGACCTGAGGGCGGACTTCCGCCATGCGGTAGGCCGTGGTACGGCCAGGAAGTTCGGAGGTCAGGGTGAATGCCTGGGGTTGAAGGGTCACTACGCCGACCTGAGGGACTTGTGGGGCAGGTGCCGCCTCTTCCTTTTTGCATCCGCCAAGCAGCGATGCCAGGGCGATGGCAGTGACCAGAGCGGTAACAACTGGCTTGAATTGCATGAAAATCCTCGGGTCAGGCGCGCGAAATGCGCACAAGAAAAGTGGAAAGGTAAAAAATGTGCGCTGGGTAGATAAGTAGCTTGCTAATTAATATACTTACGTTCATGGTTGTTTGTAAATACCGGGGCGTGTACCCGGGCTGTTACAAGGCACGAATTGTAGGTTGGGGAAGGCATAACAATCGCCGCCCGCCATTAAGCTCAGATTAAGGTCCGGTGCCGTCTGAGGCACCCTGATTGAGGTTGTACTGCCATGGTCCGTCGTACCAAAGAGGAAGCTCAGGAAACCCGTAGCCAGATACTCGAAGCGGCAGAGAAAGCCTTTTATGAGCGTGGTGTGGCGCGTACCACGCTGGCGGATATCGCGGCGCTGGCTGGCGTCACGCGCGGGGCCATTTATTGGCATTTCAGTAACAAGGCGGATCTGCTTCAGGCCATGCTCGACACTTTGCATGAGCCGCTGGATGAGATGGCCAAGGCCAGTGAAAATGAAGAGGAGCTCGACCCGTTGGGTTGCATGCGCAAGCTGCTGATTCATTTGTTTCATCAAGTTGCCCTGGACCCGAAGACCCGACGCATTAATGAGATTCTGTTTCATAAGTGCGAGTTCACCGATGAAATGTGCGATCTGCGTCAGCAGCGCCGCGTCGCCAGCCTGGATTGCAATGTGCGTATCGGCCTGGCGTTGCGTAATGCGGTGAATCGTGGACAGCTTCCCGAGAATCTGGATACCGCCCGCGCAGCGATCAGCATGCATGCATTCATCAACGGCATCCTTTACAAGTGGCTTCTGGCTCCTGACGGTTTTGAACTGCACACAGAAGCCGAGCGTTGGGTCGATACCGGGTTGGACATGCTGCGCTGGAGTCCGAGCTTGCGCAATTAAGACAAAATGCGTAATTGAGACCAGTTGTGTCAACACTTAAGGCGAGCGAAGATCGATCCTGCGTTTGCCTTGTTTCGATGGGGTGCTTTTATATACGTGCTGGTTATATCTTGATAGATAGCGAGCTACGTATTTTGTAGGAAAATTGTGCGAGTGTGTGAATGAGTGTAAACACCCCGTTGTTCAACGGAGCTGAGCAGCCGATCAGAGGAATCGCACTGATTTGCCTGGCGGTTTTGCTGTTTGCAAGTCACGACACGCTGGCCAAGTACTTGTCGGTGTTTTACCCCATCGTCATGGTGGTGTGGGCACGTTATGTGGTGCACACGCTGTTGATGCTGGTGATCTTCGTGCCGCGCACTGGTTTTTCGGCAGTGGTGCGCACCAAACGCCCGGGTTTGCAGTTGCTTCGCGCCCTGTGCCTGATTGGCACCAGCCTGTTCTTCACCACAGGTTTGCGCTATATCCCGTTGGCGGAAGCCACTTCGGTCAACTTTCTCGCGCCTTTATTGGTTACCGCGTTGTCCGTCCCGTTGCTGGGTGAGCAGGTCACGCGCAGCCAATGGCTGGCGGTGCTGGCCGGTTTTGTCGGGGTGCTGATCGTGGTGCGGCCGGGCGGGGCACTGTTCACGCCGGCGATTTTCCTGCCGCTGTGCTCGGCGCTGTGTTTTGGCTTCTATCAACTGCTGACCCGCAAACTCAGCGGCATCGACAGCCCGACTACCAGCAACTTCCTTACCGGTATTCTCAACTCGTTGATCATGAGCGCGCTGCTGCCATTTTTCTGGAGCACGCCAACGCTGGTTCACGCTCTGTTCATGATCGGTCTGGGGACCTGCGGCATGCTTGGCCATATGTTGCTGACCCAGGCCTTTCGCCATGCCGCCCCGGCGATGCTCGCGCCGTTCAGCTACGGGCAGATTCTGTTTGCCGGAATGTACGGCTACCTGATCTTTGACCATACGCCGGACATCTTCGGCATCATCGGGATTGCAGTGATTTGCCTGAGCGGTCTTGCCGTGGCCTGGGGGCAGCGCAAGGGCTAAGCTGACGAGGCAGCCGAATCGGGGGAGGGGTGGTCGCTGATGGTCCTGGCTCCTCCCGACCAGAGCAAACAGGCCGCGTCCGCATGCCTGCGAGTCGTGGTGAATTCGAGGAAAAACCTGTGAACAAGATTTACTCGAGTGCAGAATCCGCCCTGCAAGGTCTCGTCGAAGACGGCATGACCCTTGCGGTAGGTGGCTTTGGGTTGTGCGGTATCCCTGAGGCCTTGATCGCCGCCTTGCGTGACACCGGCAAGAGCGGGCTGACGGTGATCAGCAACAATGCCGGGGTCGATGGTTTCGGATTGGGTCAACTGCTGACCACCCGGCAGATCCGCAAGATGATTTCCTCATACGTCGGCGAGAACAAAGAGTTCGAGCGGCAGTACCTGGCCGGCGAGCTGGAACTGGAGTTCACCCCGCAAGGGACACTGGCGGAAAAGCTCCGCGCTGGTGGTGCGGGTATACCGGCGTTTTTCACCAAGACCGGTTACGGCACTCTGGTGGCCGAAGGCAAGGAAACCCGTGAGTTCGATGGCGAGTGGTACGTGATGGAGCGTTCGCTGCGTGCCGACCTGGCGTTGGTCAAAGCCTGGAAGGCCGACAAGTCGGGCAATCTGCTGTTCAACAAGACCGCCCGCAATTTCAACCCGCTGGCCGCCATGGCGGCGAAAGTCTGTGTTGTCGAAGTGGAAGAGATTGTTGAGACAGGCGAACTGGATGCCGACCAGATCCACTTGCCGGGGATCTACGTGCAGCGTCTGGTGCTCAACGCCACCCCTGAAAAACGCATCGAACAACGCACTGTGCGGAGCGCCTGATCATGGCCTGGACTCGTGAAGAAATGGCGCAGCGCGCCGCTCAAGAATTGCAGGACGGTTTCTACGTGAACCTCGGTATCGGTTTGCCGACACTGGTGGCCAACTATATTCCCGAAGGCATGGACGTCTGGCTGCAGAGCGAAAACGGTTTGCTCGGTATCGGTCCGTTTCCGCTTGAAGATGAAGTCGATCCTGACCTGATCAATGCCGGCAAGCAGACCATCACCACCTTGCCTGGCAGCAGTTTTTTCAACAGTGCCGACTCCTTCGCGATGATCCGTGGCGGCCACATCAATCTGTCGATTCTCGGTGCCATGCAGGTGTCGGAACACGGCGATCTGGCCAACTGGATGATCCCTGGCAAAATGGTCAAAGGCATGGGCGGCGCCATGGACCTGGTGGCTGGGGTCAAGCGCGTGGTGATATTGATGGAACATACCGCCAAGGGCGGTAGCCACAAACTGCTCAAACGCTGCGACTTGCCGCTGACCGGCGTCGGGGTGGTGGACCGGATCATTACTGATCTGGCGGTGCTGGACGTGACCGGGCAGGGCCTGAAACTGGTGGAGCTGGCGGCGGGTGTGAGCCTGGAAGAACTGCAAGCGGCGACCGGGTGCCCGATCAGCGCTTGATCGACGGCTCTTTGCAGGAGCCTGGCTTGCCAGCGATGAACGATAACGCGGTAGGTCAGGCAGACCGCATCGCTCCCTTCGCGGGCAAGCCTCGCTCCTACAGGGGGGGCGAGTACATTCCAGGCAAATTGCTTTGCCAACAAAAAGCCCCGGCTCTTTCGAGTCGGGGCTTTTTGCGTTTGGGGGGCTGCTCTCCCCTTTCCCGGAATGTGCCTGCAAAAAGACCGGTAGCGGCTGAAATGATCGTTCCCACGCTCCGCGTGGGAATGCAGCCCGGGACGCTCCGCGTCCCAACAGCGGACGCAGAGCGCCCATTGAGGCGTTCCCACGCAGAGCGTGGGAACGATCAAAGTCGGGGCTTTTTGGTTTAAGGCGCTTTGTTTACAGCACTGGGTAGTCGATGTAGCCGACCGGGCCTTTGCCGTAGAAGGTTTCAGGATGCGCCTGGTTCAGTTCGGCATCGGCTTTCAGGCGCGCTGGCAGGTCCGGGTTGGCGATGAACGGTACGCCGAAGGCGATCGCATCGGCCTTGCCGCTGGCCAGCCAGGCATTGGCGCTGTCTTTGGTGAAGCGTTCGTTGGCGATGTATGGGCCGCCGAACGCTTCTTTGAGCTGCGGGCCGAGGCTGTCGACGCCTTCTTTCTCGCGCGAGCAGATGAAGGCGATGCCACGTTTGCCCAGTTCCCGAGCGACGTAGCTGAAGGTCTCTGACGGGTTTTCGTCGCCCATGTCGTGGGAGTCGGCCCGTGGCGCCAGGTGCATGCCGACGCGGCCAGCGCCCCATACTTCGATTACTGCGTCAGTCACTTCGAGCATCAGCCGTGCACGGTTTTCCAGCGAGCCACCGTAGTTGTCGGTGCGCTGGTTGGTGCTGCTTTGCAGGAATTGATCGAGCAGATAACCGTTGGCACCGTGGATTTCCACACCGTCGAAACCGGCGGCTTTGGCGTTCTCGGCGCCCACGCGGTAGGCGTCGACGATGTCGGCGATTTCAGCGGTTTCCAGTGCGCGTGGCGTCGGGTAGTCGGACAGCGGACGAACCAGGCTGACATGGCCTTTGGGCTGAATGGCGCTCGGGGCGACCGGTGTTTCGCCATTCAGGTAAGAGGGGTGGGAAACTCGCCCGACGTGCCACAGCTGCAGGAAAATCCGCCCGCCAGCGCCGTGAATGGCCTTGGTCACGTTGCTCCAGCCGCGCACTTGATCGTTGGACCAGATGCCCGGGGTGTCAGGGTAGCCGACGCCCATTGGCGTGACCGAAGTGGCCTCGCTGAGGATCAAGCCGGCGGAGGCGCGCTGAACATAGTATTCAGCCATCAGCGCGTTCGGCACACGGCCTTCATCGGCGCGGCAGCGAGTCAGCGGTGCCATGATGATGCGGTTCGGCAGTTCGAGGTCGCCGAGTTTGATTGGATCGAAAATAGTTGCCATGGATACAACCCTCTTAATGATCAGTTGGTAGCTGGGGCCAGCTCGGCATTGCCGCTCTGACGAAAAGTAATCAGGGTCACCAGCAGTGCGAGGACCGCCAGCGCAGCAGCGGCCAAGGGCACGCTGGTCAGGCCGAAACCGTGGGCAATGACGCTGCCACCGACCCAGGCGCCGAGGGCGTTGCCGATGTTGAAGGCGCCAATATTGAGGGTCGACACCAGGTTCGGTGCGGCCTTGCCGAAGGTCACTACGTTCACTTGCAGGGCCGGAACGGCGGCGAACGAGGCGCAGGCCCAGAAGAACAGGGTGATTTCGGTCGGGATCAGCGCGACGCTGGTCCAGCTCAACACGCTCGAGACCACCGCCATCGAGATGAAGACCCCGATCAGCGTGGCCGCCAGGCGTCTGTCCGCCAGCTTGCCGCCGATGATGTTACCCACGGTCAACCCGAGACCAATCAACAGCAGGGTCCAGGTCACGCCCTTGGGCGAAACACCGGTGACGTCACCCAACAGCGGTGCAACGTAGGTGAAGAGGGTGAACATCGACGCCGCAAACAGCGCGGTCATGCTCAGCGACAACCAGATCCCGGCACCTTTCAGGGCGGCCAGCTCCGAGCGCATATCGAGTTTTTCTTCATCGCGTCTGGCTGGCAGGAAACGGATCAGGCCGATCAGCGCGATCACACCGATAACCGTCACTGCCCAGAAGGTCGAACGCCAGCCGGCTTCCTGACCCAGAGCGGTGCCCAGCGGTACGCCCAACACGTTGGCCAGGGTCAGGCCGGTGAACATCAAGGCCACGGCCGAGGCGCGTTTGTTGGCGGGTACCAGGCCGGCAGCCACCACCGAACCGATGCCGAAGAAGGCGCCGTGACACAGGGCCGTCACGACCCGGGCGAACATCAACACGTTGTAGTCACTGGCCAGGGCACAGAGCAGGTTGCCGACGATGAAGATGCCCATCAACGCTACCAGTGCGGCCTTGCGTGGCAGTTTGGCGGTGGCCAGTGCCATGAACGGCGCACCGATGGCCACGCCCAGGGCGTAGCCGGTCACCAGCCAGCCGGCGCCGGGAATCGACACCCCGAGGTCGGCCGCCACATCGGGCAGCAAGCCCATGATGACGAACTCGGTGGTGCCGATGGCGAAGGCACTCAGGGCCAGGATGAGTAGCGAGAGGGGCATGTTTAATCCTTTTAAAAGTGCCGGGTCAGAGCTCTTTGCTGATGGTGCGCAGGAATTCCTGAATCACATCCTCGTTGCGTTTGAAGAAGTGCCACTGACCGGCCTTCTGGCTGGTGATCAGCCCCGCACGCTGCAAGGTCGCCAAGTGAGCGGACACGGTCGACTGCGACAGGCCGCAGCGTTGATCGATTTGTCCGGCACAGATGCCGTACTCGTGATGGTGGATTTGATCGGGGAACTGAGCTTTCGGGTCTTTCAGCCAGTTGAGAATGTCTCGCCGTACTGGGTGCGCCAGGGCTTTTATTATTTCGTCGAGGTCAATGGTCATGGCAGTGCTCGGGGTGGGTAAAACGTTATATCGCGATGGAGCGAACTTTAAATCGTTATTTCGCGATATACAAATATGACTTTGGTCTGAGATCAGCGTAAATCGATATATCGGGTTATAACGATATCAGCGCCTGGTGCTAAGCTGCGCTCTATGAACTATCTCGCACACCTACACCTTGGCGGTCAGCGCCCGGGTCAACTGCTCGGCAGCCTGTATGGCGATTTCGTCAAAGGCCGGCTGCAAGGGCAGTTCGATCCGGAGATCGAGGCGGCCATTGCGCTGCATCGGCATATCGATATGTTCACCGATCGCCACCCGCTGGTCGGCCAGTCGCTATCGCGGTTTTCGCTGACGCGGCGGCGTTACGCTGGAATCGTGCTGGACGTGTTCTTCGACCATTGCCTGGCGCGGGACTGGCAGCTGTATACCGACCGTCCGCTGGACAGTTTCACTGCAGACGTTTATCGGGTGCTGGCCGCTGAACCCCGGTTGCCAGGGCGCCTGGCGGAAATTGCGCCGCACATGGCGGCCCATGACTGGCTGGGTTCGTATCGTGATTTTGCGGTGCTGGAGCAAGTGCTCCGGGGTATCTCGCGGCGCTTGTCGCGCCCCGAGGAACTGGCTGGCGCCATGCAGGAACTGGAAAGGTTGTATGAGCCGTTGAGTGAGGATTTTCGGGTGTTCTATCCAGAGTTGCAGGCGTTCTCACAAGAACAATTGCGAATACATTCTTGAGCGCAGCGATGATCTAGTGTGGGAAGGGTCGGGCGACGTTCGTTTGCTCGCGATGCGGACACCTCGGTTGGGCTGATACACCGTGGCGATCCCATCGCGAGCAAGCTCGGCTCCTACAGACGCGGGGGTCAGGCAGCGATCAGGTCACCGGTACGGCGCGGTTCTGCAGGTTGAGCGACCTCACCAAACAATGCTTTTTGCACCGCTTGCTGCGCCTGAAAGGCTAATGCCGCACGTTCCTGACCGTGACAGGCAATCGGTTTGAGCAGGTGGATTTCCACCTCGCCCTGATCATTGGCAAACAAGCGCATCAGGTGTGACAGCAGGTCATCGTCGCCAATGAAGGGTGCCAATGGATCGATCTGTCCATCACGTAAATACCGAATGGCCACCGGTTGCAAGGCCACGTCGGCGTCGATGGCGGCAGACAGCAAGCGGCCATGGAAGGTGCGCAGCGAACGGCCGTCGGTGGTGGTGCCTTCCGGGAATATCAGCAGCGGATGTTCTTGCTCCAGATGACGGCTCATCTGTTTGCGGATCAACTGGCTGTCGCCCGAGCCGCGACGGATAAACAGACTGCCAGCCTTCGCCGCCAACCAGCCGGCGACCGGCCAGGTACGCACTTCAGCCTTGGACAGAAAGGACAGCGGAGTCAGCATGCCGAGCAACGGAATGTCGGTCCATGACACATGGTTGCTGACCCATAGCATTGGTTGTTGCGGCAGTTCCCCCTGAACGGTCACACGGAAGGGCAGGGCATTACTCAGCCGTGCCATGAAAAACCGTGACCAGCGCTGACGCCGGACCATGGAGTTGGCGATGCCCATGCGCTCGAAAAAACCGAACAGGCTGGCCATGCTCAAACCTAGCGCGACCACCAGCAACACCCGCGCAATCCGTGCGTACACCCGCAACCGGCTCATCAGACTGCCGCCTTGAAGTGCCGTGCGTAACGCGGGCACAACTCGTCACGCTTGAGCAGGATGAACACGTCAGCGACCTGGAAGTCTTCGTCCCAGCAGGGTTCGCCGCAGATTTTCGCCCCAAGGCGCATGTAAGCCTTGAGCAGTGGCGGCATTTCGGCGATTACGTTGGACGGGATGTCGAGGGGCGGCAGCGGTTTCTTCGGTTCGGCGCGCAAGTGTTCGGTGCTCAGGTAGCGTTCGCGCAGCCGTTGCATGATCGCCTGGGCCTGAATCCCGCCGTCCTGCATCGGGATGCTGGCGCAACCCATCAGGTAGCTGTAACCGCCCTGGTTGAGCACTTCAGCCAGTTCGCCCCAGAGCACGGCGATGGTACCGCCGTTGCGATACGCCGGATCAACGCAGGTGCGGCCGATTTCCAGGATCGGGCCTTTGAGGTGCACCAGGCCGTGCAGGCTGAATTCTTCTTCGCTGTAGAAGCGCCCCAGGCTGCTGGCGGCCTGATGGTCGAGCAAGCGAGTGGTGGCAACCAGACGGCCGGTGTTCAGGTCACGTACACCGATGTGGGCGCAGTGAACATCATAGTCATCCATGTCCAGACCGAACTCGGCTCCTTTTAACCTGGCGTTGAATTCGCCGCTGAAAACGTTGAAGCGCAAGGCCTGGGCTTCCTGCAATGCCTCGGTACCGATCAGGCGTTCGGCTTGCAGGCGGCGTTCATTGCCGGTGTCGCTGATGCGGGCGATCTGAGTCATTGCGAATCTCCTTACGGGCTACTGACCCATCTTGGGTTGCAGCCGATCGACTTTGTTGTGCAAAGTCAGGCTATGTAGCCCCGGTGTCATCGCCATGAAGCTTTGGTGATGCTTGTATGACAGCCCTTTGAGGAACCTCTTATGCCTTGGCAAGCCCTGTTGAGCCGCTGCACCCGGTTGCCCGCCGGTCCGGATCTGGCTGAAGGCTATGCGGCTTTGTTACACAAGTTGGGCAACGTGACGCCGTTCGAGCTGGCGGTGCGCGGTGGTCGATTGATGGCAACGCCGGGGCTGGCGTTTCTGGTGGGCTACCAGGCAGCGTTGCGCATGCTTTGGCCCAGTGCGCCACCGAGCCTGGGTGCCTTGTGCGCGACCGAGCAGCGCAGCCTGCGACCGTCAGACATGCAGACCCGTCTCGATGGCCTGCGACTGAGCGGGCGTAAGGATTTCGTCACGGCCGGCGATGCCGCGGACTGGCTATTGATTGCCGCGCGCTGCGAAGGGCCGGATGAACCACCGCGTTTGAGTCTGGCGGTGGTTTACCCCGGAGAGCCCGGTGTACGTCTGGAAAAATTACCGGCCATCGCGTTGATGCCGGACATCAGCCATGGCCGTCTGTTTCTCGACTATGCCCAGTGCGAATTGCTCGCCGGGGACGGTTGGGACGCCTACGTCAAACCGTTCCGTACCCTGGAAGACATCTATGTGCTCAGTGCCATGAGCGCCTGGTTGTATGGCGTCGGTCACGACAGCGACTGGCCGCAGAGCCTGCAATTGCGGCTGTTGGCGCTGCTGGCCGGGTGTGCCGAAGTCAGTCGGCACAGCCCGGGTTCAAATGCCGGGCATATCTTGCTGGGTGGTTTGTTCGCACAGTTTGATTCGCTCAAGCCTGAGCTGAACGAAGCGTTCAACGATGGCCCGCCGGAGTGGGCTGAGCTGTGGAACCGTGATCGGGCGCTGCTGGACCTGGCCACTGTGGCGCGGGCCAAACGGCTGGCCAAGGCGTTGGCGGGTTGAAAAGGCCCCGCTCCTCGTAGCAGCTGGCGAAGCCTGCGTTCGGCCGCGAAGCGGTCGCAATCCGATAGATGCGTTTTGTCTGAAGAAACGCGATTGCAGGTTTCACGACCGCTTCGCGGCCGAACGCAGGCTTCGCCAGCTGCTACGGGTTTTTTTTGCAGCCAAGGGTCCTCGGTCTTCACCTGCAAAACTGTCATCTATCTCGACTATGCTCAGCAGGTTCATCCCCTGAGTGCCTGCCATGCCCAAAGGCTTGACTCTGCTCCTCGCGCTGCTGCTGTTTGTGAACCATCAGGCTATTGCCGAAAACTGGCCTGCCGAACAATGGTCCCAAGGCCCTCAGGTCACCGGTCTGGCGCTTAAAACCCTGGAGGATTACGCCTTTGAGACCCGCGACGACACTACCCATAAAGGCATCCGCACCGATGCCTTGCTGGTCATCCGCGACGGTCAGCTGATTTACGAACGCTATGCCGGGCCGACCACCGTCGATACGCCGCATCTCACGTGGTCCATCAGCAAAAGCCTGATGGCCACCGTGTTGGGCGTGGCTTATGGCGAGGGACGTTTTGCGTTGCAGGACCCTGCGGCGAAATTCTATCCGCCGCTGCAAAAGCATCCGGCGATTTCCATGGCCGACCTGTTGCACTGGGCGTCTGGCCTGGATTGGCAGGAAGACTATGAATACGCCCCGTTGAAGTCATCGGTGGTGGCCATGCTGTACACCCTGGGTCGCGGCGATATGGCAGCGTTCACTGCCGAACGTGCTGAGCTCAGCGCGGCGGGACAGGTGTTTCGCTACTCCAGTGGTGACAGCAATCTGTTGTCCGCCACACTGAAAAACCTGCTCGGCGCAAAGTATCCGGACTATCCGTGGACCGGGTTGTTCGAACCCTTGGGCATTCGCAACGCTATTTGGGAAACCGACGCCAGCGGTACTTTTGTCGCCTCATCCTATTGCTACCTCACCGCGCGTGATCTGGCACGGGTCGGCCTGTTGATGCAGCGCGACGGTCGTTGGCGCAATCGGCAGTTGTTGCCCAAGGAGTGGGTCGAGTTCAATCGCCAGCCTTTTGCACACTATCAAGCGAAGCAGGACGACGTTGTTCCCGGTGGCCAGTGGTGGCTCAATCGTGCGGTGGAGGGTGCAGGCAAACCCTGGCCGGATGCTCCGGCCGATACCTTTGCCGCACTGGGCCATTGGGGGCAGGCGCTGTATGTCATCCCCAGCGAGAACCTGGTGATCGTGCGTTATGCTGATGATCGCGATGGCAGTTACCAGCACAACGAATTGCTCAAACGTGCGTTGGCCGCTTTTACCCCACAGGTGTTGCCATGAGCCGTCGCGGGTTTGTCCGGCGCAGACCGTTCAGCAGTGTGCTGATTTTGCTGGTTCTGGCGTCGCTCGGCTGGGGCTGGCAGGAACGGGAGGCATTGCAGGCGTTCCCCGACATCCTTGGCGCTTACACCGCCAAGGAGTACTGCTCCTGTCGCTATGTGACGAACAATCCGACCCAGTATTGCGCTGCCTATGTGAAGCAATATTTGCCCATCAGCGGTTTTTTTGATGATGCGGCGAGCAAGCGTGTGACGGCCAGCGGCATGGGCCGAACCCACACCGCTGGCTGGATAGGCACGCGCCAGGGTTGCCGGTTGCTGCCACAGGCTGATCGGTTGCCGGGCTCATGAAAGTTTGCAAGTTCGGCGAGTATGGTTAAGGTTCAACTCAGGTTTATTTGCCCATGAGTTGTTATGCCCAACGCTTCGTTACTCAAACTGTGCACTTTGCTGTTGACGGCCTGCGCGGCCCTGCCTGCTCACGCCGACTGGTATCTGGATGGCGAGTCTTCACGACTGTCCTTTGTCACCACCAGGAACGCCCATATCTCTGAAGTTCAGCGCTTTCTGGCGCTGCACGGCAAGGTTGATGACACGGGCATGACGCAAGTACAGGTCGAGCTGGAGTCGGTCAATAGCGCGAATGCGCTACGCGATGAGCGCATGCGCAAGGATCTGTTCGAGATCAAGACATTCCCGCAGGCGCTGATCACCGCGCAAATCAATCTGCTGCCGATCAAAGACCTCGCCCCCGGTGCGCAGCTCGAACTACGGTTGCCGCTGACCGTAAAGCTTCACGGCAAGGAGCAGAGCTACAACGCCGAACTGCTGGCCACAAGGCTTGATGACCGGCGTTTTCAGGTGGTCACCCTTGAGCCGCTGGTGCTCAATGCCGAAGACTTCGATTTGGCACCGGGCCTGATTACATTGCGCAAAGCTGCCGATTTGTCGGCGATCAGTCTCTCGGTGCCGGTGGGTGCGGTGCTGATTTTCGCGGCACGCTGACATGAGCGGCGCGGTATTCCCCTGGCGCGAAGGCAATCGCTTCGAACTGCTGATCGACGGGCCGGGTTTCTTCCCGCGCATGTTGGTGGCGATTGCGCGGGCCGAGCGCCAGGTGGAGCTTGAGTTGTACCTGGTGGAGGCCGGAGCCTGCGCCGAAGCCATGGTCCAGTCGCTGGTGCAGGCGGCCGAACGCGGCGTTCGCGTGCGCTGCCTGTTCGATGACTACGGGAGCCTGGCCTTCACCTTGAGTTTGCGCAGCCGATTGATGGAGGCCGGTGTCGAGCTGTGTTTCTACAATCGGTTGAGCTGGCGACACTGGGTGCGCAATTTTTACCGCGATCACCGCAAGCTGCTGTTGGTCGATCAAAGCCTGGCGGTGGTGGGGGGCACGGGTGTCACCGATGAGTTCTGGACCCCGGGCGAGGACACCAGCGAATGGCATGAGGTGATGGTGGAAATCGTCGGCCCGTTGGTGCAGGACTGGCAGATGCTGTTCGACCGCCAATGGGTCGCCAACCGTCACCGTCGGGCCTGGAAACCGGCCTCGAACTTCGGTCTGCAACGGCTGCCCCGTGTACCAGCGATCGCTCCGGGCATGGGACGGGTGGCTTATGCCGACGCCCGTCAGCATCGGGACATCCTGCAATCGCTGGTACGCGCCTTGAACAGCGGGCAGCGCCGCATCTGGCTGGCGACGCCGTACTTCCTGCCGACCTGGAAAGTTCGCCGCTCGTTGCGCAGAGCCGCAGCGCGCGGTATCGATGTGCGCCTGCTGCTCACCGGGCCGCGTACCGATCACCCCTCAGTGCGTTACGCCGGGCATCGCTACTACCCACGTCTGCTCAGGGCTGGCGTGAAGATCTTCGAGTATCAGCCGTGCTTCCTGCATCTGAAAATGGTCTTGATCGACGACTGGGTGAGCATCGGTTCGTGCAACTTTGATCACTGGACTTTGCGTTTCAATCTGGAAGCCAATCTGGAGGCGCTCGATCTTGAGCTGACGCGTGCGGTGGCGGCGAGTTTTGAGGCGGACTTTGCCCAGAGCCAGGCTGTCAGCCTTGAGGCGTGGAGAAACCGGCCGTTGTGGCGACGGGTCAAACAGCGAGTTTGGGGTTGGGTGGATCGCTTGGTCGTGAATCTGCTGGATCGGCGGGGGTGACCACATGATCGTTCCCACGCTCCGCGTGGGAATGCCTCACCGGACGCTCTGCGTCCGCTCTTGAATGTGACGCGCAGCGTCACGGGCTGCATTCCCACGCAGAGCGTGGGAACGATCCAAGGCCTGTCGCGGTTTTACAACAACTCGAAACTCTGTTCTTTTACGTCCTGGGAATCCAGGCCGATCTGCACGTTGAATTTGCCTGGCTCGGCCGCGAATTTCAGCTGGGTGTTGTAGAACTTCAAGTCGTTCTCTTCGATGCTGAAGTGCACGACTTTCTCTTCGCCAGCCTTGAGCATCACTTTCTGGAAGTTCTTCAGCTCCTTGACCGGACGGATCATCGAGCCGGTGACATCCTGGATATACAGCTGCACCACGGTTTCGCCATCGCGCTTGCCGGTGTTTTTAACTTTCACACTGGCGTCGAGCTTGCCGGTCTTGTTCAAGGTAGTGGCCGACAGTGCCATATCGGACAGGCTGAAGTCGGTGTAGCTCAAACCGTAACCGAACGGGTACAGGGGGCCGGTGATGTCGTCGAAGTACTGTGAGGTGTAGTTGCCTGGCTTGCCCGGAGTGAACGGACGGCCGATGCTCAGGTGGTTGTAGTAAGTCGGGATCTGCCCCACCGAACGCGGGAAGCTGATCGGCAACTTGCCGGACGGGTTGTAGTCGCCGAACAGCACGTCGGCAATCGCATTGCCGCCCTCGGTGCCGGCGAACCAGGTTTCGAGGATCGCATCGGCCTGTTCCTTCTCGTCGAGAATGGTCAGCGGGCGGCCGTTCATCAACACCAGCACCAGCGGTTTGCCGGTGGCTTTGAGGGCCTTGATCAGCTCGCGCTGGCTGGCCGGAATGTTCAGGTCGGTGCGGCTCGAAGACTCGTGGGACATGCCGCGGGACTCGCCGACCGCAGCCACAACCACATCGGCCTGTTGCGCGGCTTTGACCGCTTCATCGATCATCACTGCTGCCGAGCGCGGATCGTCCACCACTTCCGGGGCATCGAAGTTGAGGAAGTTCAGGTAACCGACGACCTTCTGGTCGGACGTGATGTTGGCGCCACGGGCGTAGATCAGCGTCGACTGATTGCCAAGCGCGCGGGTCATGCCGTCGAACAGGGTCACTGACTGGGCCGGCACGCCAGCGGCGGCCCAACTGCCCATCATGTCGA
Organism: Pseudomonas sp. GW821-FHT02H09; assembly: GCF_059421425.1. NCBI lineage: Bacteria > Pseudomonadati > Pseudomonadota > Gammaproteobacteria > Pseudomonadales > Pseudomonadaceae > Pseudomonas > Pseudomonas sp. GW821-FHT02H09. The sequence continues at coordinate 41,796 of NZ_JBWKVA010000009.1, forward strand.
TCGGCGCTGTGGCGAGCGGGCCGACCAGTGCGATTTTGGCGGTCTTTTTCAGCGGCAGGGTTTCACCCTGATTTTTCAGCAGCACCAGGCTGCGGCGGGCCACGTCGCGGGCTTCGCTGCGGTGCAGGCGGCTTTCGGCATTGGTGTCGGCCGGATCGTCTTCGGCCTTGCCGATGCGCAGGTACGGGTCTTTGAACAGGCCCATGTCGTACTTGGCGGCCAACACTTCACGCACCGCGTTATCGATATCGCTCTGGGCAATCTCTCCGGACTTCAGCAGCCCCGGCAGTTCCTGGCCATACAACGTGTCGTTCATGCTCATGTCGATGCCGGCCTTGATCGCCAGCTTCGCGGCTTGGCGACCGTCGCGTGCGACGCCATGTTTGATCAGCTCGAAAATCGCCCCGTGGTCGCTGACCGCCAGGCCCTTGAAGCCCCATTCTTTGCGCAACAGGTCCTGCATCAGCCACATATTGGCGGTGGCGGGGACACCGTTGATCGAGTTCAGGGCGACCATCACTCCGCCGGCACCGGCATCGATGGCCGCGCGGTAGGGTGGCAGGTAGTCCTGGTACATCTTGACCGGGCTCATGTCCACGGTGTTGTAGTCGCGACCGCCCTCGACCGCGCCGTACAAGGCAAAGTGTTTGACGCTGGCCATGATGCTGTCCGCTGCACTCGGGCTAGCGCCCTGGAAGGCCTTGACCATGACTTTGGCAATGCGCGACACCAGGTAGGTGTCTTCACCGAAACCTTCTGAGGTGCGGCCCCAGCGTGGGTCGCGGGAGATGTCGACCATCGGCGCGAAGGTAATGTCGAGACTGTCGGCACTGGCTTCTTTGGCGGCGATGCGCCCGCTCAGGCCAATCGCGTCCATGTCCCAGCTCGAGGCCAGGGCCAGGCTGATCGGGAAGATCGTCCGGTGACCGTGGATCACGTCATAGGCGAAGAACATCGGGATCTTCAGCCGGCTGCGCATCGCCGCGTCCTGCATCGGACGGTTTTCCGGACGGGTAATCGAGTTGAACGTGCCACCGATGCGCCCGGCAGCGATTTCCTTGCGGATCATCTCGCGGGGCATTTCCGGGCCGATGCTGATCAGGCGCAACTGGCCGATCTTTTCATCGAGGGTCATTTGCTTCATCAGGTTGGCGATGAAGGCGTCCTTGTTCTCAATGGGGGCGGGATTTGTGTCGGCCAATACAGAGTGACTGGCCAGACTGATAACAAGGCCCAGCAAACACAACTTCTTCATGAATATTATTCTCGCTGGCTTATAAGCAGTCGCAGTTGAAACGCGCTGGATAGCCAAAATTTAGGGAGCGACTATTGTTGTTCGGATAAATGCAGCACACTTCTGAACGCTTTTTCGCGCAGGGCATCTTTTAGCTGATTGGCTCGATGCAATCCAGTGGCGGCAGTAGATTATGCCCCAAGAGCTCGATGTAAAGGGTCGCTAGTTACATTCCATAGGGTTGTGCAAGGGCGTGTCACCTCGATCCAGGTCGATGCCAGCATTCTGGACGACCCGGAAAAATTCAAGCAGTTCCAGCAGGCTCAGGACCAGTTGACCGGCGCCCTCAGCCGTTTGATGGCGGTTTCCGAGCGCTATCCGGACCTCAAAGGCCAACCAGAACTTTCTGGCCCTGCAATCGCAACTTGAAGGCACCGAAAACCGCATCAGCGTGGCGCGACTTCATCCTCGCGGTACTAAAAATAATGAATGAGTATTCGAAGACATGGCGTTACTGAGTGAATACGAACAGCGCAAGGTCGCCGAAGCGATTGCGCGAGTCGAGCAATACACCGATGCCGAACTGGTCACCGTTCTCGCTGCCCGGGCCGACGACTATGCCTATATTCCGCTGCTCTGGGCCAGCCTGCTGGCGCTGATCGTGCCGGGCGTCGTGCACTACCTGTCCGGCTGGATGAACATGCATACGTTGCTGCTGGTGCAGTGGGTCAGCTTTATCATCCTCTGCCTGCTGTTCCGGATCCCCAGGATCACCACCCACTTGATCCCGCGCTCGGTACGCCATTGGCGCGCCTCAAACCTGGCGCGTCGGCAGTTCCTCGAACAGAACCTGCATCACACCGTCGGCAGCACCGGCATGCTGATTTTTGTTTGCGAGGCGGAGCGTTATGTCGAAATCCTGGTGGACGAGGGCATTTCCAAACGCCTGGACAACAAATGCTGGGATGCCATCGTCGCCGTCTTTACCCGGCAAGTGGAACAGGGCCAGACCTTGCAGGGGTTCATCACCTGTATCGAAGCCTGCGGTGAACTGCTCAAGGTGCATGTGCCGGTGACCCATGTGCGCAATGAATTGCCAAATAGGTTGGTGATTCTCAGGTAGGCCTCTGCCCCCGGATTTGTCCCTTGCGGCGCTACAACCTCGGTGCGTTGCCGGGGGTCAGGCGTGTATCCAATATCTCTCTCTATTGATGAACGCTCTGCACACAGGCGTTCGGCTATAGAGGGAATTTGCATCATGTCATACCGTCAAGCGGATGATCCCGTCGTCTGCCGTGGTCTGCGTTATGGGGCCGATAAAAACACTCCTGTCAGGCTGACGCCTAAAGAAACGCAAGTTCTGCAATGGAGTTTTCAAGGGAAAACCTCTTGGGAAATCGCACGGATTCAGAGTTGCTCAGAAGCCACGATCAACTTTCATTTCTCCAATATTCGCCGCAAGTTCGCGGTCAGCTCGCGCAGCGCGGCAGTGCTCAAGGCCATCGAACTGGGGATTATCTCCATGGGTAGCATCGAACGAGAGGCCCATGAGCATGACTGATTCGACCTACAGCAGCATCAGCGGACTGCTACTTGGGTTGGGCGTTGCAGCGACACTGCCGCCGATCGATGGCGAAGCACTGTTTGGAGCGGCCCTTGGGGCCTGGTTAGTCACCACCACCCGGAAAAACCTCAAGGCTTGGCAGCGTATAGGTTCATTGTTGTTGTCCGCTGGCGTCGGTTACCTGTTCACCCCGGTGACGTTGCCACTCGCCCCTTTCCTGACCAGTGGTGTCGCTGCATTCCTGTGCGCATTGATGGTCATACCGATCAGCATCAAAGCGATGCAGTGGGTTGACGGCGCCAATCTCGGAGAGATTATCCGGCGTCTTAAAGGGGGGAAGTGAGCCCAATGCCAGTCAGTTAAGGAATTTCAGGTTCAGCGCTGTCCCCCGTAGCAGCTGCCGAAGCCTGCGTCCGGCGGCGAAGCCGTCGCAAATCCTGCTTCCACGATTTGTCTGGATACCGCAGTGACTGTTTTACGACTGCTGCGCAGCCGGACGCAGGCTTCGCCAGCTGCTACGGTTCGCGTAATGTCTTAACTGACTGGCATTAGGGAAGTGAGCCTCTATGACTTTTGCGAGTCGAGCGAGTATTGGAGAGTCGACAGGGTAGAAGTGATTTCTGCAAGTTTGAGTTCCAGATCCCGCAGACGCCTTTTCTCTTCCAGTGCACTCTGTATGGCGGACTGATCGTCTTCGTTCAACTGCCGCCACAACGCGAGAATTGTATTTTCCCGCGTGGTGTCTTCTTGAGAAACGTCAGTGGCGTTGGTTTCCACGTGCCGCTGTATCGGCCCTTCGCCAAGCAACAGCCAGTCAAGGGAAATGCCGCGAGTTTGTGCGATGTCTATGCATATTGCGTATGGCGTGCTGTCACGTCCTTTCCAGCTGCTGAGGGTTTGAGGGCTGATTTTCAACGCTGAAGATAAAGCTGCATCGGTGCTCGTGCCGGTGATCAGTTTTAATCGAGTGAGAACAGCTTGTGATTTTTTGCTACGCAATTTGAGCCTCTTCCTTTTGACTTATTCGTTTTGAGTGCCTAATTTATGCGTAATGAGTATGTTTTTATATGTGTAATCAACCATCAACTATGAATCAGACGAACTTAATGTTGAAACTTCCTAATAGTATCAGGGAAATTTCCCGCAGCCGTTACGCATACCAACTACGCGCCTGCCAGTTTCACTTCCTTTTGTCTGGCGAACGTTATCCGCAGGGCCGGGCTGGATCGGCCAATGCTTTAAATAGTATTGCGTTTGATCCAGTTGATTGCCACCAACTAACGAACGAGAGTCACGTATGAGTACCTACAAAATGGTTTGCCCACACTGTTTGAATCGGATGCGCATTCGAACCAGCGAAGGCAGACATATTTTCCTGCGTGTGGCGTACCTGCAATGTACGTCGGAGGCATGCGGCTGGTCAGTTCGGGCAGAGTTCGAGATGACCCATGAGCTTTCCCCGAGCGGAATGCCCAACCCGGCCGTCAGGTTGCCGTGCGCAGGGCCCGATCTGCGTCGGGCAGCAAGGCCCGTGGAGGTGAGCAGGCCGCCGGCGAAAACAGAAATGGAGTCGTCAGCATGAGCGGCATTGGCGAGAGCCTGGAGCTGAATGCGGAGCTGTTGGCCACGGCCCAGGCATTTTTGACCCGTCATGAGCGCGATGACCTCACCGACGATCAAGTGCTGTTCTGCCGTGCGGTGAAACACTTGCAAGGATTGAACGTGCCGATGCATCTGGCGGAAAAACTGGTTAGCCATGCCTATGGAGCGCTGAAATCCATCAATGACCGCCGACGCCTGGATATCGCCGCCAGCTCGGAAACCGTGGCCGTGGTCACTGACCCGGCCAGCGGCCTCACCTGGGCGGTGCCGGTGGGGCTGATCGTCAAGCACATCATCAATTCCCCGGCCAGTCGTCGGCTGCGACTGGTTGATCCCTAGTGGCCTGTGTGGCTAGTTCTGTTAGTCAACTTCGGCGCCAGCAGCCCATATCCTGCGTTGCTGTTCCTCGCCATAGCGGGCTATGACTCGTCACAGCGCCTTGGCTCTGGGCCGCCGGCATCCGAATTTGAGCTAACGAACTAGCCACACAGGCCACTAGGGTCTGTTGTATTCGGGGTCTGGATTGCGCGATCCGGGCCCGTCTGAAAATAACTCCGTGCCCTCAAACCCCATCCCCCCTAAAATACGCTCCAATTCCCGATCTGCACCGCCCGAGGCGCTTTTTACATGTCAGTCACCGCAACTCCCGCCAGCCTCGTGCCGGATCATCACGCGCAGTTCTTGAATCTGCTGGACACAAGCCTCGCGCAGAATTCCTTTATCAAACTGGTACTGGCCAAGTACGTCGGTGCCGAGGTGGATCTGCAACGGTTGATCATCAAGCAACTGACTGTGAAGGAACAGCCGTGCCTGTCCTTCGTCTACCGCTACAAGACTCGCGACATCACCAGGAATTTCTCGTTGGCCGACGGTGTGGCGGCGATTGCCGACCTGTTGCCGGAGTCGTTCAAGAACGCACACTTGCTGTCGCTGACCGACGAGGTGCAGCTCGAATACAGTAAAAAGGGCAAAAGTTCGCTGTTCAGGGGCAAAACTCAACAGCAGCGTGAAGTGCCGTCTGCGGAGCACAATCGCGAGAAGAACCGTTTCCTGGAGTTGAGCCGACCATTCCTGGCTGACCTGGGCGTGACCAACAAGCAGCACGAGCTGATCCCGGCGATGTCGCGCAAGTGGAAGCAGATCAACAAGTTCATCGAGGTGTTCAGCCATGCCCTGACGTCCTCACCGCTGGCGCTGGATCAGCCGGTGCGGGTCGCGGACTTCGGTTCGGGCAAGGGCTATCTGACCTTCGCCATCCATGACTACCTGCGCAACACCTTGCAGGCCGAAGGGCTGGTGACCGGCGTCGAGTTGCGCGAGGACATGGTGACCTTGTGCAACAACGCCGCAGCGCGCCTGGAGCATCCCGGTCTGACCTTCCAGCACGGTGATGTGCGCACGTTTGCCCCAACCGCGATCGACGTGATGATCGCGCTGCACGCCTGCGACATCGCCACCGATTACGCCATCCACATGGGCATCCGCTCCGGTGCGGCGATCATCATGTGCTCGCCGTGCTGCCATAAGCAGATTCGCTTGCAAATCCAGAGCCCGGCGTTGCTCAAGCCGATGCTGCAATACGGGTTGCACATGGGTCAGCAGGCCGAGATGGTCACCGACAGTCTGCGGGCGTTGTTCCTCGAAGCCTGTGGTTACGAGACCAAGGTCTTCGAGTTCATCTCGCTGGAACACACCAACAAGAACAAAATGATTCTGGCGGTCAAGCGTGCCGAGCCGGTCGACCCGGCTCGGCTGCTGGTGAGGATTCAGGAGCTCAAAGCCTTCTACAACATCAGCGAACACTGCCTGGAAACGCTGTTGCAGGCCGACGGGCTTCTTATTTAAAGGACTTGAGCGTAATCCCTGACGGCAATGTGCCTGGCTGAGCCGGGCGCACGCTGGTCTTGCGTCCGAGCATCACGGTGACGATCACACCCACGGCGAACAGCCAGGTAATCGGTTCGATGTGCTCGCCGAAGAACAGCGCCGAAAAGGCGATGGTGAAGAAAATCTGCAGCAGCTGGATCTGACTGACCCGCGCAATGCCGCCCATGGCCAGCCCGGCGTACCAGGCGAAAAAGCCGATGAACTGCGAGAACATCGACACATAACCGAACGCCCACCAGGTCTTGCTGGAAATTTCTCCCTGATGTTGCAACGCAAGGTAGGTCACCGGCCCGATCAGCAGCGGCGTCGACAGCACCAAGGCCCAGCAGATCACCTGCCAGCCCCCCATCTCCTTGGCCAACCGGCCACCTTCGGCATAGCCCAACCCACCGACAGCAATCGCTGCGAGCATCAGCAAATCACCCGCCTGAATACTGCCGGCACCGCTGATCAAGGCGTAACTCAAAACCAGCAAGCTACCCAGCGCCGCACAGGCCCAGAAGGCTTTTGACGGCCGCTCATGGGACAACCACGCGGCATACAGCGCCACGCAGAGCGGCTGTAAACCATTGACTAGCGCGCCATGGGACGCCGGCAACGTTTGCATCGCCCAGGCCGACAGCACCGGGAACCCCAGAATCACTCCGGCGATCACCAGGCTCAGGCCTTTGATCTGTTTCCAGGTTGGCCTTTTTTCCCGACGCCAGAGCAACAACAGCGCCGCCGGAATCGCTGCAAACAACGCACGACCGAGGCCGTTGAGCAGTGGGTGGATTTCCTGCACAACGATCCGTGTGAACGGCAGGGTCAGGCTGAAGATGATGACGCCGAGCAGGCCCAGGGCCATGCCGGTGTTTTCGCGCGAAGACATAACGGGAACCAGAATCGAGAGTGGCGGAAGAGGCTTTCATCTAGCCATAAACCCCGGGTTTACGCTCTTACAGCTGGGCGCAGAGTTATCCGTACAGTTCAGTATTGCTACCTGGAAAACCACGGCCCCTCGCCACAAAAAGCCTCTTGCTTGTGCGTAGTAGCTGGTTATTACCTGCTGAGCTGATTAAGGACTACTTTGAATACTCTTGTTGCCCATGTATTTCTGCGAGAGGAGTCATTTCCATGGCCGCTAAAAAAATTCTGATGCTGGTCGGCGACTACGTCGAAGACTACGAAGTGATGGTGCCGTTTCAGGCGCTGCTGATGGTCGGCCACACCGTGCATGCGGTGTGTCCTGATAAAACCGCCGGGCAAACCGTACGTACGGCAATCCACGATTTCGAAGGCGATCAGACCTACAGCGAAAAGCCGGGGCATCTGTTTGCGCTGAACTTCGACTTCGCCAAGGTCGATGCGGCGGATTACGACGCGCTGCTGGTGCCCGGTGGCCGTGCCCCGGAATACCTGCGCTTGAACGAGAAGGTCCTGCAGTTGGTGCAAGCCTTCGATAAGGCTGGCAAACCGATTGCAGCAGTCTGCCATGGCGCGCAATTGCTGGCGGCGGCGGGCATTCTTGAAGGCCGCGAGTGCAGCGCTTACCCGGCCTGTGCCCCGGAAGTGCGCCTGGCCGGCGGTACGTTTATCGATATTCCGGTGACGGAAGGTCATGTTCAGGGCAATCTGGTGACGGCCCCGGCCTGGCCGGCGCATCCGGGCTGGCTGGCGGGTTTCCTCGGCTTGCTGGGCACCAGGATCACCTTGTAGGAGACAGATCGTATGTGCGAGCTCTACGTCAAAGCCGATCCGATTCTCTACGAATCACGCTCCCGCTCGCTGCGCATTTGCGGGGTGGTGACCACCTTGCGCCTGGAAAACCAGTTCTGGGACATCCTCGGCGAGATTGCCGAGGTCGATGGCATGAGCACCAATCAACTGATCGCCAAACTGTATGAAGAGGTGATGGACTACCGCGGTGAAGTGGTGAATTTCGCCTCGTTCCTGCGGGTCAGTTGCACGCGGTATCTGGCTCAGCGGCGCACGGTGACACCCGTGTTGAGCATGGTACGCACGGCGGTGAAGTAGAGCCGGTTTTTGGATAGCCCCTGGCCTCATTGCGATGCGCATGTATCAGGCGACCAAACGCTTGATCAGAATAACCTTCCAGGAAGTCCGCGGCGATATTGGCGAAACACTGGGCGCGGTCTTTACTCTGATGCGCAGCAATCCTTATCAGTCGACAGGAGTAGCGTCATGTCTGGATGGTACGAGTTGAGCAAAAGCAGTAATGGTCAGTTCCGCTTTGTCCTTAAAGCGGCCAACGCCGAAATCATTCTTACCAGTGAGCTGTACACCACCCATAGTGCAGCCGAGAGTGGCATCGCCTCGGTTCAGGCTAATAGCCCGCTTGCGGAACGCTACGAGAAAAAAGCCACCAAGGATGGTCATCCGTATTTCAATCTCACGGCCGCCAACCACCAGATCATCGGTAGCGGTGAGGCCTACTCCTCCGATGCAGCGCGCGATAAAGGCATTGCCAGCGTCAAGGCCAACGGGCCGAGCACAGTGGTGAAGGACAAGACCCTGCCAGTGCTTTGACCTGATCGCCTGATTGTTCCCACGCGGGCGTGGGAACAATCGGCGTTTTTAGCGTTCGACCGGCACCGACAGCTGTGGACTGCCCAACCCATGGCTCTTGGAATCAAAAAACCGCAGCGTCACATCCATGCCCTCGAACAACGTTGTGTAATGGCGCTTCTGATGCTGGATGAACGCCTTACTGCGCGGGTAGATCGAGACGGCGATGGTCTTGAGTTTCGCCTGGCGCAAGGCGTGGACGATATGGCTGTCCTGTTCGCCGAGGCTGTGGCCGAAGATGCACAGGGCGCCCTCATGGGTCAGCAACTGTTCGTAGCAGAAGGACAGGTAGTCCGAACTGCGGATGGTCTTGAGCTTGTCCTGGGTGGTGCCTTCGCTGATGAACAGCGGCACATCATCCAGGGTCTTGATGGTGTTGTTGATGGCGAAACTGCCCAGCAGGGTGCCTGCAGTCGAGGTCAGCTTGCGTGCGGTGCCGTCCGAATTTCTCACCAGATGCAGGCCGCCATGCAAGTAGAGAATGCGCGCCGAATCAGTCCGGGAATTGCTCAAATCGAAGCTTGAGTCAGCGCCTTGAAACAGGTCCGTGATGACCGGTGAATCATGCATGATCGCCCAATAGTTGAGCAGGTCGTAATTGGTGGTGAATACCGTTGGGTAGCTGCCCAGCTCTTGATTGATCTTCGCCAGGCTCGAGGCCTGCATCAGGCGCCAGGGAATGTGCACCGCATGCACGGTGTTGATCAGTGCTTCCTTGATCGCGTAATAGCGATTGCGCGGCGACGCCGAGCTGATGGCCAGTGCCTTGTTGACCCGGCTGGTGGTCTTCAAGGCGCTCAGTACCTGCTCGAAAATGCGCGTGCCCATGGCCTCGAAGACACTCAGCTCGGACTGGCTCAGGGGTTTTTCTTCGACGGTTCGGGCGTTCTCGAACAGCGAGTCATAGCCGAAGTCGTCCCACACCGCGCGGCTTGCGCCGTTACCTACCAGCAGGCCGGTGAACGAGGTGGTTGCGCGCAACGCGTTCCAGTCTTCAAGTTCGGCATCAAATTCCTGGAAATCCATCATCGCGTTCGTCGTCTCAAGGCTGAAGGTGTACAGGGCGCAGACTTTATCACGACCGGGTGTTGAGCCAGATCAACATACCGTTCGACAGATCCGTCGACCCTGTAGGCGCCCATTGAATCGGTATTAGCGGTTCAGCAGTAAAAGCGGTGAGTCATACGACGCTTTGTTCGTTGAGTTGCGGGCGGGGAATGAGCCGCACGCAGAACATCGCGCCCAGGGCCAGCAGCGTGCACAACAGCGCCAATGGCCAGGCCTGTTGGCTCACCAGCAGGCTGGCAATTGCACTGAGTGCAGCAGGTGATGAGTCAGGTGGTTCTGCTCTTCATTGAATTCCTTGTCTATTCCGTAGCGCAGATCCCCGCCGTGATTCTGTAGCAAACCACCTGCAGTTCACAGAGTGCTCTGAACATTGTCAGTCCCTTGGGGATCAAAAAGAGCGATATGCTGCGGTCTCCGACTGAGCCGATATCGCCGAGTCTTCGATGCTGCAAAAAAGCCTGATACGTCGTGTGGATCTGGTCACACTGCAATTGTTCGTTGCCGTCCACGAAGAGGGCACGTTGACCCGCGCCGCCGCTCGTGAGGCGATTGCGGTGTCGGCGGCGAGCAAGCGCTTGATGGAACTGGAGGAGGCGCTGGGTATCAGTTTGTTCGTGCGCCAGGCCAAGGGCATGACCCTGACGGCGGCCGGTGAAACCCTGCTGCACCATGCGCGGCAGATGCTGTTCAACCTTGAGAAAATGGGCCTCGAACTCGGTGAGCACAGCCATGGCGTGCGCGGTTATGTGCGGATGCTGGCCAATCTCTCGGCGATTATCGAGTTCTTGCCCGAAGACCTGCGGGATTTTTCCGAACGTCATCCGCAAGTCAAAACCGATCTCGAAGAACGCCCCAGTAACGGGGTGATTCAAGGTGTGCTGGATGGCGTGGCGGACCTCGGCATCTGTTCCAGTGACAGCGATATCAAAGGCCTGCACAGCGCGCCTTACCGGCGTGACAAACTGGTGGTGCTGATGCGCCCGGATCATCCGCTGGCCATTGAGCACGAATTGGCATTTGCCGACACGCTGGACAGCGATTATGTCGGTCTGCACGCCGCCAGTTCGATCAACATGCGCACTCATGCGGCAGCGCGCAAGGCGGGCAAAGTGCTGCGCCTGCGGATTCATGTGCCCGGGTTTGATGCCATGTGCCGTATGGTCCAGGCCAACATGGGTATCGGCATTTTGCCGCTGCGCGCCTATGAACTGTTTGGTCGGGCACTGGGCTTGCACGCGGTACCGCTCAGTGACGAGTGGTCCGAACGCATGCTGATTCTGGTGGTGCGCGATGAAGCGGCGCTGTCGCCGGTGAGCCAGTTGTTGTTTGAGTGTTTGCGCGGGGAGCAAGGCTGAGTTGATCGTTCCTACGCTCCGCGTGGGAATGCCTCGCCGGACGCTCCGCGTCGCTTTTGTATGTGACGCGCAGCGTCACGGGCTGCATTCCCACGCAGAGCGTGGGAACGATCTTTCTGACCTCTTCCAATCAACCCTTCGCGTTTCGCGAACGCTCGTTGCCAACTGAAGGTTGGATTCCAGTGGCATCGCTCCTCTAGCCTTGGTACACATTCCAAGAATAAGAGGTACCCCCCATGACTGCCCCTCTGAGTGGCATCAAGGTAATCGAGATCGGCACACTGATTGCCGCGCCGTTCGCCGCACGCGTGCTGGCCGAGTTCGGTGCCGAGGTGATCAAGATCGAATCCATCGGCCAGGGCGACCCGCTTCGCAAGTGGCGAAAGCTGCATGAAGGTACGTCCCTGTGGTGGTACCTGCAATCGCGGAACAAAAAATCCCTGGCCCTGAATCTGAAATCCCCCGAAGGCATTGAGCTGGTCAAGCAACTCGCCAGCAGCGCCGACGTATTGATCGAAAACCTGCGCCCCGGTGCCCTGGAAAAACTCGGGCTGGGCTGGGACGTGCTGCATGCCCTCAATCCGAACCTGACGCTGGTACGTATTTCCGGTTATGGCCAGACCGGCCCGTATCGCGACCGCCCCGGTTTTGGCGCCATCGGCGAGGCCATGGGCGGCATTCGCTACACCACCGGCACCCCGGGTTCGCCGCCGGCGCGGGTCGGTGTCAGTCTCGGTGATTCGCTGGCGTCGCTGCATGCCGTAATCGGTGCTTTGATGTCGTTGCTGCGGGTCAAGACCGGGCAGGGCGAAGGGCAGGTGGTCGATGTGTCCCTGGCCGAAAGCGTGTTCAATCTGATGGAAAGCCTGGTGCCGGAATACGACATGCTCGGCCACGTCCGCGAGCGTAGCGGCGGTGCCTTGCCGGGTATTGCACCATCGAACACCTACTTGACCGCCGACGGCGCTTACGTAGTGATTGCCGGCAATAGCGACCCGATCTACAAGCGCTTGATGGAAGTTATCGGCCGTATCGACCTGGCCGAAGCACCGGAGTTTGCCCATAACGATGGGCGCGCCGCCAAGAGTGGATTGCTCGATGCTGCGATCACACACTGGACCAGCAGCCTGCCGATCGAGCAAGTGCTGGCCATATTGCAGGAGGCCGAAGTTCCCGCCGGACGCATCTACTCGGTGGCCGACATCGTTGCCGACCCGCACTACCAGGCGCGGGACATGCTGCTCAGTGCACAACTGCCCGGCGGCGCCACGGTAAAGATGCCCGGTATCGTACCCAAGTTGTCCGAGACGCCGGGCAGTGTGAACTGGTCGGGGCCGAGTCTGGGCCAGCATACCGACGGGATTCTGGCTGAGCTGGGCCTCTCGGGTCTGGACATAGAACGACTGAAAGCCGAAGGGGTGGTGCAATGATTCGCGACCTCTGCGAGACCTTGATCGTTCAGGAGGTCTCCCCCCGAGACGGCTTGCAGATCGAGCCAACCTGGGTCGAAACCGCTGACAAAATAGCGCTGATCAATCAGCTGTCACTGGCTGGTTTCAGTCGGATCGAAGCCGGTTCATTCGTTTCGCCCAAAGCCATTCCAGCCCTGCGCGACGGTGAGCAAGTATTCCAGGGCATTACCCGGCAGCCGGGTGTGATCTACGTCGCGCTGATCCCCAACCTCAAAGGCGCGCAACGGGCGCTGGAGTCTGCGGCCGATGAGCTGAACCTGGTGATGTCCGCCAGCCAGACCCACAACCTGGCGAACATGCGCATGAGTTGCGAGCGCTCGTTGGCAGCGTTCGGCGAGGTGGTCGAGTTCGTCAGCGGTTCATCGGTGAGGCTCAACGCGAGTATCGCCACCACCTTCGGTTGCCCGTTCGAAGGCAAGGTCGATGAAGACCGTGTGCTGCAGATCGTCGACGCGTATCTGGAACTGGGCATGCAAGGCATCACCCTGGCCGACACTACCGGCATGGCCAATCCGCGACAGGTCGAGCGGTTGCTGCAGCGGGTATTGCAGCGCCTGCCGGCGGCCGATCTGACCCTGCATTTCCACAACACCCGCAGTCTTGGCTTGTGCAACGTGCTGGCCGCTTATGAGGCCGGCGCTCGCCGTTTTGATGCGGCGCTGGGCGGGCTCGGCGGTTGTCCATTTGCGCCGGGTGCATCGGGGAATATTTGCACCGAAGACCTGGTCAACCTGTGCGATGAAATGGGTATCCATACCGGTATCGATCTACCGCACCTGTTACAGATGTCCCGACGCTTGCCGGCGCTGCTTGGCCATGAATTGCCGGGCCAGGTGGCCAAAGCCGGACGCAACTGTGACCTGCATCCGGCGCCGGATTACCTGGCAACGCTTTAGCACCTGAACCAGACAACAAAAACAATCGGACACCCACGGGAAGTCCGCCTGGAGAAACACGATGAGCCTTAATGTCCTGGAGGCGGGCGCGAGCCCGGCCGCTACACACGATGCCGAAAAAAAACTGGTCAGCAAAGTCGCCTGGCGACTGATGCCGTTGATCATGGTCTGCTACCTGTTTGCGTTTTTCGACCGCATCAACATCAGCTTCGCCAAGTTCCAGTTACAGGCTGATTTGAGCCTGAGCGACACCGCCTATGGCTTGGGTGCCGGGCTGTTTGTGGTCGGTTACGTGATCTTCGAAGTGCCGAGCAACATGATGCTCTACAAGGTCGGTGCCCGCCGCTGGATTGCGCGGATCATGATGTCCTGGGGGCTGGCCACTGCGGCCATGGTCTTCGTCAACAGCGAATGGCAGTTCTATGCCTTGCGCTTCGTCATCGGTGCGATGGAAGCGGGTTTCGCACCTGGCGTGCTGTATTACCTGACGCTGTGGTTCCCGCAACACTACCGCGGGCGCATCACCTCGATGCTGTTTCTGGCCTCGGCTTTTGCCGGGTTGGTGGGGGCGCCGTTCTCCGGCCTGGTACTGGAGCATCTGGACGGTGTCATGCACATGCGGGGCTGGCACTGGTTGTTCCTGCTGGGTGGTTTGCCGTGCATCGGCCTTGGTTGCATGGTGCTGACCCTGCTCAAGGATCGCATCGAAGACGCTCACTGGCTGACCCCGGCAGAGAAAACCCTGCTCTCGAGCCGCGTTGCCCAACATGAGCCGCACAAGGGCGGCAGTTCATTGCTGGCGGCGTTGCGTATTCCGGGCTTTCTGACCTTGGGCCTGATCTACTTCCTGATCCAGATCGCGTCCTATGGCCTGAACTTCTGGGCGCCGCAATTGATCCGCAGCGCCGGCACCCAGAGCCCGGTGATAATCGGTTTGCTGACGGCCATCCCTTATGTGTGTGGCGCCATCAGTATGGTAGTGATCGGGCGCTTGTCCGATGCCACCGGCGAGCGGCGCAAGTTCGTCAGCGGGTTGGTAGCGCTTGGCGCGGTGGGGTTCTTCTGTGCGGGGATTTTTGCCGACCACACCACGTTCCTGATTGTCGCTCTGAGCTTGTTGGGCGCGGGCATCATCGCCTCGATCCCGACCTTCTGGACCCTGCCACCGAAACTGCTGGCTGGTGCAGGCGCCGGTGCGGCGGGCGGGATCGCGGTGATCAACACCCTCGGACAGTTCGGCGGTATCGTCAGCCCGGTCATGGTCGGGCGGATCAAGGACCTGACCGGCAGCACCACACCCGCGCTGTACGTCATCGGTGTTGCCGCGCTCATTGCTGCTGCACTGCTGTTGTGGGGATTGCCGCAGAAACTGCGCACGCTGGACAAGCTTCAGGGGGATTGAAGGCCCTGAAAGATCGCAGCCTGTCGGCAGCGCCTTGTATCTCGACTATCGCTCCGTCAGGAGCGATAGTTTTTGACTGATCATCGAGGGCGGGACCCGGAAGCCGTGCAGCTCCTTAGGCCTGGAGCCGGCCGCACCGGAGTTTCGCCCCGGAATTCATCAGCGGCACCGACCTGATTCTCACCGTCGCTTCCCGCGGCCTGCGCAACATTGATCAGCAACAGCTGCTGGTGATGCCACCGCCCTTCAAGATCCCCTCATTCACCTTCGTCCGCGCCTGGCATAATCGCCGCGGCGCTGATCAGGCATTGAACTGGTTGAATGGGCAGATTGAGAAAGTGGTAGGGCGGGGGCTGAATTTTTTTGCGGATTTATCAGCGCTTGCCGGACGGTATCCCGCAGTCCATCTTGCTGCGATAAACTTCGGCCCCTTCGCCCTCCGATTGGCGGGATTGCCCTTGATGAGAAACCCTTGATGACATCCTCGTTGCTCTTGGCCGTACTTGCTTGCGGTTTCATCTACGGCATCACCCCGGGCCATTCGCGCCCGTCGCAGTGGCGCCGAAACGCCTCAAGGGCCCGCGCGGCAACCGTTCCGGCACGGCATCATGTTTGGTCTGACCAACCCCAAAGCCTATCCGGTGGCTGTTGCGACACGCCGAGTTGTTGAACTGGTCGATGCTGCCCTGGCTAATCTTCTTGAGTTTCGTTGGCGGGATCGCTGCATACGCTATTCTCATCGCAGTTGTCGGCGCGCGGCAGGTGCGTACGGTGTACCAACAGCATGAGCTGGCGATCACCCGGATTTGCGGGGTGATGTTCATCGGCTTTGCCGTCAATGCCTTGCTGCATGCAGTGCCAGGATTGTTGGCGAACAAGGCTTGAGGCTGATCGCAGGGCTGCGGCAGCAAAAAGAGTTCATCGGCGACAGCCGTTGATCGGATCGAGGGATTGGTACTCAGTGCTTTAAATTTCAGGACAGTATCGATTACTGATGGCCACCCAGAACTCCGCGCCGCTGGCGAGCTACATTGACCTGTTGTTGGACGCCGTATGTGCGGTCGATGCCCAGGGTCGCTTCGTGTTCGTCAGCGCCGCCTGTGAGCGTATTTTTGGCTATACGCCTGACGAACTGATCGGCCAGCCGATGATCGACATGGTCCATCCCGCCGACCGTGCCCGGACCTTGCAAGCTGCCCGGGAAATCATGAGCGGCCAGCCCAAGCCCAACTTCGAGAACCGCTATTTGCGCAAGGACGGGCAAATAGCGCACATCATGTGGTCGGCGCGCTGGTCCGAAGTCGATCAACTGCGTATTGCCGTGGCCCATGACATCACCGAGCGTAAACAGGCTGAATCCAAACAGGCGGCGCTTTATGCGATCTCTGAGGCTGCTCATGCTGCCGAGGATTTGCTGGCACTGTTCGAGCGTATCCACCGGATCATCGGCGAATGGCTGCCAGCACTGAACTTCTCCGTGGCGCTGTACGACGAACAGTGCGGGCAAATCAGTTTTCCCTACCATATCGACGACCACGAAAAGTGCCCGGAGCAGACAGGAACGGCGACCGGCAGTCTGTGCGCCGAGGTGATTCGCAGCGGTCAGCCGATTCTGTTGACTCCCGACGATTATGGCCGGCTGCCCGAGTTTCGCGACCTCAGCAGGGGACAGGATTCCCCTTGCTGGCTCGGGGTGCCGCTCAGCTCACAGAAGGGTACCATCGGCGCGCTGATCGTAAAAAGCACACCCGGTGGCGAGCGCTACACCGAGCAAGACAAAGAGCTGCTGCAATACGTGTGCGCACAAGTGGCGGCGGCCATCGAGCGCAAGCAACTGCATGCCCGGCTGCAGTACTTGGCGCAGTACGACCAGTTGACCCAGCTACCCAACCGGGAATTGCTCCGCGAACGGGTGAAAGCGGCGCTGGCGCGGGCCAGAAAAGAGACTGGACGAATGGCGCTGCTGTATGTCGATCTGGACCACTTCAAACAGGTCAACGACACCTACGGCCACGCTGTCGGCGACCTGCTGCTGCAAGCCGTTGCCAATCGGCTCAAAGGCTGTGTGCGTGAAACCGACTCCGTGGCGCGCATTGGCGGTGATGAGTTCGTAGTCCTGCTCGACAGCGTTCAGGAACCGGAAGATGCCAGCACCGTGTCCGATAAAATCCGTTACGTCCTTAACCAGCCGTTACGCCTGGACGGCCACAGCCTGAGCATCCTGCCGAGCATCGGCATCGCGCTGTATCCCGAACACGGCAGTGAAGAAACGCAGCTGTTCAAACATGCCGATGAGGCGATGTATGCGGTCAAGCGAGCGCAGCGAGTACTCGCCTAGCACCCAGGACTGGAATTCTTTAACGCGAAAGCCCGGACACTGTCCGTAATGCCGTTCAGTTAAGGCGACGACGCGATCCGTAGCAGCTGGCGAAGCCTGCGTTCGGCTGCGCAGCAGTCGCAAATCATGCAACCACGGTCAACCTGTAACACCACTGGAAAAGGGGACAGATTTATTTATAGGTAGCCGAGTTTTGTCGTCGTAAATAAATCCGTCCCCTTTTTGCGTTAGCGGCAACGTTTTTGGGGGCCGCTGTGGGGGTGGCTAGACCTGGAGGTGGCGCTGTAAAAGGGGGGCCGTTAGCTGCGAAAGCAACAGGTGGGGTTGTAGACAATGCAGCGCACAATGCCGCCAGCTATGCTGGATTGAAGCTTGATCTCAATACAACGGAGGCCGCAAATAGCATTGTCGATAGTCTGAGAACGACGGGCGAGCTTCCGAGTAATTACGTTACTAAGGCTCAGGCCGCTCAACAAGGATGGCAGCCTGGAAAAGCACTGAACAACAGTGTTCCAAGTGGGCAGATGGGTGGTGACGTTTTTGCTAATAGCACGAACGTTCTCCCATCATCTGCAGGTAGGACATGGTTTGAGGCGGATGTTGGGCTTACTAGCACAATGTCCCGTAGTAATCAGCCAGGAACAAGGTTGCTATACTCCAGCGACGGCCTATTGTACATAACGACTGATCACTATAAGACTGTGGCACCTATTGGGAATTGGAAGTGAGGTGGTGTGCGTGGATGTTGTAATTCGCGGTAAGGAAATAATGAGTGAAATGGACTTTCATCAGCAATTGGCGGCAGCACTTGGTGTGCAGGAGTTTTATGGTTTCAATCAGGACGCATTATGGGACTTGCTCAGTGCAGGTGTGGAAAGACCTGTAGTCTTGGTGTGGAGGAATGCTCAAATATCTAAGATAAACTTAGGTACTTCCTTTGATGAGATCGTAGAAGTCCTAGAACGGGTGAAACAGCAGGATGAAAGTTTCGGATGGAAGGATAAATTTACGTACGAATTTGATTAGTTTGTGCAAGCAACGAAAATAAAAGAACAAAAAGGGGACAGAACAAAAAGGAACAAAAAGGGGACAGAACAAAAAGGAACAAAAAGGGGACAGATTTATTTTCCGCTGATTTGCTAGGCTGAAAGCTCCATGGAAGGAGGTTGCTCATGCCCAGGATGGGACGCATTGTTTTGCCGAACTACCCGCATCACGTTGTACAGCGTGGTCATAATCGTCAGGTGGTGTTTGCTGCTGCCGAGGACCATCAGCGTTATCTTGCCGACCTTCGAGAGCTTAAGGAGGTATTTGGGGTAAGGGTGTATGCCTACTGCCTGATGACCAATCATGTCCATTTGTTGTTGGCGCCAAGCGAATCGGTGGCAGGCCTCGGGCAGCTAATGAAGGCGCTGGCGGCGCGTGCTACTCGCTACCGCAATGATGTGTTGGAACAAAAAGGGGACAGATTTATTTTCCGCTGATTTGCTAGGCTGAAAGCTCCATGGAAGGAGGTTGCTCATGCCCAGGATGGGACGCATTGTTTTGCCGAACTACCCGCATCACGTTGTACAGCGTGGTCATAATCGTCAGGTGGTGTTTGCTGCTGCCGAGGACCATCAGCGTTATCTTGCCGACCTTCGAGAGCTTAAGGAGGTATTTGGGGTAAGCGTGGAAAAGGGGACAGATTTATTTATGGGTGAGTTTTGTCGTCGTAAATAAATCCGTCCCCTTTTTGCGTTTGATATGGACCGAGATGAATACCCTCCGGCAATGTTTAAAGAGGGGGGGACGGGCTCATCTGTTCGGCCCATTACTTCGTCGGATAACCGCGGCGCCGGAGCTTGCATGGGCGCACAGTGTCGTGGTTTTCCGAATGGAGCTAAAGTAGAAATTCACATTACGGATTAGCGATATGGGTAAGGCATTAGATAAGTTAACTAATATAGCTGGAGAGGCGCTTTCTTCTGCCGTCATGCCATCGGCTGTTGCTTTTTTAAAGCATGCAAGCCTATTGAGGCACGAGCTCTTCGAGTTATTGACTAGAAAGAACGGTTTTTATGCGTTTGAATCTGCTTTGCATGTCTTTCCAGCGCAGACTAATGGAAACGAAATGGGCCTAGTTGATTGGAATGATCATCAGCTTTGGTGTGGTGAATATCAACACATGGTCCATGATTGTTTGTTTTTTGCGGAAGATGTATTCGGCGAGCAATTCTGTATCAAGGCGAATGGTGTCTATCTGTTTGATCCGGAAACCGGCAGTCTTGAGTTCTTTTCCGATGATCTTGAACAATGGGCTCATGTCCTACTCAGCGATTACGAAGTTCTGACGGGTTATCCTCTTGCCCATGCCTGGCAGAAGATAAATGGGCCTCTGGAGGCTGGCCATAGACTAATTCCCAAGATTCCTTTCGTTACTGGCGGGGAGTTTTCTGCGGAGAATCTAGTGTCCATCGAGTCAGTGAAAGGAATGCGGATGAGAGCAAATCTTGCCCAACAGATTCGATCACTCCCTGATGGGACCTCCATTAGTTGGAAGGTCGTAGATTGAGCTAAAAAGACGGGAAAAGGCGGGAAAAGGGGACCGGCTAATGGGTGTCAGGCACGACTCGGTCGCAGCCAATGACGAGAAAACGGGTACGACGGGTTCAACCGGGCTGGTTGCGAGAGAGGGACAACCCTGCAGTTAACAACTGCAGGGAGAGTTGGCTTTGAGCCTTGACTGGAGACCGGCTAATGGGCGTCCCCTTTTTGATTCATGAGCTCGGACTACCTGTTGGCGAACCTCGGCTACGACCCGGACAAAAGTGCCAAGCGTCTGGTCGATGGCTTCTACGAGCAGAAACTGATTCAACAAGCGGTGGTCGCCCGCACCGGCCAGCGCTTCATCGACGGCCAGACCTCGGACGAGAAGCTCTACAAGTACCTGATGGACAACGCCATCGCCAGCAAACAGCAACTCAACCTAAAGGGGAAAAGGGGACAGATTTATTTATGGGTGAGTTTTGTCGTCGTAAATAAATCCGTCCCCTTTTTGGTCGGTCCCCTTTTTGGTCAGAGGTAAACTCTGGAAGCGCAGCTCCTTGGTTTGGAAAGCCTGGCATGGGGACTCAGTATCAATTACCTATGAGTATTGATGAGTTGGTGAAGGAAGGTTTCATCAGACCGATAAAATAACCTGAGGGTAGCAACAATGGATCTTGAGCAGTTAGCCGATTGTTTTTTCAAATATGCGCGTGAGCAGGGAAATCCATATAAGAAATTTCCTTTAGGAACTGAAGTGGATGAGTTTGGTGCTCCCTATATTGAGATTTCTGATGCTGGGAAGCTGGCTATTGTTGCGAAAGATCGCGGTGAAGAATGTCTAAGGAAAGAAACGACGTCGCCGGAAGTGTTGGCCAAATGGGTGTATGAGATTTTCAATAAGGAATAATAAAGTGACTTAAAGGTGCAACAGGTTTTGGGCAAGTAGAAGGGCCTGTTGACGCACCTCGTCTCGCAACGCGTGTTCAAGTATCTCCAAGGCTTTTTGAGAGCTTGAGCCGCTTCCGCTGCGCCAGTATTCCAAGCCCAGTCGCCACTGCGACAACACCCTTCGACGTTCAAGGCTGTTGCTTTGAAAACGATGGTCATGACCGCGTTTTGCGGGTCTGCAAACCCATTAAGCAAATGATGTAGTTGGCCAATGCCGAGATCAGCAACAGCACCTCACCTTGACTTGAGACCGGCTAATAGGTGTCCCCTTTTTGGTGCAGATTGATTGCGGCTTGGAAGGCTCCAGCATTGGGCTCACTCTGAAAATGAGCCTGACTCTCAAATAAGTCATACCCCGCGATGAGGTACATAGTTATCGCGGGGTACGGCGTTGAGCACCATCGTTTTGCAAGATTTTGCACGCACGGCCTGAGGCTCAGTTGCTCCTTCCCCGCAAGGTGCGGGAACTGCGCATGCGTTACTTCAGTGCTGCGCCCGAATCTGGCGCCCCAACACATCCATCACATCGCAGCCATCACGCAGCAGCATGGCCGCTGCGTGGGCGATCTGCTGCACGTCGGCGCCTTTGGCATGGGCAATGTCGAGGCTGGCCAGGCTTTCCATCATCTGCGTGACCGCCAGAAACCGTGCAGCGGCGTTGCGGTGCAGCACATCCAGCGGCGCTTGGGTGGCGATCAGCAGCACCGGGATATCGCAATCGTTGTTGGTCATCGGCATGTGCGGGTTCATGCGTCAACTCCCGGTTGGGCGGTGTGCAGTCCGTCGATCGAAGCCTGGACCAATGAGCGGGCGGTGCCGAGCATCTGCTGGCTGGCCCAGCGCAACGAGACGATATGTTCCGGGCGGGTGGCGGTGGGGGCTTGATGGGCGAGGGCTTCGGGGCAGCTCAGGTAGACCGAGGCGTGTTCGAGTGCGTCGAGTAACGGGATGTCGGGTTGGACGGCGAACAGGTAATGGTCGACGTGGTCGCAGCGGGCGAAAGGGGTGGATTTTGTGGTTGGATCGGTCATGGGTGTAGCTCCTTAGTGATCAAGAGCTGCCACGTGGTCGCCGTCAAACGATAGGGTGGCAACTGTGCGCAGGTTGACGGACCGGTCTAAGGCACCCGGCGCACTCGAAAGTGCCCCGCGCACAGTCACCATTAAGTTTTGCGTCGAGCACAGAAGTGCACGGGCAAAGTTGAAGGACAGTGCGCGCCTTAAAACCACCGAGCCGTCAAACCCGATCACGAATGAGTCGTGACAGGCGCGAGGATAGGGAGTGAGGCTGTGGCAGTCAATCGGCCCAAGGTCTGATGCAGGTGGTTTGTTTGTAGGTTTGTTCCGGGACTGACAGTTGCCGTGTGAGCAGATACCGATCGCCGGTTGCGATGAACGCAACTGGGGCGGGATTAACGGTCTGAGGAAAAGTGGGCTGATTTATTTACCGGCGCCTGAGCAAGGTTGTCGAAGATAAATTCGTCCTGTTTGATCGTGAGCATCGGCGTTAACGCCAGCGCCGTCAATTGCAGGCGCAGGGCTTTGGGTGTCGTGTAGTCCGACGTCTTGTGGCGTGTCTCACACCATCGATTGATTTCAGCCAACCAGTCGACGTAATCAGTGTCGGCCTGACTCAAACCACACATCCAGTAATTGAGTTGTTCCCAGCTTGCCTTGATGCCGACCAGGGAAATCAGGGGCAGACCACGATACTTTGAGGGCTAATCATTGCGATCACTGATCGGGCTTTCGCATTTTTCCCCGGCACCGTTCGTCGGTAAAGACACAACTTTTCTAAACCTTTGTGGCCATAAAAATTCAGATCCTATGCGGGCATCGCTCGCCGCAATCATTCACCAAGAGGAAGAGAATCATGCCTACCTCAAGAAACCCGAACTCGGGGACCACCGCCAACGATCGCACCAAGGCCTCCGAAGCCGGCCGTAAAGGTGGGAAAACCACCACCATGAGCGTCGATAAAGACCCTGGAAAAGCCAAAGCCGGTCGTAGAGGCGGGCAGCAAAGCCATTGAAGCGGCCGCATCCAGTCAACGATTGAGAGGCGGGGGCGCAAGCTCCCGCTTGAGTTTTCATTTTAACGAGGGAGCGGCACATGAGCCGGATGACTACCCGATTACGCACCGCCAGTTTCGCCGTGCTGCTGGGGCTTGGCGCCAGTAGTGTCTTTGCACAATCGCCTGTCGAGTTTGTCAACGACGTCTCGGTCAAAGGCATCGCCGACATTGAAGTCAGCCGCTTGGCCCACCAGAAAACCACCTCCCAAGTGATCAAGGACTACACGATTCAGGTCATCGACGACCGCACCACCGCCAACCAGCATCTGGCCAAAATCGCCAGGAAGCTCGAGTTGCCCGTCGCAGACAGAGAAGAGGTAGCGAGCAAGGCCAAGACTCTGATGCCCGACATACAGGACGGCGCCACCTTCGACGCGGCCTATGCCGCCAGCCAGGTGAAAACCACTGAAGCGGCCATCGAGCAGCTTCAACTGGTAGCTCAGACTTCTGAGGTGCCAGAGCTAAAAGCCTTCGCCGAAGAAACCCTGCCCAAACTGGAAAATCACCTGAAAATGGCCAAGGCGCTGTAATCCAGCCTTCAGCCCGCCCGAACGGACGGCTGATTGAAGCGCCGTTGTGCGTTCTGTTGTCGATGCCAAGCGAGCCAATCGAGACAGTTGCTCCTACAGGTTTTGCGTATACCTGGGCGGTCTAGGAGTTGCCTCAGGTTCGGGCCGCGTTCGGACGATCGTTTTGAGCATCAAGTGCTTAAATGACCGGCATTGGCCTCTGAGCCGTTTTTTTATTTGAGAGCTTTCAACTGATCACCTTCACCTCAACCATCCAGCTGAAATAACCCACCGCTTCGCAACTCGGGTTCACCACCATAAAACTCAACTCGCACTTCTCCACACCGCAGGCCAGTTGTTTGCATTGCCAGTAATGGTCATCAGCCTCTTGGCTGACCGGCTGAATCGGGTCTGCAGGGTTGGGCGCGGGCAAGGTCAGGCCACTGTGGACGATTAGCTGCGGGGGCGAAAGGACGCCTGCGTCGCCCACCGCTATGTCGTAAAACACCACGCTGTGTTCAGCCCGCAGACTTACGGTGCGGCCGCGAATGCGGAAGGTGTTGCCGTTGGTCGCAGTCAGAGTAATAAGGCTGTCATTTTTGACGATTTTTTCTACTTGAGTGCTACCCGCGAAAAAGATGAATCCGTCGTCAATCAGCGTTGGAGTATCCGGCTCAAGGCTGGGTTGCGGATAACGTGACAGCAAGGTTTCAGTGTCGACGATGAGCAACACATTGTTGGCGAGTTCGGTTTTTTCTGAAGTAGAGACGAGGTTGTCTGTGGACATCACGGATTCCTTTCATGATGTAGACGGGTTGTGACAGCCGCCCCCGGCTCAAGCACGACATCCAGTTCCAGTGGGGGCGGTAACGAAATCGGAAAGCCCCTTGTCGCCAAGGGGCCGGCCACGTCAGTTACGGATGGTAATGAACGGATCCCATGAGCAGCAGCCAACGATCCTGCAGTCGCGATCCACGATCAGGAAATTGAAGTGGTACGTCACGCTGCCGGTGGACAGGGTTTCCGAAGACCAGTAATGGTTATCGACTTTCTGGCAGCTGGGCACGGATGGATTGCTGGTATTGGGAACTGCAACACAGGCGGTAGCCTTGCGCGGCGTGGGCGTCGAGATCAGCTCATTGCCCACGTTGCCGATGAACTTGTAGAAAATCACCGCGGTTTCAAAGCTCTGCGACAGGCTGGTTTCGCGCCAGCGAATCAGGTCACCGACCTGGGCTTTCAAATTGAGCTCGCCGCCAGCCTGACCACTGACCACATTGTTCTGGTTGGTCACCATGTACACATGGTTGACGTCGATCATTGTAGGGGCGTCGGGGTTTTTACTGATGTTCGGGTAGTTTTTCAGAATGGTTTCAGTATCGATGGAGACCAACACATCCGTGACTCTAGACATCGTAAAGCTCCTTTTCATAGTGGTTGCCTGGCATCTGCCAGACACGACAACAGTGACTCTCCTACGGCTGTTGTAACTTCACACTACTAGCGGAACCCACCTGTCACAGGGTACGAGCTGGCCTGGCTCCTTGCCTTGAACGTAACGGTCCGGGTTCCTTCCAGCAGGCCGCGATTGGATGATAGATCCGAAAGTCGAGCTGTCAAAACAGCCGGCTATAAGGTCGACGAACGGTAGTTGTTGTGAACGATTGGCGATAAAAAACCGGCGATCCAGGCCGGTTTTGTTTTGTTGAAATATGCACGAGCGCCTCAACCTCGCGTCCACCCACGATCAACACAGGAACTGGTGACGCGGGCGATTGAGCAATACTTACCGCTGCACCCGCGCCAACATCATCGGCCGCTACCGCTCTTGCAAAAGTTCGGGCCGCACCTTCTTTCCGAGACGTTCAACCCTGCTGCAACACCTTCAGCGCTGCCGAGGCCAGAAACCCCGAGCGGCTTTTCTCTTCCGGGTGATGGAGCACGTATTCGTCGATACGGGTCAGCAGATAGCCGGGCAGGGTGATGTTGAGTTTTTGGGCTTTGCCAAGGTACTTGGTCACATCGATATCAACCACAGCCCAAGTGCAACCCGCGTATTGCGGATTGGCGGCATGAACGGTGACTTTGTTGGCGGGAGGGATCGGGGCGCCGTCCTCTGCCAGAATTTCGAAGTGGCCTTCGATGGCTTCCCGAGCCATGGCCATGGCATCGTCCAGATCATCACCGGCCGAAAAGCAGCCAGGAATATCCGGCACTTCTACACCCCAGGCGTGTTCTTCATCGCCCATTGAAATCGCAATTGGGTAAAGCATGTTCGTTGTTCTCCACGGACGGTGTGTACCGGTTCATCAGAGCAGAGCCTGCTTCAAAATGCTGGTGGCCGTCTTTTTCAGTAAATCTTTTTCTGGATGAGGGATCGTTACCAGGCCGGGCTTCGTCGGATGCTTGAAGTGGTGATGACTACCTCTGACCCTTACCAGATACCAACCGTCAGCGACGATTTGGCTTATCGAAAACAGGCTATTCACAACACCTCCCTGTGGTGTGTGTAGGTGGTTACTATACCTACTGAAATTTTCTTATCAACACTATAACCACCGAAAAAACTGATGGGTGCCGATAAGCGTTAAGGGCTGAAGTGTAGAAAGGTGAGGCGCGAGAGTGCGGATTGCCTGAGCTTGATGTGTTTCTGAATCTTTTCGGGGGCTTGGCAGTGATTGCCCGAATGTCAGCCACGGCATACCTTGGCGAGCACAGGAGCAAAGCACGCTTGTCGATGTATCGTGCTTTAACCTGAAGAGTGGTCTACCCATCAAGACAAAGAACCGAACCGACAGGAGCGCGCAATGAGCTGGTCTGCCAGGCAATATGTTGTCTTTGAAGATGAACGCACGCGTCCGGTACGTGATCTGCTGGCCGCCGTACCCACGACGCAAGCCCGTTCCGTCATCGATATCGGGTGCGGCCCCGGTAATTCGACAGAACTGCTGGCGGCGCGCTTTCCGGACGCTGCGGCCCGAGGGCTGGACAGTTCGCTCGACATGATCGAAGCCGCCCGCAAGCGTTTACCGGATGTTCAGTTCGACACGGTGGCCATCGAAGGGTGGGATGAGCCCGGCCCATTTGATGTGATTCTGGCCAACGCTGTCCTTCAATGGGTGCCTGACCATACGACCCTGCTGCCGTCTCTTGTAGCGCGGCTCGCTCCGGGCGGCAGTCTGGCCATTCAGATGCCAGATAATCTCAATGAACCCGCCCACCGGCTGATGCGCAAAACGGCTGCCCAAGGCCCGTGGGCCGACAAACTCGCCGGGGCGGCTGGCCAACGAACGGCGATGGCTGATGCAAACGGCTACTACGATTTGTTGAGTTCAAGCTGTGCCCGGGTGGATGTGTGGCGCACCACCTACCATCACCCCCTTGCAGGCGGCGCCGCTGCGGTGGTGGAGTGGTTCAAGGGCAGTGGCTTGCGACCCTTTCTTGATCCGCTCGACGAGGCGGAGCGGGAGGAGTACCTGCGGCGCTATACCGCGGCGATCGAACAGGCATACCCAGTGTTGGCCGATGGCGGGGTGCTGTTGCCATTTCCACGATTGTTTATTGTGGCAACGCGGTAAAAACACCCCCACAGAGAAAAACCGATGCCGAGAAGCACGTAGTAGCTTCTAAAGCAGCTGATCAACCAAAACCGCGTTGGAATAGATCAAGCTGCCATCGCTCGCTCGATGCCCGACCAAATGGAACTGACCGCGTTCGTGGTGCAAATAGACACGCATTTGGCAATCGGACAAGGGGCCGTATCCCTCCGGCATGATCAAGTCCAGCGAGTTCATATCGACATCGACCATGGCTTCAGGCTCATGGGTCTTCTGCAGGTGTTCTTCGGCCTGCTCCAGACGCACGTGGAGAGGGCCATCGACGTAAAAATGGATGTCCCCCACCGGGGTGGACTTTTGGTCGCCGCTGATTTTGCACCAGCCTTCGATCGTCAAGGTACTCATGACGAAACCTCCGTTGTGGACTGCTGGACTCTGTAGCTCTTGCCTCTTCTCAATGCCATCACTTAGCCGATCACTACGCATGGGCAGGGTTCGTCTTTTGGGCCGCTTCTGGCCGATCTCTGCCGTCCGTAATCAGAAATTGAGTATAGCTGGCAACCGGGTCTCGCTTGGGTAGTGAGGCTCGATCAGGGCGATCAAGCCTTTGCACGGCACTACCCGATCCATCTCGATCAGGAACCGTTCTCTGCGGGTCTGCTTATGCTTACCGGCATACTCGGCGTCGGCGAAGGTTATTTGCTTCATCGGAAAAGCTCGTGTGACGGGATAGGCGTATTTCATCAAGTTTGGAAAGTCTTTTTCAGTGTTTCCCTAATCATTTTGACTGATCGGAAACAAGTCGCTACGCCAAAATTAGTCTCGGGAGACGTGATGCCGAGTATCTGCAGTTATAGGTAGCGAATAGGTTTTAAACGATTAACTTAATGTTGGAACTGGAATATCTGGGCGTCGTGTTTTTCAGAAAAAGCGCTTGTTCCGTTCATGCACTATACTTCTTGCTGACTTTGCCGCCAGGATGGGTGGTGCTTGTCTATCCTGCTTGGGCGTCAGATTGATATTAATTTGACGATGCTGTTGAGTGGCGATGCTTTTGCATAACCAGCGAGTAACAGGAATAGGATGAAGAGAAAATGGCAATAGCAATTATCTTGATTCTAATCGTTGTTGCATCAGTGCTGTTCAACATACTAGCGCCTTGGCAGGCGACACCAGCAGCTTCCAACTGGGGGTCAATAGACACCACCCAGTTCATCACCCTGGTCATGAGCGGAATATTTTTCATCGCCATCACGGTATTTATGGCGGTAGCCTTGATGCGTTATCGTCACAAGGAGGGTGCCAAGGCGGCCTACCAGCCAGGAAATAAAAAGGTGGAGTTATGGTTAATTATCGTTACCTCGGTAGGTATTGCCGTGATGTTGGCGCCAGGGCTGGTTGTTTACAGTGATTTCGTCCGGGTGCCGAAAAAAGCTTATGAACTTGAAGTGGTCGCCCAGCAGTGGCAGTGGGCCTTTCGTTTTCCCGGCCAGGACGGGAAGCTGGGCAGATCGGATATCAAGTTTGTTGATTCCACCAACCCCTTCGGCCTTGATCCCATGGATCCTGCCGGGCAGGACGATGTGCTTATAAGAAGCAATGAAGTTCACCTTCCGCTCAATAAGCCGGTAAAAGTTTTACTGCGTTCTAAAGATGTGCTGCACGATTTCGATGTACCGCAAATGCGCAGCAAGATGGATATGGTGCCAGGGATGGTGTCGTACTTTTGGTTTACGCCGACTAAAACCGGGAAATTTGAAATCCTTTGCGCTGAATATTGTGGCGTAGGGCACTACAACATGCGCGGCCATATGATCGTCGATGAACAGGACGCCTTCGATCAATGGCTGAGCAGCCAACCGACTTTTGCGCAGACATTAGCGACAGCTGCCAAGCCCAGTCGGGACAGCGTGCTGGAAAAAGGCCGCCTGTTGGTCGAAAAGCACGGCTGCAGTGCCTGCCATAGCCAGGATGGCAGTGCCAGTCTCGGCCCGGGATGGAAGGGGCTGTACGGCCGCACTGAGCAGCTTGCCGATGGCACCAGTGTGCTGGTCGATGAGGCCTACCTGAAAGCGGCGATCCTCGATCCGAAGGCCCGACGGGTACAGGGCTACCCGCCAGTCATGGTGGCCTATACTCTCAGTGACGATGAACTGGGTGCTCTCGTCGCCCTGATCAAATCACTGGGTACTGCGCGCCAAGGCGATGAACTTTCTGCCAGCGAAGCGTCGGGCCCAGGTGACGACCTGGCGGCGCAGGGACAGCGGCTGGCGGAGTCGCTCGGCTGTCTGGCCTGCCACAGCGTCGATGGCAGTAAGGGCGTCGGCCCCAGCTGGCGGGGCCTGTATGGCAAGACAGAAACCCTTGACGACGATACGAGGATAAAGGTCGATGAGGACTATATAAAAGAATCGGTTCTTAAGCCTAACGCCAAAATCGTCAAGGGCTACGCACCCATCATGCCTACCTTTACGCCGAGTGATAAGGAGTTGAGCGCACTGATCGCTTTTATCAAATCCAAAGCGAATGCCGACGCTGATGCGAGCAAGGCGCAGCCAGGAAAGTCGCCGTAAGCAGCCAGCAATACACCGAAACTTCAGCAGGAGGATGACGTGATGGCCTATGCGGAGCAAGCCGAAACAGAAGCACTGCACGAACCCAAAAGTTTCCTGACCAAATATATCTGGAGTCAGGACCACAAGGTCATCGCCATTCAGTATTCCTTGACGGCTATATTCGTGGGTCTCATCGCCGTGGTGTTGTCCGATTTGATGCGCTTGCAGATAGGCTTCCCCGGTAGTTTGGGGTTCATGGACGCCAGTACTTACTATCAGGCGATGACCATGCACGGCATGATCATGGTCATTTACTTGCTGACGGCCTTGTTTCTGGGTGGCTTCGGCAACTATCTGATCCCGCTGATGGTGGGGGCCCGCGACATGGTATTCCCCTATGTCAACATGCTGAGTTACTGGACCTACCTGCTGGCGGTACTGGTGTTGCTCGCCAGTTTTTTTGTCCCTGGCGGGCCCACTGGTGCGGGCTGGACGCTCTATCCGCCACAGTCCATTACCAAGGGGACACCGGGGACCGAGTGGGGCATCGTACTGATGCTCGTCTCACTGGCGATTTTTATTGTCGCAACCACCATGGGCGGGTTGAACTACGTAACCACGGTGTTGCAGGCGCGCACGCACGGCATGACATTGTTTCGCATGCCGCTCTCCGTATGGGGAATCTTCATGGCCTCGATTATGGCCTTGCTAGCCTTCCCGGCGTTGTTTGTGAGTGCGGTCATGACGCTGTTTGACAAACTGTTGGGCACCAGCTTCTTTATACCGGCGATCATCTCGCTGGGGCAGCAGCTCAATCACCAAGGTGGCAGCCCAATATTATTCCAGCATCTATTCTGGTTCTTCGGCCACCCGGAAGTCTACATCGTTGCTCTCCCCGCGTTTGGTCTGGTCTCTGACTTGATCAGCACGCATGCGCGTAAGAGTATCTTCGGCTACCGAATGATGGTGTGGGCCATTATCGCGATTGGCGTGCTCAGCTTTGTGGTCTGGGCGCACCATATGTATGTCAGTGGAATGAACCCCTACTTTGGCTTTTTCTTTGCCACCACCACCTTGATCATCGCGGTGCCGACCGCACTGAAAGTCTACAATTGGATTCTGACCCTGTGGCGGGGCGACATCCATCTGACCGTGCCGATGCTGTTTGCCCTGGCCTTTATCGTCACCTTCCTGGTCGGCGGTCTGACCGGGTTGTTTCTCGGCAATGTGATCGTGGACATTCCGCTTTCGGACACCTATTTCGTCGTAGCCCACTTTCATATGGTCATGGGTGTCGCACCGGTACTGGTGGTGTTCGGCGGCATTTATCATTGGTTCCCGAAAGTAACCGGGCGCATGACCAACGACACCCTGGGCAAGCTGCATTTCTGGATTACCTTTCTGGGCACCTACGCCATCTTCTTCCCCATGCACTACCTGGGTTTCCAGGGCATGCCACGCCGCTACTATGCCTATGACAACTACGCGTTCATCCCGCAGTCTGCGCAAGATTTGAATGCCTTCATTACGGTGGTCGCATTGACCGTCGGCGTTTCCCAACTGCTGTTCCTGTTCAACCTGGCCTGGAGTGTATTTAAAGGCAAGCCTGCAGGCAGTAATCCCTGGGGCGCGGCCAGTCTGGAATGGCAAACGCCGAACACCCCGCCGATACACGGTAACTGGGGAGCGAAGCTGCCGGTCGTGCATCGCTGGGCCTATGACTACAGTGTGCCGGGGATAGAACAGGATTTCGTTCCGCAAACGGTCTCCGCCGAGGAGCTGGAGCAGATGCGGCAACTCAGTGCCGGAACCAGGATAGCGGACGTTAAAACATGAACAGACTGCTATTGAAAAACGCCGACAGCGCTGATCCCGGCGGCAGTTGGAGTCGCGATCCTGAGGATATTCAGGCCGTCGAGGGTGCCGATAGAATCCAAAACGCAAGAATAGGCCTGCGCTTGTTTCTGGCCGTGGTGAGCTCGTTATTCTTTCTCTTCCTGGTCGCCTTTATCGAGCGCTCACAGGTGGCCGACTGGCAACCCTTGACGGAGCCCTTGGCGCCGTTAGCCAATCTATGGCAGCTATGGCTGAATTCGGCTTTTCTGGTATTCAGTTGCATCGCGCTGCAGTGGTCGCGTATGGCCGCCCGACAGGCTCGACTGGACGCAACGGTCATTGGCTTTGCATTGGGGGGCGTATTTGCAGTTGCCTTTCTGACGGGACAACTCTGGGTCTGGCAGCAGTTTGTCGCCTGGGGCTATTTTGTCGCCAGCAATCCGGCCAACAGTTTCTTCTACCTGTTGACCGGCCTGCATGGGTTCCACCTGCTGGGCGGGCTGATAGCCTGGAGTAGAACCGTCGCTAAATTCCTGCATCACGTACCGTTGTCGCAACTCAGCGCCAGCGTAGAGCTCTGTGCCATCTATTGGCATTACTTACTGGGTCTTTGGTTCGTGCTATTCGCTCTGCTGACCAGCACGCCGGCAACCTATGAAGCCATCGCCAGATTCTGCGGCCTGAGGTGAAAAGCCATGGCATCGCACCCACCAGCCCCAGTCGAGTCCAGTTCATCCAATCCACCAGGCTCGCCGCCTGCACCGGGATGGCAGGGCATCGCCAGCGACTGGTCCTCGGATAGAGAGGCTTTCAAGCAGGTCCCCTGGGGCAAGGCGATGATGTGGATATTCCTGCTCAGCGATACTTTTGTATTCACCTGTTTTTTAACCGGCTACATGTCGGTACGCATGACCATCACCAGCGCCTGGCCGAACCCTAGTGAAGTGTTCGCATTGACGATCGGCGGTAGAGAAATCCCGCTTATTCTGATCGCCATCATGACCTTTGTGCTGATCAGTAGCAGCGGCACCATGGCCATGGCAGTTAATTTCGCCTATCGCCGTGATCGCGCGAAAACCACTGCCCTGATGCTGGCGACCGCAGCCTTGGGTGCGACCTTCGTCAGCATGCAGGCATTTGAATGGAGCAAGCTCATCGCAGAAGGGGTTCGTCCCTGGGGGAACCCCATGGGGGCGGCGCAATTTGGTGCCAGCTTTTTCATGATTACCGGTTTCCACGGACTGCATGTGTCAGTCGGCGTCATCTACCTCAGCATTGTGGCGCTGAAAGTATTGCGGGGAGATTATGAGCGCTCCGGAAACTATCAGATCGTCGAGATAGCCGGGCTTTACTGGCACTTCGTGGACTTGGTGTGGGTGTTTATTTTTGCTTTCTTCTATTTATGGTAGGTCTAAGAGACTGTTCATGATCGTGACAATCATGAACAGGTTCTGAAGAGGAGCACTGATGATGGCGCATGCTCAGGGTCAGCAACATCCAATTAGTTTGTACCTTAAAATCTGGGGGCTGTTATTCGTCCTCAGCACGCTGTCGTACCTTGTCGACTATTTTCACTTCCAGGGCTACCTTAGGTGGTCCCTGATTATCACTCTCATGTTGTTGAAGGCAGGTTTAATTGTCTCCGTCTTCATGCATATGGCCTGGGAACGGTTGGCCATGGTCTACGCCATATTGGTGCCACCTTTATGTTTACTGGTGCTCGTCGGACTGATGGCCACCGAGGCGGACTATGTTTTCCTCAGTCGGGTAATTTTCTTCGGCCAATAAGTAACTTCCGGATGGCCTTAAGAAGCCTCCTGGGGCTAATCCGCAATAAATGGCTTTATGCGTTATATCGTTATATCGTTCGCTTGAACTGATGCCATCTGTGCAGCCAGGCTACTGTCCAGTGGGGGGCTGCCGCTCCCGTGCCGGCGATCTTCAGCCTTGGATAATGTTCGATTACCCGGTTCAATACCGATTCCTGATCCGGCTCAACATCCACGAAGAAGATATGTTTGCCCTCTTCTACCACCTGTTTAAAACTGCGGAAGTGAGTATTTGGCACCTGGATACCAAAAAAACCACCTTCCCAGATACAGAAGCCCAATACAACAATGGCAAGGAAGATAAAAGGCACCCAGCCTGCGGGGGATTTGGTCCAACCCAGCCAATAGGCACCGCCAAGGACCAGCGCCGCGAGTGGCACACCGACCACCGCACCAATCTCGCCAGAGTGAACAGCATCTTGTTTCATTAACGAGTTAACCTCGTGGAGGTGATGTTGTTCAACATCAGAAGCTTTTTCACTGAGCACATGAATTTGTTCGGTATTGATGCCGTTGGCTTCCAATTCATTTTCAACGGTTTCTAGATCGTCGAAATTGTCACTGATATAATAGTATCGATTCACTCCACACCTCCCATCTCGCTTTTGCCGTAGACCTCCTCTGTCCTGCAGCCGTTAACTGAAATTTGCAGTCGGTATCTGTACCCGTGGGGAACGTTGCACACTTCATGCAATTCGAACGAAGTATAGCATTCCATGGCATACATGCTGGTAAGTGTCAAAATCTAAAAACAGCATTAGGGCCTGGCGCACCCCGACGAATTCTGCCTCGCAGCGCCACCAGAAAGTTCGCCCAACAAGGCCGGAAACAGGTCCTGAAATCGGCCAGACGCAGGTTTAGAACTGTTGGAAGACCGGGGTGACCTCAGCGAGCTGTATGACAGCCTTCAGGCGCGTGGATGCGCGCCCAAGGGCTGTTTGCCGAGCTGCTGGCGCAGCGCTTCAAGCTGGCGCTCATGGGGCTCGTATTTTCGGAGCGTCGACGTTCGTTGGCGGGGCGATCGAGCAGGCGTACCCCCGTGTTGGCTGATGGCGGGGTGCAGTTGCCATTTCCACGGTTGTTTATTGTGGCGACGCGGTAAAAACGGAGGAAGCGCTCGTCCTTCCAGACGCTTTCGACACGGGCTGTACGTGGGTCTTGAAAGCAGCACTTAAACCGCACCCACAAAAAAACCGGCTAACTGAGCCGGTTTTTTGTTGTCTCTACATCCCTCGTCAAAGCTGCCTGACGCTGGATTCAATCAAGTGGAGCGGGTGAAGGGAATCGAACCCTCGTTATCAGCTTGGGAAGCTGGAGTAATGCCATTATACGACACCCGCTCAGAGCGGCTGACTTTGTACCAGATGTGGGCGGGGATTTGAAGTTTTTCTTTGGGGGGATCTGCGTTTATGTGTTTTTTTTCGGGACGCAGTGGGCAACATTCAATCGTCGACGGCGGCGGAGGCAGCGCTGACGATCGGGGCACAGATGAAGTGAGAGACCGTTTTGCGGTCTTTCGCGGGCAGGCCTCGCTCCTACAAGAATGTGGAGTTCTTAGGGGAGCGAGGTTGCCTGCGTTGACGCAGTTTCACATTGCCAATGCATGGTGGTCCCGAACGTAGTGGTAACGCGGTCGGCTTTCGTGTCGGGCCGGTTTCAAAAAGTCGATCAGGGCTTGGCGACTGTCTCGGCAGGCGGCTTTATGCTCTATGTCGAGAAAATGTCCGGCGGCCTGGATGGTGCTGAAGGTGCTGTGTTGCACATGGTTGGCGAACAGTTTGGCGTCGTCGGGGGAGGTGTATTCGTCCCATTCGCCGTTCATGAACAGCATCGGTACGTTGATTTTTTTGGCCGCGTTGAGATAGCACAGGCGATCGCTGTTGAGCACTTCACTGATGTGGAAGTGCATCTGCCCGTATTCGTGTTCGGCGAGGCTGCTGACGTGCCGGTAGTTGAAACGCTTGAACAACGACGGCAGGTGTTTGCCGATGGTGCTGTTCACCAGGTTGCCGACACGGTCGCGGTCCAGGCTGCCGAGGTAGTCGACACCACGTTCGAGGTAGTCAAGCATCGGTTCGTTGACCACTGGGGAGAACGAACTGATCACGGCCCTTTCAATGCGCCGTGGACGATGGGCCAAGGCGACCAACGCCGCGGCGCCGCCCCAGGAAAACGACAACACGTGTTCGGCGGCGAAGTGGTCGATCAGCTCCAGGAGGATCAGCCCTTCGACTTCCTTGGTGAGCATTTTCTCGTGCAGGTTGTGGGCTTTGGACTTGCCCGCGTAGGGCTGGTCGTAAAGCACGACGTTGAATTGCGGATGTAGGTTCTTCACGGTCTGGGCAAAGGACGCAGTGGTGGCCATTGAGCCGTTGACCAGAATGATGGTCTTTTCTGCGGCATCTGCGCGATAGAACTCCGTGTAGACCCGAAACTGACCCTGTATATCCAGCACAGCGATTTCTGGCCTCATGTCATAAGACTCCTGGCAAGCGGGTATGCGCGCAATGAGATTGCACGAGCTTTGTGACAGGTAGGCATACGCCTGGAATTTTTTGCCCATGTCGATCCGGTGAAATCTGGTCGACGGGTATTGTTATAGGCGGGCAATCTGCCGGGGGAATGCGGAGCCTGAAGGCTCACTGCCGGCAAAAGGTTTCTTAGAATGCGTTGGTGACTCATCGGTCACATTTCGGCCGACGGTTTGATTCAAGCAGGGAGATCCCCATCCCGCAAGTGCCGTTTGTAAATTGATCGACAACTTTCTGCTGAATGGTCGTGACTTGGCGGCGGGTTTTAGATTTGTTGGATTTCTTCAGCGGTCAGCGGGCGATACTCGCCGGGTGCGAGAGCGTCGTCGAGTACCAGTGGCCCCATGCATTCGCGATGCAGGCGCAGGACTTTATTGTTGAAGTGGCCGAACATCCGTTTCACCTGGTGGTAACGGCCTTCGACGATGCTCAGCCGCGCGCTCTTTGGCCCGAGCACGACCAGTTCGGCCGGTTGGGTGGTGAGATCTTCGAAGGCGAAGTACAGGCCCCGGGCGAAGGTCTGCGCATACTCGGGGCCGATGTCTTGTTCGGTCTCGACGTAATAGATCTTCCCCAGTTTGGTCTGCGGCTGGGTCAGGCGTCGCGACCAGCTGCCGTCGTTGGTGATCAGCATCAGGCCGGTGGTGTTGAAGTCCAGTCGCCCGGCGATGTGCAGCTCGTGTTTGTCCGGCTCATCGATGAGGTCGAGCACGGTCGGGTGCTCAGGGTCGCTGGTGGCGCTGACGCAGCCCGGCGGTTTGTGCAGCATGAAGTAGCGCGGCGGTTTACCGGCTTGCAGTACTTCGTCGTCGCACTCCACGCGGCTGAACTCGCGCACATCAAAGTGAGGGTCGCTGATTATTTGCCCGTCGACCTTGATCCTGCGCCCGACCAGTAGCAAGCGCACTTGTTTGCGGTTGAAACGGGGCAGGTTGCTGAGGAAACGGTCAACGCGCATGGCTATCGGCTGATCAGAAAAGGGCCGCGCATCTTACGTGATCTTCCCGGTGGCCGCCTGCAGCTGCGCCTCGACCTGCGCGCAGCGCGGGCACAGGCAGGATAGGTCGCGCAGTTCGACGGGCAGGGCCCGGAGCACTGCCGGATCGATGCTGACGCCATAGCACCAGCACGCTTGGGCGGCGGTGCGCGGATCGGCCAGGGTGCAGTCGTTGCCAGCACCGCAGGCCGGGCAGAGATTGGGTTTATTCATAGCTTGGGAGAGGTTTTTCCACACAGGTTCGATTACGGCCAGTCTGTTTCGCACGGTACATCGCATGGTCGGCACGCGACAACAGGTTGTGCAGCGTGTCGTCGGGTTGGAGGGTGGTGAGACCGATGCTGACGGTGATCTGCAGCGCTTGGCCTTCATAGGCATAGCGTTGTTGCTTGATCTGTTGACGGATTTTCTCGGCGATCATCTGACCGTTGCAGCTGTCGGTATCTTTGAGCAGCACGATGAATTCTTCACCGCCCCAACGGCAGACGATGTCTGACTGGCGCAGGCAGCTTTGCAGATCGCGGGCGAAACCGCTCAGCACCTGGTCACCGGCGAGGTGGCCGTAAGTGTCGTTCAAACGCTTGAAGTGGTCCAGGTCCAGCAGCAAGGCTGTCAGCGGTTTCGGTTCACGCTGGGCTTCATGCATGGCCTGGACAGCCAGCAGATCGAAGCCGCGACGGTTCGGCAGGCTGGTGAGGCTGTCGAGGGTAGCCTGGGCTTGGATCTTGCTCTGGTAACGGTTCAGCAGGCGGTTGAGCAAGGCCAGGATAATCAGCGTGATGATCAGGCAGATCAGCAGGTTGAGGTACAGCGACTGGCGGATTTCACCGAGGGCACTGTCTTCGCGTTTATCGACGAACAGGTACCAGTTCAGCTCCGGGATGAAGCGCACGTTGAGGAAATGTCCCTGGCCCTGGGCCGAATACTCATAACTGCCGCTGTGGGGTTTGGGCAGTTTGGTCAGCAGGTCTTTCATGCTATCGAGTTCGCTGAGGGTCTGCCCGACCCGCGCACCTTGGGGCCCACCCTCGGCACCGGTGAGCACCAGACGGCCATAGGTGTCGACGAAGTACACGCTGCGCTGGTAACGCTGCTGGTATTTGTCGATCAGCTTGACCACCGCGTCGACGGTCAGACCAACGCCGGCAGCGCCGATGAACTGGTCTTTGTAATCGTAGACTTTGTAGTTGATGAAGAAGGTCAGGCTGTCGTGGTTGGCCAAGTCAGGATCGACGTTGATCTCATACGGCTTGGCCATGTCGTGCACGCGGAAGTACCAGGCATCACGGGGCTCTTGGGTGCTGATTTTTTTCAGCACACCTTTGGCGTGGTAGTAGGTCAGGCTGCTGTCGGAGACGAAGAACGCGGTGTAGGCATTGTAGTGAGTCATGACTTCGTTGAGGTAGCGGGTCATTTGCGCAGGCTCGCGTTCGCCAGCCACTACCCAGTCACGCATGAAGGTGTCGCGGGCCATCATCGAGGAAATCAGGATCGGCCGGACCAGGTCTTTCTGGATTTCCGAGTAGACCGTATCGGATGTCAGCGGTAGCTCGGTATTGACGATATTGTCGCGAATCGACGCCCGTGAGGCGTAGTAGCTGAGCAATGAGGTGGCGAGGAAACCACAGCCCAGTAGCGCGATGAGTGTGAGTACCAACGAGCGTTGCGAAAACAGCGCAGAGCGAAGCGGCATGGCAGTTCCGTTGGCAGAGACCGGGTGGGGCATTCTAATGGCGCTGTGCGGAAATAACTGCTTAATATGTAGGGTTTTTTGAAACCCCTGTAGCAGCAGGCTGCGCCAGCTGCTACAGGGTGGGGGGGCTCATGATCGGGTCAATTGCGGCTTTGCAGGTACGCCCGCCAACCCCCTGAGTGGCTAATATCCGTAGCACCTTCCAACCCGTACGGTTCACAAATAAACCCGCTCTCCCAACGTCCATCCGCAAGCTGTACTTTGCCCAACCCGAGCGGCGCGGGAATCCCGGTCAGAAACGAACCCAGTTCACTGCTCGGCAATTCCCAGACTTCTACCGCAATCGCCACGCCGCCTTCCGCAACGCGGACCATTGCGGGGCGAAACGGTGGGCCGCCGGCCAGTGCGTGGAGTTGGTAATGCGGCGCGCTTTGAGTGGTTTCAACCAGACGGCCACCCCGTTGCTTGAGTTGCCAGTTCAGCGCCAGCCCATCCAGATGTGCGCCGCAAACCACCAGCCGGGCGCGGTCATTACGGGCAGGATGGGGAGGGGCCGGGGATGTCGAGCCTTGCTGACGTTGCAGCGCATCAGCCACGCTCAGCAAGTACTGGTCGGTAAATGCCCGACCGAACAGCGTCACGCCCCACGGCAGGCCGTTGTTCATGAAACCGCTGGGCACGGCGACGGCGGCGTAGTCCAGCAGGTTCATGAAGTTGGTGTAGTAACCGAGTTCTGAGTTGCGCAGTACCGGTTCTGCTGCAAGCTGCGCCAGGGTCACCGGGCGGCCGATGGTTGGCGTGAGCACGCAGTCGAGGTCTTCCAGTGCCTTGTCGCACAGGGTTTTCAAGGCCTGCAGGCGATACTGGGCGCGGAAGGTTTGCACGCCGTCGACTGCCGGTGCCTTGGCCAGCACGGCGCGAATCACCGGCAGTACGGCTTCCGGATTTTGTTCCAGCAACTCGCCGGCCACGCTGTAACGCTCGGCCACCCAGGGCCCTTCATAAAGCAAACGGGCGGCCTCCAGGAACGGTGACAAGTCGAGCTGCACCGCTTCACCGCCAAGTTGTTTGAGTCGATCAATGGCGTTATCGAACAGTACGGGACCTTCCTCGCAGCCGAAGAATTGCAAATCTTCAACTCGCGGCACGCCGAAGCGCAACGGTCGCGGAGTGCCAAAGGCTGAGCCATCGTTCCACAGTGGGTTGCAGCGGCTGTACTCGTCACGCGGATCGAGCCGCGCGGTCAGGGCCAGCAACCGGCTGGCTTCACGAGCCGTCGCGGTAAAGGTCGTCACGCAGTCCAGAGTGCGGCAGGCCGGGACTACACCTGCAGTGGAGATCAAGCCTTTGGTGGCTTTCAACCCAAGCAGGTTGTTCAAAGCAGCGGGTACTCGACCGGAACCCGCCGTGTCGGTACCCAATGCAAAACTCGCCACACCCAGCGCCACCGCCAATGAAGAACCGGCGCTGGAACCTCCCGACGGGTATTCCGGCAACACGCTGTTGGGGCAAGCGCCGTAGGGCGAGCGGCTGCCGTTGAGGCCTGTGGCGAATTGGTCGAGGTTGGTCTTGCCCAACGGGATCGCGCCGAGCGCCAGCAACTGCTCGACGATGGTTGCCGAGCGCTGCGCAACATAGGCGAACGCCGGGCAGGCGGCGGTGGTGGGAATGCCCGCCAGGTCGATGTTGTCCTTGATCGCGAACGGCACGCCGTACAGCGGCAAACTGTCGATGTCGCGGCCGTCCAGCATGGCGAGGTACGGTTCCAGTTCAGCGACGCTGAGCAGGTGGATAAACAGGTGATAGTCCGGGTTCAGCGCCGCGGCTTTTTCCCGCAGGCTCAGCAGCAGCTGCCGAGGCGTGGTGCTACCGGCGCGATAGGCCGCACGCAGAGCATCGAGTTGCAGATTGATGGTCATGGCTTGAGTCCTTCCTTCTTTAAATGAGATCAGTCGAGTTCCAGCACCACGACCCGCTGCCCGGCGCGCACCGCGCAACCGGGTTGCACGCGAATTTCCCGGACCACACCGGCCATGGGCGCGAGCACCGGGATTTCCATCTTCATCGACTCCAGAATCACCAGCACATCACCGGCGGCGACCCGGCTGCCGGTTGCTACCTGAACCTGCCAGAGGTTGCCGGCAATGTGGCTGTCGACGCTCTGCTGGCCTGTTTCCAGTGGCGCAGCTTCGGCCTGTTCGGGTACCCGCTCCTCGCTGTCGAAATGCGCCTGGCCGCTGGCGATCCAGCGTTCGCGCTCGGCGTTGAAGGCGCTCTGTTGCTGTTGGCGGAACGCAGCGATGCTCTCGGCTTCTTTGGCCAGAAAGGCTTGGTAGTCGGCAAGCCTGAGCTGGCTATGTTCAATGCTCAGCTCAAAGCGCCCCAGCGGGAAATCACGACGAATCTGCAGCAGCTCATCGGCGCTCACCGGGTAAAACCGGATCTGGTCGAAGAAGCGCAACAGCCACGGTTTACCGTCGAATGCCGCGACCTCGCGGTAGCGGTTCCACATTTGTAACGTGCGACCGACGAACTGATAACCACCTGGGCCTTCCATGCCGTACACGCACAGGTAGGCGCCACCGATGCCCACCGAGTTTTCGGCGGTCCAGGTCCGTGCCGGGTTGTACTTGGTGGTGACCAGCCGGTGCCGTGGATCGAGCGGGGTGGCGACCGGCGCACCGAGGTAGACGTCGCCCAGACCCATCACCAGATAGCTGGCATCGAACACCGTGCGCTGGACTTCGTCGAGATTGGGCAGGTCGTTGATGCGGCGGATGAACTCCAGGTTGCTTGGGCACCAGGGCGCATCCTTGCGCACGGTGGTCAGGTATTTCTCGATGGCCAGCTGGCAGGCCGGGTCATTCCAGGACAACGGCAGGTGGACGATGCGCGACGGTACTTGCAGGTCTTCGGCGGCGCACACCGCATCCCATTCGCCGGCAACGATGCCGAGCAGATCGGCCAGCGGCAGTTGCTCGGGTTGGTAATGCACTTGCAGCGAGCGGATGCCCGGGGTCAGGTCGATCACCCCGTGCAGTGCTTTGCTTTGCAGCGCTTGCATCAGCGCATGACCACGGAAGCGCAGCACCAGATCCAGCTCGGGGGCGCCGATTTCCAATAGCAGATGGGTGTCGCCGGACAGCCGTGCGATCAAGCGAGTGTCGTCCTGACCGAGGTCCAGAACGATGGGCGAAACCAATTCCTCTGGGCGCGGGCTTGCTCGCGATGGGGCCAGACCAGACACCGCGTCAACTTCATCGCGAGCAAGCTCGCTCCCATATAGATAGGGTTTACAAGCCAAGGCTCGTGCTGTGTCGATACCGACGGGAAAGAACTGCACCTTGTCCCCGGCCTTCAACTGCCCCAACTGCCACAGATCCGCCTCGATCACCGTCACCGGGCAAACGAACCCACCCAGGCTTGGGCCGTCGGGACCGAGGATCACCGGCATGTCACCGGTGAAATCCACCGCGCCGATCGCGTACGGGTTGTCATGGATATTCGAGGGGTGCAGCCCGGCTTCGCCGCCATCGGCGCGAACCCATTCGGGCTTGGGTCCGATCAGCCGTACGCCGGTGCGGCTGGAGTTGAAGTGGACCTCCCATTGGGTGGCAAAGAAGGTCTCGATATAGCCTTCAGTGAAATATTCCGGCGCGCCATGGGGGCCGTAGATCACCCGGATTTGTCGCACTGGCGGCAACTCGAGCACCTGTTCAACCGCAAGGCTTTCCCCCGCGCCATGGTCACTTAACGGGCAAAGATGCAGCACATCCCCGGCCCGCAAGGCACGACCGCCGTGGCCGCCGAACTGGCCGAGTGTGAATGTGCTTTTGCTGCCCAGATAGTCCGGCACTTGCAGGCCACCGCGCAGGCACAGGTAGCTGCGAGCACCGACTCCGGTGATGCTACCCAGACCCAGGGTCGCACCGGCCGGGATCAGAAGGGTGGTGTTCATCGGTGCCGGTTGGCCGTTCAGCGTCAGCGCAATGACAGCGCCAGTGACCGCTACTACGGCGTCGCAGTTGAAGCGCAGCAACGGTCCGCTCATGGTGATTTCCAGCGCGGCGACACCTTCTTCGTTACCCAGCAAGCGATTGCCCAGGCGCAGAGCGCGGCTGTCCATCGGACCCGACGGCGGCACGCCAACCGCCCAGTAACCGAGGCGACCGGGGTAGTCCTGCACGCTGGTCTGGGTGCCGGCGCTGAGCACTTCGAAGGTATTGGCCTGGTAGAGAAGACCTTCGAGGCAACGGGTCCAGGGCTGGCCGCTGGCGAACGGTACATCGAGCAATATCTGCCGCAGGTAATCGCGGTTGGTTTCCACGCCGTACAGCAGGCTGTCGCCCAAGGCTTGATGCAGATCGGCGCGCGCCTCTTCGCGGCTGGGCGCCCAGCTGATGAGTTTGGCGATCATCGGATCGAAGTAGGGCGGGATCTCGCAACCGGCCTCGACCCAGGTGTCGATGCGCAGCTGTTTGCCATCGGCCACCGGGAAATTCACGGCGCTCAGCAGGCCAGGACTGGGCTGGAAATCCCGGCCCGGATCTTCGGCATACAACCGTGCCTGAATCGCATGACCTTCGGCTTTCAAGGTGCGGCTCAGCTCGCTCAACGGCGGCAGATCACCGGCTGCCAGTTGCACCATCCAGCGCACCAGATCCACGCCCCACACTTGTTCAGTGACGCCGTGCTCGACCTGCAAACGGGTGTTCACTTCCAGAAAATAGAAGCGCTGGGCGTCGCTGTCGAAGACGAATTCCACGGTACCGGCGCTGCGGTAATTCACCGCTTTTGCGAGTTTGATCGCCGCCAGGCACAGCTCCTCGGCCATGCCGTCGGGCAGGTTCGGCGCCGGGGTTTCTTCAAGGACTTTCTGGTTGCGCCGCTGCACCGAGCAATCGCGCACGCCGAGGGCGATGACTTCGCCCTGGCCGTCACCGAACACCTGAACTTCAAGGTGCCGGGCACGCTGGATGTACTTCTCGATGAACACGCCAGCGTCGCTGAAATTGTTCTGTCCCAGGCGCTTCACTGCATCGAAGGATTCGCTTAGCTGCGCCGCGCTGCGGCAAACGCGCATTCCAATGCCGCCACCGCCGGCGGTGCTTTTGAGCATCACCGGGTAACCGACCTGCTCACCTGCGATCAGCGCGGCGTCGAGGCTGTCCAGCAACCCGGTGCCTTCGAGCATCGGCACGCCGTGTTGTTTGGCCAGGGCACGGGCGGTGTGCTTGAGGCCGAACAC
This sequence comes from Pseudomonas sp. GW821-FHT02H09, assembly GCF_059421425.1. Taxonomy (NCBI): domain Bacteria; kingdom Pseudomonadati; phylum Pseudomonadota; class Gammaproteobacteria; order Pseudomonadales; family Pseudomonadaceae; genus Pseudomonas; species Pseudomonas sp. GW821-FHT02H09. The sequence goes on from NZ_JBWKVA010000009.1 coordinate 85,487, forward strand.
CCGCAGTTGTTCTGGCGTTGGCCCGACGAAGGCGATATTGGCCGCTTCACAGGCCTCGGCGAACGCGGCGTTTTCCGAGAGAAAACCATAGCCGGGATGAATCGCCGTGGCGCCGCTGGTTTTGGCGATGGCGAGGATTTTTTCCACCGCCAGATAGGTAGCCGACGCAGCACCTTCGCCCAGGCTGTGAGCTTCGTCGGCATGCAGGACATGCAGGCTGGCGGCGTCGGCTTCGGAATACACGGTGACGCCCTTGACCTGCAATTCACGCAGGGTTCGCAAGATGCGACAGGCAATGGCGCCACGGTTGGCTATCAACAGTTTTTTGAACATGACAAAACCCCTGGAGGCTGAAGGCAGCTCAGCCCCGACCTGGGATGCGGGCCGTCCCGCAGTTTTCGATGTGCGCCGGGGTCGTCCCAGGCGGCAGAATCAATTTGGCTTAGCCAGGTGATCACCTGTGTTTACTTGATGCACTGCCCCGACCGGCTCTGGCACAGGGCGAACAACCAACGGCGCAGGCGCACGCATTTCAGTTCCATACCAGTAGCTCCGCTGGTGTGGGGTTGTAGGCGTTGCACGGGTTGTTCAGTTGCGGGCAGTTGGATATCAGCACGATCACGTCCATTTCGGCCCGCAGGTCGACGTATTTTCCGGGGGCGGAAATACCGTCCTCAAAGGTCAGGCCACCGTCGGCAGTGACCGGAACGTTCATGAAGAAGTTGATGTTCGGCCCGATGTCGCCTTTGCCCAGGCGCCCGTCATGAGCGCAGGCCCGCAGGTAGTTGTCGCGGCAGCTGTGCATGTAGCGTTTCTCCAACGCGTATCGCACGCTGTTGCTCTCTTGGGCGCAGGCGCCGCCAAGGGTATCGTGGCGTCCGCAGGTGTCTTCGACGATGGTCAGCATCGGCTGGCCCAGGTTGGAAAAGAGCACGCTGCCGGTGCTCAGGTAGACGCTGTTTTGTCGGCGCAAGGTGCGCTGCACGTCATAGCGTTCCCTGGGGTTTTTCAGGCTGTAGAACAAAGTGTCGACGGCTTGATTGCCTTCCAGATCGAGGATGCGCAAGGTCTGTCCGGCCTTGACCTCCATCAGCCACGGCTCGCCGGACGGAATGGTGGCACGGTACACCGCGGTTTCAGGATGCCTGGTGGCAGGGGCGATTGCTAAAGACATGGCGCGATCCTCAGGCGAACAGACGGTCGGTGTTGATGAAGCCGCGCTCGTTCTCGGGACGCGAGGTGCGGCAATGCTTGGCGACGCTGGCGTCAGCGTTCATCCAGCTCAGCTTGAGCGGCTTGGGGGCGTATTCCGGGTTGGGATCCATGGGGTGTTGCAGAGCAGTGAGCACCACCAAGGTGTCCATCGGCGCGTAAAGCTCGATGTAGTCACCGGCCTTGGAGTTACCTTCGATGAAGTGCAAACGTCCGTCGGCATCGACGCTGACTTTGCTGAACAGGTTGAGGGTCATCAGCAGGTCGGACAGGCCCAGCCCCCATTTGCCCAGTTCCACCAACAGGTTGTCGGTACCGTTGCGGTAGAAACCGTTGCGCAGTTCCTGAAAGCGGCCCTGGCCGTACTTTTCCGCCACCTCGTGCGCGCAGAGCACGCCGCCGATGCTATCGCTCCAGCCGCAGGTGTCGGCGGTGATCGCCGCCAGAACGCGGCCCATGTCCGAGTACAGGCAATGGCCGACGGTGAGCCTGGCGGTGTGTTGGCATTTGAGGCTGTCCGGCAGGTTCAGCCGTTCGGTTTTCTCGTTGGCGTTGAGCAGGGTCAGACTGACATTGGCGCCACCGCGAATATCGGTCAGGCGCAGCAGTTGGCCGCGTTTGAGGACAAAGGAACGATGACCGCCACCGGGGAGCATTTCTTCGGCGAAGGGGGGGAACAGTTGAGTCGAATCAGTCATGTGAAAAAACCTCTAAGCGATGCGAAGCGTGCCCGCCAGTGCTGCCGGCAGGGCGTCGACGGCTTTGCTGTTGGCGCGGCGGTCGCTGTTCAAAGGGATGTCGTAGGTGATGCGTGCGCCATAGGCACCGGGGGCGTGCGGGTCGAGGCGAACCTTGTCGAACACCAGCAAGCGGGTGCCGAGGCTGAAGCCTTCGGACAGGTCATGGGTGACCATGAATACCGTCAGTTGCGTCTCGCGCCACAGCTCCAGCAACAGGCTGTGCATATCTTTGCGAATGCCCGGATCGAGGGCGCCGAAGGGTTCGTCGAGCAGCAATACGCGGGGTTTCATGATCAGCGCCTGGGCGATGGCCAGCCGTTGCTGCATACCGCCGGAGAGCTGCGCCGGGTACTTGTCCAGGGCATGACCGAGGCCGACTTTTTTCAGCAATGCGCCTGCTTGCTCCCGCGCCTCGCGCTTGGCATGGCCAAACAAGCGCCCGATTAGTGGCGAGCGTGGCAGTTCCAGGCCAAGGACGACGTTGTCCAGCACCGACAAATGCGCGAACACCGAGTAACGCTGAAACACCACGCCACGGCTGGCATCCGGTTCGCTGGCCAGCATCTTGCCGTCCAACAGGATTTCTCCGCGACTGGCTGTTTCCTGCCCCAGCAGCAATCGCAGAAAGGTCGATTTGCCGCATCCCGAAGCACCTACCAGGGTGCAGAACTCACCCTCGTTGACGCTGAGGTTGAGCCTTTCGAGCACCACCTGATCAGCGTATTGCTGCCAGACATTGTTCACCGTGATGAAGCTCATGCCCGCGCTCCTTCGTAGCTCATATCCGCGCTCCTTCGTACCAGGGGAAAGCCCGCTGGGTCAGGCGTTTGAGTCCCCAATCCATCAGCCAGGCGAGCAGGGTGATCCACACCACGTACGGCAGGATCACATCCATCGCCAGGTAGCGGCGCACCAGAAAAATCCGGTAGCCCAAGCCGTCGGTGGAGGCGATCGCTTCAGCGGCGATCAAAAACAGCCACGCGGAACCGAGCATCAGTCGAAGCGAGATCAGCAAGCGTGGCAGCAGTTGCGGCAGGACTACCCGCAGAATCACGGTCCAGGTCGAAGCTCCGAGCGTCTGGGCCTTGATCAGCAGCTCGACGGGGATTTCCCGGGCGCGCTGTTCCAGATCGCGGGCCAGGCACGGGGTGATGCCGATCACGATCAGCATCACTTTCGATAACTCGCCCAGACCAAAAACGATGAACAGAATCGGCAGGATCGCCAGCGGCGGCACCATCGACAACACCGTCAACAAGGGCGACAACGGCGCGCCGAACAACGGCAGCGTGCCGGCGGCGATGCCCAGGCACAGGCCCGCCAGAGCGCTGATGCCCAGGCCAATGGCCAGCCGCTGGAGGCTGGCACCGGTGTCCTGCCACAGCAGGTAGTCGCCGCTGCGCGGGTCGGCGGTGAAGGCCAGGCGTTTCACCGCGTCGGCCATTTGCCCGGCGCTGGGTAGCAGCTTGTCGTTGGGGTTGTCCGTCAGCCGCTCGGCCGAGCCCGTGAAATAGGCGAACAGCACCAAGGCGAACGGCAGAATGACCAGCAACAGGCGACTCGGGTTATCCGGGTGGCGATTGATCAGGCGCATGGCCATGTTCTCCGGTTACTGACAACGTGGCTCACAGCTTGGAGTCGGCGGCCAGCTGCACGTAGCTCGGGTCGAAGTGCAGCTTGAGGTTGGCCTTGTCACCGCTGGTCACGCCGTTGGCGAAGGACATGCCGACAGCGCTGGTGTCCTTGGCGCCTTCACCGAGAAGCCCGTGCTGGAAGGAGAACTCGGCGACCTTGCGCATGGTGTTCGGCAGTTGCGCGCTGGTAGCGAAATCGAGTGCTTCTTTAGGGGTGGAAAACAACTTGGTGGTGTCCAGTTGCGACTGGAAGCCCGGCAGGTCGGTGCCCGACGCTTTGGCCATGTGTTCCAGCGCTGCAGTGCTGGCGGCGGATTTGGCGTTCATCAGGGCGACCACTTCAAACCAGGCGCCGGTCAGTGCCTTGCCCAGTGCCGGGTTGTCCTTCAGGGTCTGGGTGTTGACGACCATCATGTCCATGATTTCGCCGGGTACCTTGCTCGAGTCGAACACCTGGGTGACGCCAGGCTTGGCTTTGATGTCCGACAGCATCGGGTTCCAGGTAGTGACGGCGTGTACTTGATCGGTATTGAAGGCGGCGGAGATGTCGGCGTCGGAAGTGTTGACTACCTTCAGGTCTTTCTCGGTGAGATCGACCGAGTCCAGCGCGCGCGCCAACAGGTAGTGAGAGACCGACAGCTCCACCAGATTGACGCTCATTCCTTTAAGGTCGGCGACAGTCTTGCCTTCTCCTTTGACTACGATGCCGTCATTACCATTGGAAAAGTCGCTGACGATCAGCGCGGTGCTTTCCACGCCACCAGCGGCGGGAATGGTCAAGGCGTCCATGTTGGTCATGCTGCAGCCATCGAACTGGCCGGCGGTGTACTGGTTGATCGATTCGACATAGTCATTGAGCTGCACCACATCGATTTTGATGCCGTACTTTTTCGCCCACTTGTCGACGATGCCTTGGGTGCCTGCGTATTCCCAGGGCATCCAGCCGGCGTAGATGGTCCAGCAGACGCTGAAGTGGTCTTTCTGTGCGGCCTGGGACGAGAAGCTCACGAGGGCCGCGAAAGCGGCGGCGAGCAGGGCGGGTAAACGAAGTTGGGACATGAGTGGTTCTCCAGTTGATCAAGGGCGCACAGGAGCACGCGGCACCGCGAACGGTGGCTTGTCTCCCGGGCTTTTATCCCGCCGTGTAACCTCAACTGGAGGTCGCCGACTCTCGGACCAGTCACTCGCCCAAGCGAGCCGGAACCCTAGTCAGCCATTGCAAATTGTGGTGCCGCGAACCTGTGATGACTCCTGCACGCAGTTGACTAAGCGAGAGGCGTGCCAAGTGTTGTCGAGCGTTGATCCAGAGGGCCTGGCTCAAAGATCGGAGGATGGGCGCAGGTAATCCTGCTGTGTTGTGGTGCTTGTTCGCACCGGGATAGGGCAATCATGGCCGTGCACCACCTATATAAATGTATTGCTGAATCGCACCGGATTCCTTTTTTGCTGTCAGATGTTTCGTCAGTCAGCTGATTGTTGACTGCCGCCGACCAGCGACGCTGGTGTGTGCACTTTCGCGGTCCAGGAGGCCGCCATGTATCGACGACTTATTCTGATTGCTTTACTGGGTTTGTCTCTTTCTGCATGTGTGCCCTACTACGATGGGGAATCGAGCTACTACCGTTCCGAGGTCTATACCGCGCCTGCCCCGGCTTATTACAACGGCGGCGGGTCCTACTACTATCAGGACCGCAGCCGTTACTATGCACCGTCGCCGCGTTACTACCCGGCGCCACGGTATTACCAAGAGGCTCCACGCGTGGTGTACCGGTCTTTTCCAAACCGCGGTTGGGATTTCCATGATCGCCATGATGAGCGTCGTGAGAGTCGTCATGAGGAGCGTCATGAGGAACGTCATGACGACAACCGTCACGGCGACCGTGATCACGGAGACCGCGGCCACAGAGGTGACTGGAACCGCGACTGGAACCGCTAAGCACGACTGTTATCGAGCGGCGCATCAAGCGCCGCTTTTTTTGTCCGGGATTTCAGTAGTCGGACAAGTCCGCGAGCGGATGTCGACCCTCCCAAACCTTGTGAAAATGCGCTTCGACCACCGCGTCAGGAATTGCATTGATATCGGGCCAATGCCAATGGGGCTTTTGGTCCTTGTCGATCAACCGTGCGCGCACCCCTTCACTGAATTCCGGATGACGACAGCAGTTCAGACTCAAGGTGTATTCCATCTCGAACACCTGGGCCAGTGACAGGTGGCGGGCACGGACAATCTGCTCCCAGACCAGATGCGCGGTCAGCGGGCAGCCCTCGCTCATGGTTTTCGCCGCGCGACTGAGCAGAACGTCGTTGTGATCGCGCAGCAGGCTGATGGCACGCCAGGCACAGCGCACCTCGCTGACATCCAGACATTCGTCGATCTGTTCACGCCGCGGCAGCCACTGTGCTGGCGGTAATTGCCCGATGGCTTCCTGCTGCAAGGCCTTGAGCAGGCTGTTGAGCTGCATCGGCGTCTGTTCCTGCCAGTTCAGTTGCAACAGTCCCTCGATCAACTCCTCTTGCTGTTCATCCAACAGAAAGCGGTCGGCCAGGTCCAGATCGATCGCATCGCGGCCATTCATATGGGCACCGGTCAATCCCAGGAACAACCCGAGTTTGCCTGGCAGGCGCGAAAGGAACCAACTGGCGCCAACATCCGGGTACAAGCCGATGCTGATTTCCGGCATGGCCAGCCGGCTGCTGGGGGTGACGATGCGAATACTCGCGCCTTGCAATAGCCCCAAGCCACCTCCAAGCACATAGCCGTGACCCCAGCAGATCAGTGGTTTGGGGTAGGTGTGCAGGCGGTAGTCGAGGCGGTATTCTGCCGAAAAGAAGTGCGCAGCCAAGGGCGGAACTTCACCCGGATGAGCACGACAGGCCTCAACCAGGTTAAGGACCTCACCACCCGCGCAAAAAGCTTTGGTGCCGTTGCCGCGCAACAGCACACAAACGATCTGCGGGTCTTTGGCCCAGACGTCCAGGCGTTCGCTCAAGACGTGGATCATCGGCAGGGAGAGGGCGTTCAGGGACTTTTCGGCATCCAGGCTGGCGATGCCAATGCGCGCGCCGTCGGTGCCCGTGAGTTCTTCGAAGTGCAGATTCATTTTGACCTCGATGACTGAATTGAGCGTTCAGTATGATCGGTATACGGGAAAGTGCCGGTTCTGCGTCAGATCAATTGACAAGGGTCACGGGCTTTCTTAGGGTGCGCCGATAGTTTTTTCTGGACCAAGCGATGAATTCTGACGACCGTATCAAACTCGAACCGAGCTGGAAGGAGGCACTGCGTGCGGAGTTCGACCAGCCGTATATGGCCGAGCTGCGCGAATTCCTGCGTCAGGAATACGCCAGCGGCAAGGAAATCTATCCGCCAGGGTCAATGATTTTCAATGCGCTGAACCTGACCCCTCTGGACAAGGTCAAGGTGGTGATCCTCGGTCAGGATCCGTATCACGGCCCGGGACAGGCTCACGGCTTATGCTTCTCGGTGCAACCGGGTGTGCCGGCACCGCCGTCGCTGGTAAACATCTATAAAGAGCTCAAGCGTGACCTGAACATCGACATTCCCGCTCACGGTTGCCTGCAAAGCTGGGCCGAGCAGGGCGTGCTGATGCTCAACACCACCATGACCGTCGAACGCGCCAACGCCAACTCCCATGCGGGCAAGGGCTGGCAGTTCTTTACTGACCGGGTTATCGAGATCGTCAGCGAACACCAGCCGCATCTGGTGTTCCTGCTGTGGGGCGCGCATGCCCAGAGCAAGCAGAAACTGATCGACGCGACCAAACACCTGGTGCTGACTTCAGTGCATCCGTCTCCGCTATCCGCTTATCGCGGGTTCTTTGGTTGCGGGCACTTCAGCCGGGCCAACAAGTTTCTTGAGCAGAATGGCCAGACGCCGATCGAGTGGCGATTGCCGCCGGTCTAGTAACAATGATCGTTCCCACGCTCTGCGTGGGAATACCTCAATGGACGCTCTGCGTCCGCTCTTGTGACGCGGAGCGTCACGGGCTGCATTCCCACGCAGAGCGTGGGAACGATCAACGCGTGAGCGTGGGAACGATCAAATGTCAGGCCTTGTGCGGCAACTTATCCCAATACCGAAACAACGGTTCAGCCAGAAACAACACAAACAGCAACCGCATCACCTGCATCGCCGTCACCAGAGGCACCGACAGTTGCAGGGTTTCGGCAGTCAGGCTCATTTCAGCGATGCCGCCGGGCATCATGCCCAAGGTAAGCGAACGCAGATCCAGATTCGTCACCGCGCTAAGGCCCAAGGCCGCGAGTGCGGCGATCAACATGGTCAAGCCCGTTGCGATCAACGTCCGGCCCATGAACGACGGTGCCCGGCGGAAGAATTGCCGGTTGAAGTGACAGCCCAAACCGCTGCCGATCAACCACTGGCCGATCTGGCTGCCACCCTTGGGCAAACCGATGTGCACATCCCAGGCGATGCTCACCGCCGCACTCACCAGCAACGGTCCGAACAACCAGGGGTTAGGTTGGTGCAAACGCTGCCAGAGCCAGGCGAGCAGGGCGCCCGCCGGAAACAGCACCGCCAGCCAGCGCCAATCGACTGCCGTCGGATGAAGCACCGGCGCACCTTCTCCCAACAAATACTTGAACGCTGCCGGTACACATAGCACCACCACCAGCACCCGCAAACTCTGCCCGGCCGCAACGCGACTGAGCACCGCGCCATTACGCGCGCCGAGATTGACCATCTCACCGGAACCGCCGGGCATGCTGGAGAAAAACGCGGTGGCGCGATCTTCGCCGGTACGCCGCAGCAACCAGACCCCGACCACACTGGACAGGCTGGTGACCAAGGCACCGAAGAAGATCAAACCGAAGTGGCTCATGACCTGCTCGATCACCACCGGGGTGAAGTGCAGGCCGATGCCGATGCCAACGATCCACTGGCCGCATTTACGCCCGCCCGGGATTTCCGCCAGTTGCCAGGGTGTCAGGCAGCGCACCAGGATGATCGCCAGTAATGAGCCGACCATCCAGGGCAGCGGCCAACCGATCTGGCTGGCGAGGTAACCGCCAAGCAAACCGGCCAGCGGTGTTCCCCACCAGTTTTTGAAGGAGGTCTCAGGCATCGGCCAGGGCACGACGCTGCACGGAACGTTTGCGCCAGATCCGCAGGATCGGCATCAGCAGCATGATTGCAGTCAGAACCCAGACGCCGAAGGTGATCGGGCTCGACCAGAGGATTTCCAGTGCGCCGTTGGAAATCGACAACGCACGACGCAGGTTCTGCTCCATCAGGCCGCCGAGGATAAAGCCCAGCAGTACCGGCGACAGCGGGAAGTCGAGCTTGCGCAGGATGTAGCCGAAGATGCCGATGCCGATCATCAGGAACAGATCGAAGGTCGTGGCGTGCACTGCATAGACGCCGATCCCGGTGATGATGGCGATCACCGGCACCAGTGCCCAGTTCGGCACGGCGAGGATGCGGGTGAAGATGCGGATCATCGGGATGTTGAGGATCACCAGCATGACGTTGGCGACGAACAACGAGGCGATCAGGCCCCAGACAATGTCCGGCTGCTGTTGGAACAGCAGCGGGCCGGGGGTGATGTTGTACAGCGATAGCGCGCCGATCATCACCGCAGTGGTGCCTGAGCCTGGTACACCCAGAGTCAGCATCGGCACCAGCGCGCCGCAGGCAGCACCGCCGATCGCGGTTTCAGGCGCCGCAAGGCCACGCTTGTCGCCCTGGCCGAACTTACCGCTCGTACCGGCAATGCGTTTCTCGGTCATGTAGGCCACGGCACTGGCCAGGGTTGCACCGGCACCCGGTAACACACCCATGATGAAACCCAGCACACCGCAACGGATATTCACCGTGAATACCGACGCCGCTTCCTTGAAGTTGAACATCATCCGGCCAGTAGCCTTCACCGCTTCCTGGCCGCGATGGGTTTTTTCCAGCAGCAAGAGGATTTCACTGATGGAGAACAGGCCCAGCACCAGCACGACGAACTGAATGCCGTCGGTGAGGTGGATGTTGTCACCGGTGAAGCGGTACACGCCGCTGTTGGCATCGATACCGACACTCGACAGGAACAAACCGATCAGCGCCGCGATGAAGGTCTTGAGTGGTCGATCACCGGCCATGCCGCCGAGGCAGACTATGGCGAAAACCATCAGCACAAAGTATTCCGCCGGGCCGAAGGCAATTGCCCACTTCGCCAGTAGCGGCGCGAACAACACCATGCCGCAGGTGGCAATAAAGGCACCGATGAACGAGCTCCACGCCGACAAGGAAAGCGCCACGCCCGCCAAGCCCTGACGGGCCATCGGGTAGCCGTCGAGCGTGGTCATCACGGTGGAAGCTTCGCCCGGGATGTTCAGCAGGATCGAGCTGATGCGGCCGCCATATTCGCAGCCCAGATAAACCGCTGCCAACAGGATCAACGCCGATTCCGGCGGTAGACCGAGAGCGAAGGCAATCGGGATCAACAGCGCCACGCCGTTGATCGGACCCAGGCCCGGCAGCAGACCGACCACGGTACCGATCAGGGTACCGCTCAACGCGGTCACCAGGTTGTAGGGTGTCAACGCAACGCCGAAGCCCTGGCCAAGATAATTCAGAGTATCCATATCAATTCTCCAGAACGTCGAGCAGGCCCAAAGGCAGTGGCACGTCCATCACCCGGTCGAACAGCAGGTACAGACCGATACTCATCAGGCTGATGATCACCATGCTGGGTAACCAGCGACCGCCATAGAGACGGGCCATTGGAATGCCGACCAGGATGCTGGAAACAACGAATCCGAGCGGTTCGAAGGTCCCGGCGAATACCAGCAACAGCACTACGCAGATGCCGATCTTGGTCAGGGTTTCGCGGTCAAGTTGCGGTTCGTCGTCGCTGTGCACAATCGGCGTCGGGCGAAAAAACAGGTAAAGCAGAGCCAGCCCCATCAGGCCGAGCATCAGCAGCGGAAAGGCTCGAGGCCCGACAGGTTCGTAGGAAAAGGCGGCCTGATACGGCCACGCCATCAGTGCCAGGCCAATACAGACCAATAGCAGTGCGGACGCGAAAATGCGTTGTAAGAGCATGAGGAACTCCTGGGTCACGCCCCTGATGCGCAAGGGCGCAACCGCTAGACAGAGGCGATCACTGGATCAAACCGAACTCTTTGGCCAGCACCTTGTAGTCGGCGACTTGCTTCTTCACGTAGGCGTCCAGCTCCGGACCGGTCATGGCGAACGGGAACAGCTCACGCTGATCACGCAGCTTGGCGAAGTCTTCCGAGGCCAGGAGTTTGTCGAAGGCGTTTTTCCACCAGGCATAGTCTTCGTCGCTGACTTTTGGCCCGAGATAGAAACCACGTACCACCGGCCAGACGATGTCATAGCCCTGTTCCTTGGCGGTCGGAATGTTTTTCATTTCCGGCTCGTCCAGGCGGTTCTCGGCGAAAACCGCCAGCAGGCGCATGTCACCGCTCAGGATGTGCGGCATGGAGTCGGAGATGTCGGTGCTGCCGACCTGGATGTGGCCGCCAAGCAGGGCGGTGGCGATTTCACCGCCGCCTTCGAGGGCGACATAACGCAGGTCACGCGGGTTGATCCCGGCGGCCTTGGCGATCAGTGCTGTCTGCATCCAGTCCTGGCTGCCGACGGTGCCGCCGGAACCGATCACCACTTTGCTCGGATCTTTCTTCAGCGCCTGGACCAGATCGTCGAGGTTCTTGTAGGGCGAGTCACTTTTCACTGCGATAGCACCGTAGCTGGTGCCAACCGCTGCCAGCCAACGCACGGCGGTTTCATCGAAACGTCCGAACTTGCCTTGGGCCAGGTTCAGCAACGAACCGCTGGACCAGGCGACCAGCGTACCGGCGTCGGCCGGACGCTGAGCGACCACCGCGTTGTAAGCCACTGCGCCAACACCGCCAGGCATGTAGGTCACACGCATTGGTTTGCTCAGCAGTTTTTCGTTGACCAGCGCGCTTTGCGCCAGTTTGCAGGTCAGGTCGAAACCACCGCCCGGCGAGGCCGGTGCGATACATTCCGGGCGTTTTGGCTCTGTAGCGGCGAGCAATTGGCTGGCAAAGAGCATGCAACTGGCGGCCAAGGCGAAGCGACGCAGTGATAAGTTCATGTGGATCTCCCTATTGTTGTTATTGGATGAGGCGATTACCAAAGATCAACGCTGTAGCTCACCAGCAAACGCACTTCATCGGCATCGCGGGCAGAGTAGTTGGAACGGTAAGTGGCGTTGCGCAGGCGCACGGCAACGTTTTTCAAGGTGCCGCTTTGCACGACGTATCTGATCTCGCTGTTGCGTTCCCACTCTTTACCAGTCTCGCCGTTTTTCAACTTGATGTTGTCACCGCTGATGTAACGGCTCATGAAACTCAGGCCGGGAATGCCCAGCCTGGCGAAGTCAAAGTCGTAGCGGGCCTGCCATGAGCGTTCTTCGGCGCCGGCAAAGTCGTTGATCTGGACGAAGTTGACCAGGTACGGATCACTGCCATCGACATAGGGAAAGGCGCTATCGCCGGACATGTGCTGATAGCCGGCACTGAGTTTATGCCCGTTCAAGGCATAGCTGACCAGACCGTTGAGGGATTTATTGTCGATCTTGCCGCCACGGGCTGCGCCCTGGTCATCACTGATGGCCAGACGCAGGTCGGTGGCGAAAGTGCCGGGGCCGAACGGTTGCGACGCGACCACGCCGACGAAGTGCTGCTTGTACACGTCATCAAGTTGGGCGTAGTGGTAGCTGCCGGTGATTTTGTCGGTGAACTTGTAATCTACGCCGCCGAAGTCGAAATGCTTGCCAGTGGCACCCGACACAAAGCGGCTGTTCTTGTTGTTGAGGGCGATGTCCTCGAAGTTGGTGTCATCGCGATCCTTGGCCTTGTCCAGACGTCCGCCGGTGAAGGTCAGGTTCTTGATTTCCCTGGAGGTCAGCAGGCCGCCCTCGAAGGTCTGCGGCAGGATGCGCCCGTCGTTGGGCTTGAGGATCGGCAGTTCCGGGATCAGGCTGCCGATCTTGAGTTCGGTGGCGGAGATCTTCACCTTGCCGGTCAGGCCGAGTTTGGAGTACTCGTTTGCGGCACGCCCATCATCATGGATTGGCAACAGGCCGGTGCCAGTGCGGTCGGGGCTGGAGTCGAGTTTGACCCCGAGCATGCCCAGTGCGTCGACACCGAAACCTACGGTGCCTTCGGTGTAACCCGATTGCAGGTTGAGCATGAAGCCCTGAGCCCATTCGTCACGCTTGGATTGCTGGGCGCTGGTGCCATCGCGAAAGTCGCGGTTGAAATACATATTGCGGGTTTCGAACGTGGCGCTACTGTCTTCGAAGAAGGCTGCCTGGCTTAACGGCGAAAAGCCGGCGAGGGTGGCGGCACTGGCAAGGGCAGTCTGGCCAAAGCGGGAAAAACGAGCAGGCGGACGAGCCTGAGGCTGCATGGACAGCATTGTGAAGTACTCCGTTATTGTTCTTATTGGCGAAAACGCTTCGAGGCGTTTTTCTAACTGATCTTCAATAGTCACGGCAGTCGAAACTGTCCGCGGCTGGACTCTAACGGGCCTACCTTTCGCTAACCTTTCAGCAGACTTTCACTGTTTTCAGGCTTCACAGCGGCGGGTGCGGCTGTAAACTCCGCGCCAAAGAATGGTGTCGACCGTTCCTGAATGAGGTAGTGATCCATGCGTGTTCTTCTTGTCGAAGACCATCTTCAGCTAGCCGAAAGTGTCGCCCAGGCGCTGAAAAGCACCGGTCTGACCGTCGATGTGCTGCACGATGGAGTGGCCGCCGACCTGGCCTTGAGCAGCGAGGAATACGCGGTGGCGGTTCTCGACGTGGGCTTGCCGCGCATGGACGGTTTCGAGGTGCTGGCGCGATTGCGCGCTCGTGGGAAAAACCTGCCGGTGCTGATGTTGACCGCCCGCAGCGACGTCAAGGATCGGGTTCATGGACTCAACCTCGGCGCCGACGATTACCTGGCAAAACCCTTTGAACTCACGGAGCTTGAAGCGCGGGTCAAGGCGCTGCTGCGTCGCAGTGTGCTGGGTGGCGAGCGCCAGCAGCGTTGCGGCGTGCTGGTGTATGACCTGGATACGCGGCGCTTCACCCTGGGCGATGAATTGCTCACCCTGACTTCCCGCGAACAGGCGGTGCTCGAGGCGCTGATCGCCAGGCCCGGTCGGGTGATGAGCAAGGAGCAGCTTGCTTCGCAGGTGTTTGGTCTGGACGAAGAAGCCAGCCCTGACGCCATCGAAATCTACGTCCACCGCTTGCGCAAGAAGCTCGATGGACAGCCAGTGGCAATCGTGACCTTCAGGGGGCTTGGCTACTTGTTGGAAAGCCGCGATGCATAAGCCCGGCAGTCTGCGTTGGCGGTTACTGTGGAACCTCGCGCTGTTGCTGGTGGTGTTGATGGTGGCCAGCGGCTTGAGCGCTTACTGGAACGGTCGGGAAGCTGCCGACACCGCTTATGACCGGACCTTGCTGGCCTCGGCTCGGACTATCGCCGCCGGCCTGTCCCAGCGCGATGGAGGTCTGAGTGCCGATGTGCCTTACGTCGCCCTCGATACCTTCGCTTATGACAGCGCCGGGCGGATTTACTACCAGGTCAATGACACTCATCAGAAGCTGATTTCCGGCTACGAAAACCTGCCAGGTCCACCGCCAGGTACGCCGCGTACCGACGATTATCCGGCGCTGGCGCGCTTCTACAATGCCACCTATCAAGGGCAAAACGTGCGAGTGGTGAGCCTGCTCAAGCCCGTCAGTGATCCGAACATGAACGGCATGGCGGAAATTCGTGTGGCGGAAACCGATGAGGCGCGAGTCAGAATGGCTCGCAGTCTGATGGCCGATACCTTGTTGCGGCTGGGCCTGCTGGCGATGGGCGCGCTGCTGCTGGTGTGGTTTGCGGTCAGTGCGGCTTTGCGCCCGTTGGAGCGTTTGCGCACGGCGGTGGAAGAGCGTCAGTCGGATGATCTGCGGTCCTTGCCACTGGTGCAGGTGCAGCGGGAACTGTGGCCGTTGGTGCGGGCACTCAATCACTTTACCGAGCGTTTGCGTGGGCAGTTCGAGCGTCAAGCGCAGTTCATTGCCGATGCGGCCCATGAGTTGCGCACACCGCTGGCGGCACTAAAGGCACGCCTTGAATTGGGTCTGCGCGCCAAGGAGCCGGAAATCTGGCGAAACACTTTAGAGAGCGCCGCCCAAGGCACTGATCGTTTGACTCATCTGGCCAATCAATTGCTTTCCCTGGCTCGCGTTGAAAACGGTGCGCGGGCGATTGCCGAGGGTGGCGCACAATTGCTGGATCTCAGTCAGTTGGCCCGCGAACTGGGTATGGCCATGGCGCCACTGGCTCATGCGCGCGGCGTGGCGTTGGCCCTGGAAGCCGACGAGCCGGTGTGGCTGCGCGGCGAGCCAACACTGTTGAATGAGCTATTGAGCAATCTGGTGGACAACGCTCTGGCCCACACGCCATCAGGTGGCAACGTGATCCTGCGGGTCACCGCTCCAGCCGTGCTGGAAGTCGAGGACGACGGACCGGGGATCCCGCTTGAGGAGCGTGATCGGGTGTTCGAGCGCTTCTATCGGCGTAATCAGCAGGTCGCGGGCTCCGGCTTGGGGTTGGCGATTGTTGGCGAAATCTGCCGCGCTCACCTGGCGCAGATCAGCCTGCACGACGGCGCGCAGGCCGGCTTGAAGGTGCGGGTGAGTTTTATCGCGGGGTAAG
The DNA here is from genome assembly GCF_059421425.1 of Pseudomonas sp. GW821-FHT02H09. Taxonomy (NCBI): domain Bacteria; kingdom Pseudomonadati; phylum Pseudomonadota; class Gammaproteobacteria; order Pseudomonadales; family Pseudomonadaceae; genus Pseudomonas; species Pseudomonas sp. GW821-FHT02H09. Next base: position 100,797 of record NZ_JBWKVA010000009.1, read on the forward strand.
GCTGAATGCTTGTGCTGTCAGTCCTTGCCCGCGATGCAATAGCCGCCTTGATACAAAAATCCGGTTTAATAAAACATTGAACGCGACTCTTCCAGATCGCTGCACATCGTTTTGTTCTCGGGATCGATGCCCAGCTTTTTGAGGGCCGGCACGCTGAGGGGATCGATTCTGGCGAGCGGGTGATCGGTGTCTTTGTGGCAATACAGCGTGGCAATCTGCACCAGATCGACATAATCAACCCGCTCCGACCGGCGCTTGAAGTCGAGGTATTGCCCCGGCAGCTTTACCAGCATTTCGGGAAACTCCCAGACCCTGAGCAGCTTGTCGCCGAGCAACGGGTGAATGCGCTCGATCACATGGTTGAGGCTGACCGGGTCCGACAACAACTCATAGTGATCTTCGGCGTAGGTCAGAATCGGCAGTACGCCGATCTGATGCACCAGCCCGCCGAGGGCCGCCTGATCCGGCTTCAATTGAGTATGGCTGCGGCACAGGGCATAACTGACTCCGGCCACTTCCAGGCTCTTGCGCCAGACATCGTGCATTTTCTGCGCCACCACTTCGGAGCGGGCATGGAAAATCTGTTCCATGACCAGGCCGATGGCGAGGTTACTGCTGTAGTTGACGCCCAGCCGGGTGATCGCCGTATGCAGGTCGGTCACTTCCTGGGTTGCACGCAGCAAAGGGCTGTTGACCACTTTGATCAGGCGCGCAGACAGCGCCGTATCGCGGCCAATCACTTTGCTCAGGGTGCTGACACTGATTTCCGGGTCTTCAGCGGCCTTGCGAATCCTGAGGGCCACTTCCGGTAACGTTGGCAGAACCAGGTCATCGTTATCGATGGCCTCAACCAAATCCTGTTGGACCTTTTCCGCCAGCTCGCTCATTTCTGTTCTCTAGGGTATTGCAAAAAAGGTGCTGCAATTAACGCTGGATTTCGCGATCACGGTCCAGTTGGTAAGGCAGATCGAGCAGTTGCAGGGCGGGGCCTTCAAGGGCGCCAAGATGGATGATGCCACCCTCTGCTGCTTCGGCTTGCAGCACCGCCAGCAGTTCAACGTTTTGTCCGGCACTGGCGGCGATGACCACTTCGCCGATGGAACTGCCGTGGCTTGGGGAAAACAGCGGCGTGCCGGGCTCAGGCAGCTCGGCCGCGTCCAGTTGCAGTCGATACAGACGACGCTTGAGCTTGCCCAGGTACTGCATGCGCGCGACGATTTCCTGGCCGGTGTAGCAGCCTTTCTTGAAACTCACGCCGCCAACGGCTTGCAGGTTGAGCATTTGCGGAATGAACAACTCACGGGTGCTCGGCATGACCTGGCCGATGCCGGCGCGAACTTGCCCCAGCAACCACTGATTCAGATCGCCTTCGACCAGTTGCCCGGACAATTGACCACGCAGGGTTTGGGCTTGATCCGCAGCAGCCCAGAGTTCGGCTCTGTCGGGGGACACGCGAATCGCGATCAAACCATTACCACGCGCCACTGCGTCGGTTTCTTGTGGCAGATCAAGACCCAGGGCCGACAGAGCGGCGTCCGCCTGGCCGAGACCGAAGCGAACCCAGGATGCGCTGTCGTCGGTTAGTTTGGATTTGGAGAATACGGCGTACTTTTTCAAGTCCGTCAGTTGCGGTTCCAGGAGCTCGGTTGCCATCGCCAGCAGGCAGCCGTCGCCTTCAAGCAGGATGCGAAAGCTCGATTGCATACGGCCCTTCTGGGTGCAGCGTGCGCCGAGACTGGCCTGGGTTTCGCTCAGGTAATTGAGGTTGCAGGTCAGTTGCCCCTGAAGGAATTTGCTGGCGTCCGGGCCACGAACGGCAAGAACGCCTTCGTGAGACAAGATGCAGAAAAATGCGGAATCAGCCATGGGTCATCACAGGGTAAAAAGTCTGGGGGACATCATAAGGGGGCGCCCTTGAAATGGGTAGTTTACAAAGGATAGGTAGTGCCCGACCAAAGCCGACTGTTCGTCGCAGCCGCCCCCTGTATACTTGCGCTCTATTTGAGGAGCGCTCCATGGTCGAAGATGTTGAACTCAATCGCCTCTACTGGCATAGCCGCCGCGGCATGCTTGAGCTGGACGTGTTGCTGGTGCCATTCGTGAAAGAGGTCTACCCGCATTTGAATGCTGAAGACCGCGAATGCTATCGCAAGTTGCTTGAGTGTGAAGATCAGGACATGTTCGGCTGGTTCATGGAACGTACCGAATCGCAAGATCCTGAGTTGCAGCGCATGGTCCGGATGATTCTGGACCGTGTCCAGCCCAAGTAATCATTTCGAATGCCGCTGGCATGCCTCACGGCAATTGCTGGCGGCGTATCTTCTGGCTCAGATGCTCACGCTGGGTTCGCTATCTCTTCTCGCTATACCGATCTGGGCGAGTCTGCCCGGCGTTGTACTGTGCCTGGCCCATGGCCTGTGGGCGCTACCGCGGCAAATTTTATTGACTCATCGCGCCTCGTTTACCGGTTTGCGCCGTAATGCCGATGGCTGGCAACTCTGGAGTGCCGCCCATGGCTGGCAGGCCGCACAGTTGCGGCCTGACAGCCTGGCATTACCAGTGATCGTCGTGCTGCGTTTTCGTTTGCGCGGTGAGCGGCGCGTGCGGGCGATCTGTGTGCCGCATGACTCGCAGGCGGCGGATGTGCACCGGCGCCTGCGGGTTCGGCTCAAGTTCAGTCGGCGTAGGTGGGCGGCACCAGAATAGTGTCGAGGGCAACCGGCAGCATATTCGGGTAGTCGAGGGTGTAATGCAGGCCGCGGCTTTCCTTGCGCTCCATGGCTGAGCGGATCATCAATTCGGCAACCTGAGCCAGGTTGCGCAATTCGATCAGATCCCGGCTGACCTTGTAATTACTGTAGAACTCGTCAATCTCGTCCAGCAGCAAACGCACACGATGCTGCGCTCGTTGCAGGCGTTTGTTGGTGCGCACGATACCGACGTAGTCCCACATGAAGCGCCGCAACTCATCCCAGTTGTGCGCAATGATCACGTCTTCATCGGAATCGGTGACCTGGCTGGCATCCCAGGCGGGCAGGGCCAGAGGCGCCTGGATTTTCGGCAACTGCTCAAGTATGTCCGCGGCCGCCGAGCGGGCGTAGACAAAACACTCCAGCAGCGAGTTGCTGGCCATGCGGTTGGCCCCGTGCAGGCCGGTGAAGCTGGTTTCGCCGATGGCGTACAGGCCTGGTACATCGGTGCGGCCTTGTTGATCGACCATCACTCCGCCGCAGGTGTAGTGCGCCGCCGGGACAACCGGGATCGGCTGCTTGGTGATGTCGATGGAAAATTCCAGGCAGCGCTCATAGACGGTCGGGAAGTGGGTCTTGATGAATGCTTGCGGCTTGTGACTGATATCCAGGTATACGCAATCGATGCCCAGACGCTTCATCTCATGGTCGATGGCGCGGGCGACGATGTCGCGCGGCGCCAGTTCGGCTCGAGGGTCGAAGCGCTGCATGAAGCGTTCGCCGTTCGGCAGCTTCAGGTGCGCACCTTCGCCGCGCAGGGCTTCGGTAATCAGAAAGCTCTTGGCTTGTGGGTGATAGAGGCAGGTGGGGTGGAACTGATTGAATTCCAGATTTGCCACCCGGCAACCCGAGCGCCAGGCCATTGCGATGCCATCACCGCAGGCGCCGTCAGGGTTGCTGGTATAGAGATAGACTTTTGCTGCGCCACCGGAGGCGAGAATGGTGAAGCGCGCGCCAAAGGTGTCGACTTCGCCGGTGCCGCGGTTGAGCACGTAGGCACCAAGGCAACGGTCGCCGCCAAGGCCCAGGCGCTTTTCAGTGATCAGATCGACTGCGACTCGTTGTTCCAGCAGTTCGATATTTGGCCGTTGTTTTGCCTGGTCCAGCAAGGTTTTGAAAATTGCCGCGCCAGTGGCATCCGCGGCGTGGATGATCCGTCGATGACTGTGGCCGCCTTCGCGGGTCAGGTGGAACTCGAAACCACCGTCTTCGGTGCCGGATTGTTCATCGCGGGTGAAGGGCACGCCCTGATCGATCAGCCATTGAATCGCCTCTCGGCTATGCTCGACAGTAAAGCGTACGGCGTCTTCATGGCACAGGCCGCCGCCAGCATTGAGCGTGTCATCGACATGGGACTCAACGGTGTCGGTGTCATCCAGCACGGCAGCAACGCCGCCCTGGGCCCAGAATGTCGAGCCATTGGCGAGGTCGCCTTTGCTCAGTACGGCAATGCGCAGATGACCGGGCAAGGTCAGCGCAAGGCTCAAGCCGGCAGCGCCGCTACCTATTACCAGTACATCGTGTTGAAACTGTTGGCTCATTTCAGGATTCCGCTCAAAGCGACCCGGGTCGGGGTTGGCGCAAGACACCTGGATCGGCGAGTCTAGGCAGCCATACAGCCCACTAGTATATAGAGGGGGGGATCGGCACAATAGTCGGGCCTTCGTGGCATTGTGAAACTACTGTGACTGAAAAGACTGTCATCAGACTGACGGTGTGTCGGTTGATTTTCCGGTAAATCGACGAATAGACGACCATATCGAGGACGAAGCGGCGTTTTTCTCATCACGGTTGCACAATGTTCGTTATGCGCAGCTATAAAAATGTGGAACTTTTGCCGGGTGGGCAGGCTCAATAGTAGGTTGCCCGAAGGAGGGGGAGAGTGTCGGAGCTACGCCGGATTTGTGTACCGGTCTTTGCAGGTGGTTTCGACGACAGGATTATTCGCGCGGCCGGCATTGCCCGAGCTGCGCTTTTCGTGCGTGCCAAATCAGAGCACGCAGGAAACTTGCTTGGAGGGGGAGAACTTTTGCGAAAAACCCGAGTCTATGTTTGCAGGCTAGATCGTTTGGTAATGCAAGCCTCCTCCGAGTTTAACGAGGAGTGTTCATGCTAACCCAGGAAGAGGATCAGCAGCTTGTAGAGCGCGTTCAACGCGGCGACAAGCGAGCTTTCGATCTGCTAGTGCTGAAATACCAGCACAAAATTCTCGGGTTGATCGTGCGTTTCGTGCACGACACCCATGAAGCCCAGGATGTCGCACAAGAAGCTTTTATCAAGGCTTATCGTGCACTTGGCAATTTTCGTGGCGACAGTGCGTTTTATACGTGGCTGTACCGTATCGCCATCAACACGGCGAAGAACTATCTGGTTTCACGCGGCCGTCGGCCGCCGGATAGCGATGTCAGTTCTGAAGATGCGGAGTTCTACGACGGCGATCATGGCCTCAAGGATCTCGAGTCGCCGGAGCGTGCATTACTGCGCGATGAGATCGAAGGCACCGTCCATCGAACCATTCAGCAACTGCCAGAAGATTTACGTACGGCGTTAACTTTACGTGAATTCGATGGTCTGAGTTACGAGGACATTGCGAGCGTCATGCAGTGTCCGGTGGGTACCGTGCGTTCCCGGATTTTCCGTGCTCGGGAAGCCATCGATAAAGCCCTGCAGCCGTTGTTGCAGGAATAACCGAGACAGCGGCGATAGCCAAGAGAGGAACCGCCATGAGTCGTGAAGCCCTGCAGGAATCGCTGTCCGCAGTGATGGATAACGAAGCGGACGAACTGGAATTACGTCGGGTATTGAATGCATTTGACGATGTTGAAACCCGCGACACCTGGGCTCGTTACCAAATCGCTCGGGCAGCGATGCACAAGGACTTGTTGCTCCCTCGTCTGGACATCGCTGCAGCAGTTTCTGCGGCTCTGGCAGATGAAACCGTACCGGTAAAAGCGACTCGTGGTCCATGGCGCAGCCTGGGTCGTCTGGCTGTTGCCGCTTCGGTGACGGTTGCCGTGCTGGCGGGTGTACGCCTGTATAACCACGATGAGATTGCGGGAGTCGAATTGGCTCAGCAATCGACTCAACCAGGTCTGGCTGTTCCGCAAATTAAGGGACCAGCGGTGTTGGCAGGCTATAGTGAGAGCTCGGAAGCCGCTGGTCCTATGACCAATGGTGTGCTGCAAGGTCAGCCAGGCTGGCATGATCAGCGTCTGCCAGGCTACTTGCGTCAACATGCTCAACAAGCTGCACTGAAAGGCACTGAAAGCGCTCTGCCTTATGCCCGTGCGGCAAGCCTGGAAAACCGCTAAGGAGGATCATGCGCGCCATACCTCTACTTACGCTTCTGCTTGGTGGCTGGTTCATTGTTCCAGCCCATGCCGATGAAGCCCAGGACTGGTTGACCCGTCTGGGGCAGGCCGAGCAACAGCAAAGCTTTCACGGTACTTTCGTTTACGAGCGTAACGGTAGTTTTTCTTCCCATCACATCTGGCACCGCGTCCAGGATGGCAAGGTCCTCGAGCGTTTGATTCAGCTCGACGGCTCAGCTCAGGAGGTCGTGCGCATTGATGGGCATACTCAATGCGTCAGTGGCACACTGATAGCAGGGCTTGGAGATGCTCCCAACTCTACCGCTCGTGCACTTGATCCACAAAAGCTCAAGAATTGGTATGACCTTGCCGTTATTGGCAGGTCGCGCGTGGCCGGTCGACCGGCAGTCATAGTTTCGCTGACTCCTCGTGATCAGCATCGGTATGGTTTCGAACTCCATCTGGACCGTGAAACAGGCTTGCCGTTGAAGTCATTGCTGTTGAATGACAAAGGGCAATTGCTTGAGCGGTTCCAGTTTACCCAGCTCAATACTGGTGATGTGCCCAAGGACGGCGAGCTGCAAGCCAGTGCCGAGTGCAAGCCTGTGGTTCTCGACAGCGACAAGGCTTCGGCAGTGAAGACTGCGCAGGCTTGGCATTCAGACTGGTTGCCACCAGGATTCGAATTGACCAGCAGCGCTGCCCGCAAGGATCCGGACACGAAGATACTGGTCAATAGTCTGATGTATGACGATGGCCTGGCACGATTCTCGGTGTTCCTTGAGCCACTCAACGGTGCGGTAGTCACCGATACCCGAACTCAGCTAGGCCCGACCGTTGCGGTTTCGCGACGACTGACCACGCCGGAGGGTGAGGTGATGGTGACGGTGGTTGGCGAGATACCGATCGGCACCGCTGAGCGGATTGCGCTTTCCATGCGCACCGATGCCACTGCGTCCAAGCAGTGAGCGGCTGAAGTAATGCTCATCAAAGCGTTTGGTTGTGCAAGAGTTCAGCAATGTCTACTCCACAATTGAGATGTCGAAATATTTGGTGAGTATTTCAACTTGCAAAGAATCCAGAATTTTTCTATAGGTCAGAGTCCTCGGCTCTGGCCTTGTTTGTTGTTCCCGGAACAAAAGTACCGGCGTATATTTTCCCGGTGTTTCTTGCTCCATATCGCTTAACCATGCTCGTTGTAACGGGAGCCGTATGTCGATACCACGTTTGAAGTCTTATCTATCCATTGTCGCCACTGTGTTGTTGCTGGGTCAGACGGTCGCCGCCCAGGCGGCTGAGCTTCCTGACTTCACGCAGCTGGTCGAACAAGCTTCGCCCGCGGTGGTGAATATCAGCACCACCCAAAAACTCCCTGATCGCAAGGTCTCCGATTCGGCTCAAATGCCTGATCTGGAAGGCTTGCCACCGATGTTGCGCGAGTTCTTCGAGCACGGCATGCCGCAGCCGCGTTCGCCACGTGGTGATCGTCAGCGCGAAGCCCGATCGCTGGGTTCGGGTTTCATTATCTCGCCTGACGGCTACATCCTGACCAACAACCATGTGATCGCCGATGCGGATGAAATCGTCGTGCGGCTGGCTGATCGCAGTGAGTTGAAAGCCAAGTTGATCGGCACTGATCCGCGTTCCGATGTGGCGCTGCTGAAGATCGAAGGCAAGGATCTACCGGTTCTGAAGCTGGGCAAATCCCAGGACTTGAAAGCCGGGCAATGGGTTGTCGCTATCGGCTCGCCGTTTGGTTTTGATCACACTGTGACCCAAGGCATCGTCAGCGCCATCGGTCGTAGTCTGCCGAACGAAAACTATGTGCCGTTCATCCAGACTGACGTGCCGATCAATCCGGGTAACTCCGGCGGTCCGCTGTTCAACCTTGCCGGTGAAGTGGTCGGGATCAACTCGCAGATATTCACCCGTTCCGGCGGCTTCATGGGCGTGTCGTTCGCTATCCCGATCGATGTTGCGATGGACGTTTCCAATCAGCTGAAGAGCGGCGGCAAAGTCAGCCGTGGCTGGCTGGGGGTGGTGATCCAGGAAGTGAACAAAGACCTGGCAGAGTCCTTCGGTCTGGAGAAGCCCGCCGGTGCGCTGGTGGCACAGATCCAGGATGGCGGCCCGGCGGCCAAGGGTGGCCTGCAAGTGGGCGACGTGATCCTGAGCATGAATGATCAGCCGATTGTCATGTCTGCGGATCTGCCGCATCTGGTGGGCGCACTCAAGGCTGGCTCCAAGGCTAAGCTTGAAGTCGTCCGTGAGGGCAAGCGCAAAAACGTCGAGCTGACCGTTGGCGCTATTCCTGAAGAAGGTAAAGAGTTGGACGCCCTGCCTAAATCCGGTGTCGAGCGCAGCAGCAACCGTTTGGGTGTTGCTGTGGTTGAGCTGACCGATGAGCAGAAGAAGACCTACGACCTCAAGGGTGGTGTAGTCATCAAGGAAGTTCAGGATGGTCCTGCCGCCTTGATCGGCTTGCAGCCGGGCGACGTGATTACTCACTTGAATAACCAGGCAATTGGTTCGGCCAAGGAATTTACCGAGATCGCCAAGGCGCTGCCGAAGAATCGTTCGGTGTCGATGCGGGTTCTACGTCAAGGTCGTGCCAGCTTCATTACCTTCAAACTGGCTGAATAACCGGGTAACCGGTTATTCGCGGCATTAAAAAGCCCGTCTCGAAAGAGACGGGCTTTTTTTGTGGGCGGGATAAAGGTCAGCGCATCATGTCTTTGATCATTTGTTCCTGGTCCATCAGCTCCCTTTGTCGGGCATCGATTCTTGAGGACAGGGGGAAGTTGGTGCCAGCGCGGCGTTTGGCAAAGTCGAGTTGCTGAATCGCCTGCCGGTAATCGCCGACCAGCGCGAAGTATTCGGCACGGGCTTGATGCAGGCCAATGATGTTGCCAGATAGCCCGCGGGTTTCCGCCACCATGTACCAGACATCCGGATCGTCCGGACGGGTCTTGAGCAGAGCCTCGAGCGCTTTTTCGGCGTCAGCGGGGTGGTTCTGCTTGAGCAACAATTCAACACGCACTTGGTTCAGCGGATAGTTGCCCGGATACTGCTTGAGCATCCGATCGACTCGTGATTGGGCATCTGGCAGGCGGTTGTTGGTGATGTCCAGGTCAATCTGCGCCAGGTTATAGGTGATGTCGTTCGGTGATTTGGCCAGCAGTTGTTTGAGGTTCTCTCGTGCCTCATTGAACTGACTGCCTTTGATCTGGGCGATCGCCAGGCCGTAGCGGGCCACCTCATTGTTCGGGTTTTCATCGAGTTGAGCACGGAAGCGTTTGGCGCCCAGCCCCGGGGTTCCTTCGTAGTTCAACTGGACCCGTGCGCGAATCAATTGATAGCGCAGGCTGTCTTCGGTGCCGCCGGGTTTGGATTGTTCAGCACGGTTGCGGGTATCGGCGATCCGCGATTCGGTGACCGGGTGAGTCAGCAGGAATTCCGGCGGTTTGGCATCGAAGCGGTACTGGCGCATGAGCCTTTCGAACATGGTTGGCATGGAGCGCGGGTCGTAACCGGCTTTTTCCAGGTTGAGAATGCCAATGCGGTCGGCTTCCTGTTCGTTCTGGCGCGAGAAGCGTCGCTGTTCCTGAACCGCCGCAGCCTGGGTACCGGCGATGGTCGCAATCCCGGCATCACCGGCACCGGCGGCCGCGATCACGATCCCGGCCAGCAAGGCTGCCATCATTGGCACTTGCAGGCGTTGCTGGGCTTCTACGCCGCGAGCAAAGTGGCGTTGCGACAAGTGAGCCAATTCGTGAGCCAGCACCGACGCATATTCGCCTTCGGTCTGGGCATTGAGAAATAGCCCGCCGTTGACCCCTACGATCCCGCCCGGCGCCGCAAAGGCGTTGAGTTGCGGGCTATTGATCAGAATGAACTCCAGACGCCGGTCATTGACCTGGCTGGTTTCCACCAGTTTATAGACGCTGGACTCGACGTAGTCCTTGAGTTGCGGGTCGTTGAGCTGCGACACCTGGCTGCGCAACAGCGCCAGCCAGGCACGGCCCAATTGGTGCTCCTGTTGCGGTGAGACGATGGCAGAGCTGGCGTCACCAAGTGACGGCAGGTCGTCGGCGAAGCCTGGTGAGGCGAGCAGGCAGGCGAGCGTCAGCAGGGTAGGGCGCAAAAAGGTCATGCACAAAGCCTTAGTCGACAAAGAGCCTACTGTAGCCGGACACTTGGCTCGGGACCAGATATTCTAGGCGGCTTGAATGCCTGTCAGGAGCAAAGTAATGACCGACGCTTTAACGCACGACGCCGAACTTGATGCCAGCGGCTTGAACTGCCCGTTGCCATTGCTCAAGGCCAAGCTGGAACTCAATCGCCTGGCCAGCGGTGCGGTGCTCAAGGTGATTGCTACTGACGCAGGTTCCCAGCGCGATTTCCGCACCTTTGCCCGTTTGGCAGGTCATACGCTGCTTCGAGAAGAAGATGACGACGGCGTCTATCGCTATTGGCTGCGTAAAGCCTGAAACCTGCAGCGCCCATTTATAAGGATCATTGATGTTCAAAGTGTTACGCGACTGGATTCAGCGCTACTTTTCCGATGAGGAGGCCGTGGTCCTGGCCGTTCTCTTGTTTCTGGCTTTTACTGCAGTACTGACCTTGGGTGGCATGCTGGCGCCGGTGTTGGCGGGTATGGTGCTGGCCTACCTGATGCAAGGGCTGGTCAGCACGCTTGAACGCCTGAGTTTGCCCGGCGGGGCAGCGGTGGGTACGGTGTTCGCCTTGTTCATGGGCGTGCTGCTGGTGTTCATCGTGGTGGTCGTGCCGTTGCTCTGGCATCAGTTGATCACCTTGTTCAACGAGTTACCGGGCATGCTCGCCAAGTGGCAATCACTGCTATTGCTGCTGCCGGAGCGTTATCCGCATCTGGTGTCCGACGAGCAGGTGTTGCAGGCCATCGAAGTGGCACGCGGTGAGATTGGCAAGTTCGGTCAATGGGCGCTGACGTTCTCGCTGTCCAGTCTGCCGTTGCTGGTCAACATCATGATCTACCTGGTTCTGGTGCCGATCCTGGTGTTTTTCTTCCTCAAGGACCGGGAAATGATCGGGCAATGGGTCCGTGGCTATCTGCCCCGCGAGCGAGCGTTGATCACCCGGGTTGCGCAGGAAATGAATCGTCAGATCGCCAATTACATTCGCGGCAAGGTTATCGAAATCTTTATTTGCGGCGGCATTACTTACATTGCCTTTGTGACGCTGGGTCTGAACTATGCGGCATTGCTCGCGCTGTTGGTCGGGATTTCGGTCGTGGTGCCCTACGTCGGCGCGGTAGTAGTGACCGTGCCGGTGATGCTGATTGCGCTGTTCCAGTGGGGCTGGAGCGATCAGTTCATTTATCTGATGGCGGTGTACGGGATTATTCAGACGCTGGACGGCAACGTGCTGGTGCCGCTGCTGTTTTCGGGGGCGGTCAACCTGCATCCGGTGGCGATCATCTGTGCGGTGCTGTTGTTTGGCGGGTTGTGGGGCTTCTGGGGGATTTTCTTCGCAATTCCTCTGGCTACCCTGTTCAAGGCGGTGCTGGATGCCTGGCCGAGCAAGGAGCCGGTTGTAGCGCCCTTGCTCTAGGGTTTGCCCGCGATGGCGTCCTGGCGGACAGCCCATCGCTTAAACAGGATCAGATCTTGTTGAGGGTCTGGGCTGCAGCCAGCACGGTATCCACATGGCCGGGTACTTTCACACCGCGCCATTCCTGACGCAGGACGCCATCCTTGTCGATCAGGAAAGTGCTGCGGTCTACGCCCATGTACTCCTTGCCGTAGAGCTTTTTCAGTTTGATCACATCGAACAGTTGGCAGAGGGCCTCGTCCTTGTCGCTGATCAGTTCGAACGTAAACTCCTGCTTGCACTTGAAGTTCTCGTGGGACTTCAAGCTGTCGCGGGACACGCCGAACACTTCGGTGTTGGCAGCCTTGAACTCGGGGTACTGATCACGAAAACCCTGACCTTCAGTGGTGCAGCCGGGTGTGCTGTCCTTCGGGTAGAAGTAGATCACCACTTGTTTGCCTTTGAGTCCTGCGAGGCTGACGGTTTGCCCGCTGGTGGCAGGCGCTTCGAAGTCGGCAACGGGTTGGTCGATAGCAACGGCCATGAAAGTTTCCTTACATTGGGTTCTGAGGGCGCCACGGTTCGATCAGCGCATCGAGGTTCAGCGCGTCGGCAAAATCCAGGAACTGGTCGCGTAGCCAGCTGATTTGCACGCCGGCCGGCAAGGTCACGGTGAACGTTGCGTTAAGCATGGTGCCGCCGGTTTGCGGGGCCTGGTAGGTGTCGCAGGTCAGGTTTTCCAGCTCGACGTGATGGTCGATGAAGAACTGGCACAGCTCGTTGACGATATCCGAGCGATAGGCCGAACTGACATACGCCACATAAGGCAATGCCTCGGGACGATTTTCCAGCGCAGCGCTACGCACTACGTTAACGGTGAAAGCGTGCTTCTTGGCAAGAGAGGGCAAGCCGGCTTCCAGGCGCGCCAGGGCGTCCCAGCTGCCTGAAATCTGCAGGACCAACGCGCTGCATTCGCCATGGCGAGTCAGGCGGGAGGTCACCACGGCGCAGCGATTTTCATGGCTGGCGCGGCACAGGACGTTAGTCAGCTCCATGGGGTTGGCGCCGAGGGCACTGATGACAAGGAATTGTTCGCGGACTGTGGGGGTGGACATGCAGCATTCCTAATACGATGAGCGGTCGATACTTTACGGGCTCGAGTACTGGGGGGCGAGCGTCCGGATACGAATTCAGAAACCCTGAATCCAGAGGTTGCGACGAGCTCCAGTGAGACGAGAGCGAGGGGTGGCAACGGGGAATCGAGGGCTTCGGATGCCGAAAAGGGAGGCTGGAACCCGGCGTACAAGCTTATCAGTACCGATCAAAGTCTGAAGGGTAGCGAAAACCATCGCTCAGGGGAATGGCGCGAGCGTAGTACTTCGCTTGTACAAGCATCTTGGCGCCAGTACCATTACCGTTCTCTTTTTCCGGCAGGAGCGGTTGCATGATTGCGGGCAGTATGGTGGCACTGGTCACACCCATGGATGCACAGGGTCGTCTCGATTGGGACAGTCTGAGCAAACTGGTGGACTTCCACCTGCAAGAGGGCACCAACGCCATCGTGGCGGTCGGCACTACAGGTGAGTCGGCCACCCTTGATGTGAACGAACACATCGAAGTGATTCGTCGCGTGGTAGCTCAAGTTGCAGGGCGTATCCCGGTAATCGCCGGCACAGGCGCCAATTCGACGCGCGAAGCGATCGAACTGACTACCAATGCGAAGAACGCTGGCGCCGACGCGTGCCTGCTGGTAACGCCTTACTACAACAAACCGACGCAAGAAGGTTTGTATCAGCACTTCCGCACCATCGCCGAAGCGGTCGATATCCCGCAGATTCTCTATAACGTGCCGGGCCGTACTGCGTGCGACATGCTGGCCGAGACGGTGATCCGCCTGTCTACCGTGCCAAATATCATCGGCATCAAAGAAGCCACCGGTGATCTGCAACGCGCCAAGGACATCCTGGCCGGCGTGAGCAACGACTTCCTGGTGTACTCCGGTGACGACGCGACCGCGGTCGAGCTGATGCTGCTCGGCGGCAAAGGCAACATCTCGGTAACCGCCAACGTTGCCCCGCGTGCCATGAGCGATCTGTGCGCCGCTGCGATGCGTGGCGATGCCGTGACTGCCCGTGCGATCCACGAAAAGCTGATGCCACTCAATAAAACCCTGTTTATCGAATCCAACCCTATTCCCGTGAAATGGGCCCTGCACGAGATGGGCCTGATGCCGGACGGTATCCGTCTGCCGCTCACCTGGCTCAGTGCTGCCTGTCACGAACCGCTGCGACAGGCCATGCGCCAGTCCGGCGTATTGGTTTAATTGAGGAAGTACTACGCATGAAGCGATTGGCCGGACTTTCCGCACTTGCCTTGATTATTTCCAGCACCAGTGGCTGCGGCTGGCTTTGGGGCTCGGAAGGCTACTTCCGTGACCGCGGTAGCGATTATCTGGAGTCGAAACAAACTGCGCCAATGCAATTGCCGCCGAATGTCAGCACTTCCAAGCGTTTCGACCCGCTGTTGCCGATCCCGCGTAACGTGGCCGACGACACCACCAAGGGCGAATACGTAGTACCGCGTCCACAGCCGTTGTCGGCCGTGGCCGAGGCCAGCGACTACAGCCTGCAGAAAAGCGCTGACTCGCGCTGGGTCATGGCCCAGCGTCCACCCGCTGAAGTCTGGCCAGTGGCCGTGCAGTTCTTCCAGGATAACGGTTTCCGTCTCGATGAACAGCGTCCGAAAACCGGCGAGTTCACCACCGCCTGGCAGCATTCCGACGAACTTTCCGCCTCGATGGCCAAACGCCTGAGCAGTGCTGGAGTGGCATCCGGCAGCGAAACCCGTGTGCGGGTTCGTATCGAGCCGGGCGTGCAGCGCAACACCAGTGAGGTCTATGTGGTCAGTGCCGAGCGTCCAGCCGGCAGCACGACCAATGTGGATTTCACCAGCCGTTCGGTCAATACCGGTCTGGACGCCGCACTGGTCGACGAAATGCTTGCCAGCATGAGCCGCAGCTCCGAGAAGGGTGGATCGGTATCGTTGTTGGCCGCGCGTGATTTCGATACGCCTAACCGCGTCAGCCTCACCGAAGACGGTAGTGGTAACGTGGTGCTCAACCTCAGCGAAGACCTCGATCGCGCCTGGTCGAGTGTCGGTCGTGCGCTGGAGCATGGCGAATGGCGTGTTGAAGACATCAACCGCAGCCTGGGCCTGTACTACATCAACCTCGCTGAAAAAGCCGAGAAGAAAAACGACGAACCAGGTTTCTTCGGCAAGCTGTTTGGCAGCAAACCCGCCAAAGAAGAAGTCGAAGCCCGCGCCGAGCGTTATCAGGTTCGCCTGAGCAAGGTTGGCGACACGGTACAAGTCACCGTCGAGAAAAACATCAATACCGTTGCGCCGGCTGAAGTGGCGCGCAAAGTGTTGAGCGTGATTCAGGACAACCTGGGCTGATCAGATGCGTTTCGCCGTTCTCGGCAGTGGTAGCCAAGGAAATGGCACGCTGATAGCCAGTGATGAGACGTACGTTCTGGTGGATTGTGGTTTCTCCTTGCGCGAAACCGAGCGGCGCCTGCTGCGCCTGGGTGTCAACCCAACGCAGCTGAGCGCCATACTGGTAACCCACGAACATGCCGACCACGTGCATGGCGTGGGTTTACTGTCTCGGCGCTACAATCTACCGGTCTACCTCAGTCGCGGTACGTTGCGCGGGATGCGCAAACCTGTTGAGCCGACGGGCTTCGTGGCGGGTGGCGAGCAATTTCAGGTTGGTGCCTTGAGTATCAGCGTGATCTCCGTATCCCACGATGCGCAGGAGCCGACGCAATTCGTCTTCAGTGATGGTCAACGGCGTTTCGGTCTGTTGACCGATCTGGGCTCGTACTGCGCCACTGTGCTCGACGGCTATCGCGATCTGGATGCGTTGATGATCGAGGCTAACCATTGCCGCGACATGCTCGCTCGAGGCCACTACCCGTACTTTCTCAAGCAGCGGGTGGGCGGAGAAACGGGACATTTGAACAACCATCAGGCCGCACGCCTGGTGGACGAGTTGGGATGGCAAGATTTGCAGCATTTGGTGCTGGCCCATCTCAGCAGCAAGAACAACCTGCCGCAGCTGGCCCGGCAATGTTTTGTCGACACCCTCGGGTGCGACCCGGACTGGCTGCAGTTGGCCGATCAAGATTCAGGGCTCGACTGGCGGCATATCGCCTAGTGTCCCAAACGGGGCGCCTAGCCCACCTACTTAGCAAGCGGAGCCCATCATGGAAAAACGTGAAGAACTCTACCGCGGCAAAGCCAAATCGGTTTACAAGACCGATGACGCTGACCGTTTGATCCTGCTGTTTCGCAACGACACTTCGGCGTTCGACGGCAAGCGCATCGAGCAGCTCGACCGCAAAGGCATGGTGAACAACAAGTTCAACGCCTTCATCATGCAGAAACTCGAAGAAGCCGGCGTGCCGACCCAATTCGACAAACTGTTGGGCGACAACGAATGCCTGGTGAAGAAGCTCGACATGATCCCGGTCGAGTGCGTCGTGCGTAACTACGCAGCCGGCAGCCTGGTCAAGCGCCTGGGCGTCGAAGAAGGCCTCAAGCTTGAGCCTTACACCTTCGAACTGTTCCTCAAGGACGACGCCAAGGGCGACCCGTTCATCAACGAATCCCACGTCGTGGCGTTCGGTTGGGGCAAGGCTGAGCAACTGGTTCGCATGAAAGAGCTGTCGCTCAAGGTCAACGAAGTCCTGAGCAAGCTGTTTGACGATGCTGGCCTGCTGCTGGTCGACTTCAAACTCGAATTCGGCGTGTTCCACGGCGAAATCGTCCTCGGTGACGAATTCAGCCCGGACGGTTGCCGTCTGTGGGACAAAGCCACCGGCAAGAAAATGGACAAAGACCGCTTCCGTCAAGGCCTCGGTGACGTCATCGAAGCCTACGAAGAAGTTGCCAAGCGTCTCGGCGTACCGCTTTAATCGACGCAAGCATCTGATAGCACGGAAAAATTTTGCTTGGGGGCTTCGCTTCCAGTAACTGTGCTGTTATGATGCGCGCCGTTGGAGAGATGCCAGAGTGGCCGAATGGGACGGATTCGAAATCCGTTGTACCTTCACCGGTACCTAGGGTTCGAATCCCTATCTCTCCGCCATACACAGAAAAAGCCCCGTAGCTGAATAAGCTACGGGGCTTTTTCGTTTTCCGGTGTTTGCTCATGCTCGCATCATCGACTGTTCGAAGCATGCCCAAGCGGCTCATTGCTCCTGAACAGTTTCGGCATCGGCCAGCGGGTTTAGATTTCCTTCACCGGGATATCGCTCTGGGTGCTTGTGATCAGCCCGATTGCGTGCAAGCAATCAGCCTTGTTGATGTAGGATTCGCCGCTGGCGATTATCTCGTGATTTCCCGCCCTCAACCGCCAGCGCCATTGTCCTGTTCCGGTGCTTGGGGTGCCTTGGGATTGCCTGTAAATCTCAAAATACATACTGCTCGCTCCATGCGATTGATCTAATTGCGACAGCCTATGTGACGCATCGAAGCAAGCATAGCGAAGGTGGTTTTTTTGGCTGTCAGGTTTTTGTTTCTAATAGTTGGAAAGTCTTTTCGGCAGTGCAACTGACGCTGACATGCCGGTACGTTGGATGGCCAAAACCGCCGCAGTTTCTTTTTCGTTCGCCACTTTCATTGTGTTGCGGACGTTGTTTACCGGGATCGATGTACCGGGCTACGCTATTGTTGATAGTTGCCGTCACCTTTCTGGGTGGCCTGCAATTGATCGGTATCGGGGGGCTGGGCGAGTACCTGGGCAGAACCTGCATCGAATCAAAACGCCGCCCGGTTTTCCTGGTGCGTCGCGTCTACAACGCCAAGGACTGAGCATGGATCTCAAGGAAACCGACATCCTCGGTTCTAGCATCGAGCAGCATTGGTATTACTGTTCAAAAGCGGCGGCGATGATCCGCCTGCTTCAGGGCGCAGAGAGCCGCAAGATCCTTGATGTGGGCGCCGGTTCGGGGTTCTTTTCCCATCATCTGCTGAGCCATACACTCGCCAGTGAGGCCTGGTGCGTGGACATTAGCTATGAGGCGGACTCGGACGCCACAATCGCCGGGAAACCGGTGCACTACCGTCGTTCGATCGACTCGGTCGATGCCGACCTGGTACTGCTGATGGACGTGCTGGAGCATGTCGATGACGACGTCGGATTGCTCAAGGCCTACGTCGATAAAGTCCCGTCCGGCAGCCGTTTTCTGATGACGGTTCCGGCATATCAGTTTCTCTGGAGCGGGCACGATGACTTTCTCGAGCACAAACGGCGTTACACCCTGCCGCAACTGGAAACGGTGGCCAGGGACGCTGGTTTGACGGTCAGGCACGGAGCTTACTACTTCGGCCTGGTCTTCCCCATTGCGGCAACCCTGCGGCTACTGCCAAAAAGTGCACAACCGTCGCCACCGCGCTCGCAACTCAAGCGGCATCATCCGCTGGTCAATACGCTGTTGAAGATGTTGTGTAGTGTCGAGCTTCCCTTCATGGGTGCGAACCGTCTGGCTGGTCTGACGGTGTTCTGTCTGGCGCAGAAGCCGTGACGTCGCGCTGCTGCTTGAGTGACAAGCAATGAGCCGTGAGACAGGCACTGACAAGTCAGCCTTGATCAAACGTGCCCGGCGTTTTGCCGTGACCGGATTGTTCGTCACGGCCCTTCATGCACTCATTGCCGTACTGTTCATCAACTATGTGTTACCCCTGCCGCCCTTGGCCAACGGCGCGGCGTTCGCTGTAGCGACCGTGGCTTCTTATGTGATCAATACCACCTGGAGTTTTTCCAGCCGATTGCACGGCCGGACGCTGGTGCGCTTCATGATGGTCTCGGGCGCAGGTTTTTTACTTGCGATGTTGGTGGCCTGGGCCGCCCAAATGGCCGGGCTTCATTATCTGCTGGGAATTGCTGCAGTAGCGCTGACCATTCCCGCTTTCACCTTTGTACTGCATAACTTTTGGACTTATCGATGAAGCTTTCTGGAAAGCATCTGGCGATCACCCTGTTGCCTGTTCTTATGGGGGGCTAGCACTTTTCGCGGTCTCCAACAAAGTCGGTATCGGCCCCTTCGAGTTCGACTATCCTCTGCCCGCGTTTGTAGCGGCTGCCGCGAATGTTTTCCGGGCGTCGGGGCGAATGTTCTGGCCGGTTTTCTACGTGACTATCTTCGCCGTTATCTATGTTGTTGTTCGGGGCCACAGTCCGCGTACAACCCTCTGTCTGTTGGCCGTCGCACTGGTGATACAGGTGACGGATACCCGGGCAGGCTGGGCAGGCACAGGTAATTTCCTGATGGTGCCGCCAGCATCGGCAAAGACCGCGCTCGTTGATCCGTTCTGGCAGAGCGCTGCTTCTCACTACCAGAAGGTTCGCTGGGTCCGTCCGCAGAATTACTCGCCCAATTGGCTTGCGCTGGCGGATTACGCTAGCTCCCATCGCCTTGCCACCGGGAAGTATGACGCGGATTCACTGTATGTTCTGGATGAGCGGGCACTGCTTCAGGCGGCCATCAGCATTGATGCCAACACCGATCTTCTGGCCCAAATCGATGGTTTGAATATTCTTGCGCCGGGCTGGAAGCAATGCGCAGACTGCCTCCAGATGAGCGCAACAAATCCGCTCAAGCTTATACCCTTGCTGAAACAGGGCGAGGATGGACGCAAGCTGGCGATAGGACTGCAGGCGTTGGCCAGCGCCTCAAGTGCGTCGGGATCCGGTGACGGTCTGGGTGATCTTCTGCGCAGGCAGGTAGACGCCAACCCCCAGGCCTTTCTACACTGCCCGCAGTCTTGGAGACTGGGGATAGCAGATGAATCGTAACGAACTGCGCAAGGCGGACATCAACCTGATGGTCGTGTTCGAAACGCTGATGCTTGAGCGCAATGTGACGCGGGTGGCGGAGAAGCTGTTTCTTGGGCAACCCACCATCAGTTCGGCGCTCAATCGCTTGCGCACGATGTTCAACGATCCACTGTTCATCCGGGTTGGCCATCGCATGGAGCCGACGGCAAGGGCCGAGGAGATCATTCAGCATCTCTCGCCGGCGCTGGATTCGTTGTCGGTCGCTCTGAGCCTGACCCACGATTTTGATCCCGCCAGCAGCACCATGACCTTCCGCATTGGCCTGTCCGATGATGTCGAATTCGGTTTGCTGCCGCCGTTGTTGCGCGCGTTGCGCCAAGAGGCGCCGCAGGTGGTGTTCGTCGTCCAACACGTCGATTACTGGCGTATCCCGGACTTGCTGGCGTCCGGCGACATCACCGTCGGCATCAGCCAGACCCGCGGCCTGCCGGCTAATGCCAAGCGCAAATTGCTCAGGCATATTCAACCCAGCGTGTTGCGCGCGGACGCTTCTGAAACCCCGCTGACCCTGGATGAATACTGCTCACGGCCGCATGTGCTGGTTTCTCACACGGCCAATGTCAGCGGTTTCGCAGATGAATGGTTGGCGGAAATTGGTCGTAAACGCCAGGTGGTGCTCTCGGTACCGCAATACAGCTCCTTGCCGGCATTGCTCGCCGGGACCGACATGATCGCCAGCCTGCCGGATTACACGGCCGCGGCCATGGCCGCTTCAGGTCAGTTGTTCTGCGAGCCGTTCCCGTTCAAGACGCCGACACTGGACCTGTCCATGGTCTGGCTCAGTCATGTCGATACCGACCCGGCCGAGCGCTGGCTGCGTTCGCGGCTGGAAGCGTTTATGAGCGAACGTGGTTTGTCCGAAATACAGGACATCAAGTCGCTCTGAAGCTAACGCAATGCGCAGGGACCTGCTTGATACCTCGAGGCTGGGTTGTTTTGCTGTGTAGCGTTACCCCTCAGGATTTGACCGGAGATCCACCCCATGAGCAGTTCCCGTTCTCTGTTGCGTGGGCGCGGCAGCCACGACAGTGGCAAGGCCGGCACGGTCGGCGGTGCTGATTACGGTTGCTGCGTGGGAAAGCCTTGCGCTGCGCGACTCAGTGGCTGCCCCTGAGCATTAACTAGTGCTCAGGTGGAGCAGGACTGGTCTGTGTTATATGTACGACCTTTCCTTTACCCGATCAGGATAATCGCCATGCCTCACCTGCATATGGAATACACCCCCAACCTGCCAGCGCTCGATGCCGACAAGGCATTGTCGCGACTCAACCATGCGTTGGTGGCTTCCGGGCAGTTTACGGCGGAGTTCGATATCAAGAGCCGAGCGGTGCAGGTGGGAGCATTTCGGGTCGGTACCGGACTGGGCGAACGTGCTTTTGTGCATGTGAAGCTGGCGCTGTTGAGCGGACGTTCGGCCGAGATCAAGAAGCAGTTGTCGCAAAGCCTGTTGGCCGTGCTACAGGACCTGTGTGAATGGCCGGCCGATGTAGAGGTGCAGTTGTGCGTGGAGATTCTGGATATCGATCGTGAGTCCTACACCAAGGCGGCTATCGGCCACTGACAGGCGAGCTTCCGGGCTCAGAGCAAGCCTTGTTCCACGCAGACTTTGAGCACTTGCTCACGGAGCCAGGTATTGGCGCTGTCCTGATCGCTGGCTTCACTCCACCGCATGTCGAGGGTGAACCCCGGCAAGCCATTCGGTGCTTCGCAATGGCTGAAGACTGCGTCATTGGCCAGAAGCGTTTGAATGCGCCGTGGCAGCGTCAGGATGAAGTCGGTGCCGGTGATCATCTTGAGTGCTGCGCTGTAGCTGTTGGACCGCGCGACAATCTGCCGTTTATGCGCCTGGTGGGCCAGCCAGCCATCCACCATGTTGGTATCGGAGGTCCACGGCGTGGGAAACACGTGACGACGCTCGACAAACGATTGCAGGCTGAAGCGCGGTTCCAGCGGGGTCGCGCGTTTATCGAAGACGCACACCAGGTCATCTTCCACCAGCATCCGGGATTTGAAGTCGTTGTGGCTGCGGTGAAAGTTGGGGCCGAAGCAAATCACCAGGTCGAGACTGCCGTCGCGCAGTTCATCGGCGGGAATGTCGGTTTCGAGCTTTTGCACATTGACGATCACCGGCAGGTCGGCGAAATCGAAGTTTTTCAATAGTCGCGGCAGTATCAGCAGTTCGAAGTATTCCGGCGCGCAAATGTTGAACGTCACGGCTTTTTGGGTTGGATCGAAGGCCTGAACACCGGAATGGCACAGATTGATGCTTTCAAGAATTTTCAGCACGTGCCCGTACATGGTGGTGGCTTTGCAGGTCGGACGCATACCCGTTCGGGTATTGATGAACAACTCGTCCTCGAAGCTGGTACGCAGCTTTTTCAGGCAATAGCTGACCGTGGACTGGCTGACATAGAGGGTTTCGGACACGCCGGTGACACTGCTTTGTTCATAAACAGCGATAAAGACCATAAGGTCCTGCATGTCGAGCTTTCTAAGCAAGTTGCTGTTCAGCATCAGATCCGTCTCATGAGCCCCTTGCGCCGATTGAGCGCAACACGTAAGTAAAAGGGTAACGGAACGATAGTCCCAAGAGAATGCCTCGTGGGAAATTTCGTGGTCAGCAGTGGGTCACAAAATGCAGGTAAGGCGACCTGCGCACTCCATCGCCCGCTCTTACGCCGTTGCAGGTTCCGAGCGTCGGCTGGAGATGACCAGCGCGAGCATTCCGATCCCCACCAGCAGTGCGCCAAACAGTTCTATCAGCAGCGGTTGTTGTCTGAGCCAGAACCAATGGAACAAGGTGATGAACAGCGTGCTCAGGTAAACGTAGGAAATCACCGTGGACGGGGCAATGACACCGATTGCCCGATGCAACAGCCAGAAAGTAGCGAGTGTGGCGAACAGCGCCAGGTAAACCAGCCAGAAGAAATCACTGATCGCCAATAGCGAACCCGTGCGCCAGCCGCCGCTGAGCAGGGAGAAGACAAACAGAAACAGTGAGCCGAACAGCATATTCCAGAAGGTCATGGCCACCGGGCCGCGACCTTTGAGGCTGTGGTCTTTGAGTCGCTGGCTCAGGGGCGAGTAAAAGGCCATCGCCAGACACCCGACGCCATACACCAGGACTGCGTAGAGCGAAGGCAGCTGTCCGGGACCTGCGCCTTTGAGAATCAGCAGCACTGCGCCGGCCGCTGCGATCAGCATGGGCAGCAAGCGATTTCTAACGCTGTTGTTGGGCATCAGAAAGGCTTCGAAAAGCAGCGTCATCAATGGCACGAGGGTGAACATCGTCCCGGTATTGACCGCAGAGGTGTAGCGCAGGGCTTCGAACACCGAACCGAAAT
The DNA here is from genome assembly GCF_059421425.1 of Pseudomonas sp. GW821-FHT02H09. Classification (NCBI taxonomy): domain Bacteria; kingdom Pseudomonadati; phylum Pseudomonadota; class Gammaproteobacteria; order Pseudomonadales; family Pseudomonadaceae; genus Pseudomonas; species Pseudomonas sp. GW821-FHT02H09. Next base: position 123,676 of record NZ_JBWKVA010000009.1, read on the forward strand.
ACACTGCCAGCAATAATCCAAGGGCTGCGTGGCTGAGCAAGCCGCGCGCAGTCATAGGGGTGGTGCCTTTCAACAGCAGCATCGGCAAAAACATCAATGCCGAAAACAGCAGTCGCAGACCGGTCAGGAGGATTGGATCGATAGCCTGACTGACTTGTGCAGCGGCGAAAAACGAGGCAGCGATCAACAGCGCCCAGATCAGCATTCCTGCGTTGGCGGTGGCGAAACTAACGCTTTTCATCTTCGATTGTTTTCCATCATCAGGCGTTGAGTGATAAGCGTGTGATTAGGCAGGGTATGCGGCAGCGCAGCAAATCAAAAACTTGCTGCGGTTATTGAAAAATCAGGTGAGGGGGTAGTGGTGAGCATCCTGAGGGCCAGGAAGGTTCATAGAACCTTCCTGGCGGTCTATCAGAATGGCTTGGTCGGCAAGTACTTGCCATCCAGGGTGATCACTGCACGGGAACCGCCGTCCGGGTCTTCGACTTTCTTGATGTCCAGTTTGAAGTTGATGGCGCTGATGATGCCGTCGCCAAATTGCTCGTGGACCAGGGCTTTAAGGGTCGAACCGTAGACTTGCAGCATTTCATAGAAGCGGTAGACGGTCGGGTCGGTCGGGATGCCACCCTGAATGCTGCCGCGCAATGGCACGCTTTGCAGCAGACGGCTGGCGTCCTGGTCCAGGCCGAGTTTGTCGCAAACCACATCGGCTGCTTCAGCCGGCAGCGGGTGTTGACCGAGCAGGGCGGCGGTCACGAAAGCCAGGCTCAGGCCCGTGCCGTCGGTCAGGTCCTGCCAGGACAGATTCTTGCGTGCCTTGGCGTCGATGATGATGTCGGCCAGGGCCAGGCGTGGAGCTTGAGCGAATTGGGATTGCAGCATGATGATTTCCTCTTTAGTGATGCAAGAGTTGTGGGTTAGGCGGCGCGTTGCAACTTGCTGGACAGCGCGCAGGTTTTCGGGTGTTCGGCGAGGGAAACGAAGCGTTGGGACGCGCCGTCCAGGGCGGCGATGCAACCGCTTTCAATGTCATAGACCCAGCCGTGCAGGTTCAGTCGACCTTGCTCCAGGGCCAGAGCGACCGAGGGGTGAGTCTTGAGGTTGGCCAGTTGGGCAATGACGTTTTCCCGCACCAGCGAATCCAGGCGGTCTTCAATTGAGGCGTGAGTACGAGAGGCATTGATCACCTTGGCCGACTCGGCGTGACGCAGCCAATTGGCGACGGCCGGTAAGTGGTCAAGGCATTTGCAGGTGGCGATGGCGGTCATTGCACCGCAGTCGGAATGGCCGCAGATCACGATGTCGCTGACGCCGAGTACGGCGACTGCGTATTCAACCGTGGCCGAGACACCGCCCGGCTCGGGGCCGTAGGAAGGGACGATGTTGCCGGCGTTGCGGATCACGAATATGCCGCCAGGTTCTTGTTGAGTCAGCAGTTCCGGGACCACCCGGCTGTCCGAGCAGGTGATGAACAAGGTGCCGGGGCTTTGTGTGGTGGCGAGTTGTTTGAACAGTTCGCTACGCTGCGCAAAGGCCTCACGCTGGAACTTGAGGAAGCCGTCGATGATGTCTTGCATGGTGGTTCTCCTTGCGTTGCTGATGGGGCAAGGATGAAAGTTTTCAGTTATAGCGTCCAAGACTGGCTTATTATTGTTTCTATAAGTCAGGCCTATAGTTGAGCGCCCATGCTGCTACGCCATATTCGTTACCTGCTTGCGGTCGCCGAGCATCGCAACTTCACTCGAGCCGCTGAAGCTCTGCATGTGTCCCAGCCGACGCTGTCGCAGCAGATCAAGCAACTGGAGGACTCCCTCGGTGCGCCGCTATTCGACCGTTCGGGGCGTTGCGTGCGCCTGACAGACGCCGGTGAGGCTTATGTGCGTTATGCGCGGCAGGCCTTGCAGGATCTACAGGCGGCCAAGCGGGCGATGCATGACGTGCAGGATCTGAGCCGGGGGGCGTTGCGTCTGGCGATGACCCCGACCTTCACCGCGTACCTGATCGGCCCGTTGCTGACCCGCTTCAACAACCTCTACCCGGCGATCAACCTGAGCGTTGAGGAAATGACTCAGGACCGTATAGAGGCGGCGCTGGCCGAAGACCGCCTGGATATCGGCATTGGATTCAGCGGTGAGCATTTGGCCGATATCGAATCTCAGTCGCTGTTCGCCGAAACCTTGAGCCTGGTGGTCAGTGATGTGCATCCGGGGTTCGCCGGGCAACAGTCGCTGAGTGCTCACGCTCTGGGTGAGCAGGCGCTGGTCTTGCTCAGTGGTGACTTTGCCACCCGCCAGCACATCGACCGGTACTGCCGTGAGCAAAACATCGCACCACGCATCGCCATTGAAGCCAACTCCATCAGCGCGATAATCGAAATCGTGCGCCGCAGCCAGCTGGCGACCATTCTCCCGCAAGCCATCGCCCACGAGCAGACGGGATTGCAGTCGCTGGCACTTGATCCCGAGTTGCTGCAACGCACCGTGGCACTGCTCAGTCGCAAGGGCGCTTACCGAAGTGCCGCGTGTGGGGCGTTTGTCGAGTTGGTCGAGCAGCGGGGGAATGTTTAGTCAATCTGCAACCACACTTCGTCAAGTCTGGATTTAACGGCTTATCTGCCCGTGTGACGCTGCTCGACACCTGTTTTCTGCGGTTATCCCTATGGACGGTTGGTCAGTTGATATCAAGCACGAGGCTTCGCCTGGCGCCTGCGCGTCAAGCCTTCAGTCCCGTCGTCGATTCACCCCTGCCACCGCTCCGAGCTTGTCTGCACTCCCTTCTGAACTGGCCTTTTGGGCGCTATGGCACTGTCGCCACGCGCGCCCACCGGATACCTGCATTTCCCGTTAAGTCTTCATATGGTTCGCCCTGTGCGGTGGATCGAACCGGCGGCGCCTGTGCGTTCGCCTGACGCGGAAATACGAGAGTTCCCATGAGTTTTGCCACGACCCCCTTTGCCTCAAAGCAAGAAGCCCTGACTTTTCTTGAGCACAACCCGGATATCGAGATGTTCGAGTTGTTCATCCTCGATAACAACGGCGTGCCAAGGGGCAAGTTGCTGCATCGCGATGAACTGTTGGCGGTTTATGAAAGCGGACGGCCGCTGCCGAGCACCATCCTCGGGTTGACCATCAATGGCGACGACGTGGAAAACTCCGGGTTGGTCTGGGAAGTCGGTGATGTCGACTGTCGGGCCTATCCGCTCAGTGGCAGTTTGCAGCGCATGCCATGGCGGCAGATCCCCACGGCAGCGGTGCAGGTCAGCATGCATCCGCAAGAGGGGATGCCCGCGACGGTGGCTGATCCGCGGCACTTGCTGGTCAAGGTGATCGATGCGCTCAAAGCCGATGGCTACTATCCGGTGATGGCGGCGGAGCTGGAGTTTTATCTGCTTGATCGCCAACGCGACAGCGACGGTCGCCCGCAACCTGCGCGGGATGTCGATGGTGGCCGGCCGCTGGCGACACAGGTCTATGGCTTGCGTGAGCTGGAGCAGATCGAGCCGTTCCTCGCGGATCTGTATAACGCCTGCAAACTTCAGGGCATTGCGGCACGCACGGCAATTTCCGAGTACGCGCCGGGGCAGGTGGAAATCACCCTTGAACATCGCAGCGATGCCTTGCAGGCAATGGATGAAGCGGTGCGTTACAAGCGTCTGGTCAAGGGCGTGGCGCACAGGCATGGAATGACCGCCTGTTTCATGGCCAAGCCGTTCGATAACCTGGCTGGCACCGGCATGCACATGCACGTCAGTCTGGCGGACAAGGATGGCAACAACCTGTTCGCCAGCGAAGCACCCGACGGCACGCCGCTGCTCAGGCAAGCGGTCGGCGGCATGCTCAGTACCATGCTTGATTCGTTGCTGATGTTTTGTCCGAATGCCAACTCTTATCGACGTTTCCAGACCAACAGCTACGCGCCGCTGGCCGCTACCTGGGGTGTGGACAACCGCACTGTGAGTTTGCGAGTGCCTGGCGGCCCGGCATTTTCCCGGCATATCGAACACCGCATCTGCGGTGCCGATGCCAACCCGTATCTGGCGGCAGCTGCGATTCTGGCGGGCATTCATCGGGGAATTCGTGAGCAGTGCGACCCTGGTGTGCCGGTTGAAGGCAATGGTTACGCTCAGGCCAAAGAGCTGCTGCCTACGGACTGGCTGACCACCTTGCGCGCACTGGAAGGCTCCTCCTGGGCTCGGGATGCATTCGGTGCCGGGTTTCTTGGGGTATATCTGGCGGTCAAACGTGCCGAGTACCGTCAGTTCATGGGGGAAGTGGGGGAGCAGGACTGGCGTTGGTATTTGCACCAGGCCTGAAGTTCCCGGGTTCTGGCGACGGTTCTGGCAATTAGCCATTGATTGACTATTTGCGGGCTGGTTTTGCACGAAAAGTTGATGGCTGGCTGCCTGAGGGTTGGTCAACTACCAAGGCTTGTCTTCATTGACGGTCCTTGTGATCGACGCAGTTGTGACCACTCAGTAAGGTCTTCACCACCGTTCGACCTTTTTTTCACGCGCCAGCCGTTAATCTGTCGCCAGAAGATCCCTTTTTAAGAGTTCGCGAGTCATGTCATCGCAGCCTCCATCCTCCATCGAGCTTGAGTTCGCCAGGCGTTACGACCAGGAGCACGCTCAAGTTTGCCTGGAGACACGGCCGACCGGGTTGGCCCGGCGACTTTCGCTTTGGCGAGATGAGCAGTTGGTGCGGCGCGCCCTCAAAGCGGCGGGCGAGCCCGGGCTGGTTCTCGATGTGGCTTGCGGTGCCGGGCGTTTCTGGTCGGTGCTGGCCGAGCGTGCCAATCGGGTAATCCTGGCGACGGACAACTCTCAGGACATGCTCAACCATGCCCAGACCCATCACTCGCCAGGCCTGCTCAAACGGGTCAAAACCTTCCAGGGCTCGGCATTCACCATCGGTCTGCCGTCCAATGCGGTGGACTGCATTTTCTGCATGCAATTGTTTCAACACATTGTCAGCAGTGAGCACCGACTGCTGCTGCTGCGTGAATTTCACCGTGTCAGCCGTGACACCGTGATCGTTTCGGTGGGGGTCGACGTCGGCTTCAAAGTTCGGCGAGGTCAGGGGCAGGGTGCTGACGAGCCGTCGTCGGCAGGCGTTGCGAAGTACCCGCTGGCCAGTAGAACTCAGGTAGAGAGTGAGTTCAGACAGACGGGCTTCGAGATTCTCGGTTATCAAAACTTCATACCTGGCTGTGCTCTGTCGCGGGTTTACGTACTGCGCAAAGGCAGCTAGTGCTGATCTGTCGGACTATTCTGGTAGTCCTACAGATGTTTTCCCACACGCACTTCTGCAGTGGATGCTCGGAAATCGCCGGGCGCGTTATATACTGCGCGCCAATCTTCAAGGGAGAGCCGTGTGGCCATCGATATTCACTGGATTCGCGACAACGATAGCCTCGGTCAGTTTTGCGCCGAGTGGCAGCAACTGCCATTCGTTGCCCTCGACACCGAATTCATGCGGGTCGACACTTTTTATCCGATCGCCGGGCTGCTTCAGATTGGCGATGGCGTGCGCGCTTACCTGATTGATCCTTTGACGATCGACAACTGGCAACCCTTGGCCGCATTGCTGGAAAACCCGGCGGTGATCAAGGTTTTACACGCCTGCAGCGAAGACCTGGAAGTATTGCTGCGTCTGACCGGCAGCCTGCCGGCGCCGCTGTTCGATACGCAATTGGCCGCTGCTTATCTGAATCTGGGTTTCTCCATGGGCTATTCGCGTCTGGTCCAGGAAGTGCTAGACATTGATCTGCCCAAGGGCGAGACCCGTTCGGACTGGTTGCAACGCCCGTTGTCTGAAACCCAAATCAGCTACGCCGCGGAAGATGCTTTGCATCTGGCTGAGGTTTACATCCGCCTGCGTCCCAAATTGTCTGACGACAAGTACGCCTGGGTGCTGGAGGACGGTGCTGAACTGGTGGCCAATCTGCGCCGCGAAGTCGACCCGTACGAGGTCTATCGCGAGGCCAAACTGGCCTGGAAACTCTCCCGAGCCCAGTTGGCCGTGCTGCGCGAGCTCTGCGCCTGGCGTGAGCGTGAAGCCCGCGCTCGCGACCTGCCGCGTAACCGGATTATCCGTGAACACTCGTTGTGGCCATTGGCCCGGACTCAGCCGGATAACCTTGCAGCGCTGGCAAAAATCGAAGACATGCACCCGCGTACCGTGCGTCAGGATGGTGAGTTTCTGCTTGAACTGATCAAACAGTCTGGCAGTGTATCCCCTGATCAATGGCCACCCGCGGTGCCTGAGCCGTTGCCGGTTGAGGCCGCGGCGCTGATCAAGCGTTTGCGAGCGCTCGGTCAGGCTGAAGCTGAACGCCTGGAGATGGCGCCGGAATTAATGCTGCGCAAGAAAACCCTGGAGGCCCTGCTCAAAAGCGGCTTCCCCGAGGGCCCTTACCAATTGCCTGATTCATTGCGTGGCTGGCGCCGCGAATTGATGGGCCAGGCGTTGCTCGACAGCCTGGCCACCGCCGGAGAACAGCCTTGAAACGTATTTGCTCCATCTACCGAAGCCTGCGCAAAAACGAGATGTACCTCTACGTGCTGAAAAGCGATGCACTGGAGCGCGTTCCGGAAAACCTGCTGTTGGCTTTCGGCAAACCGCACCATGCCTTCGATCTGGTACTCAGCCCTGAGCGCAAGTTGTCCCGCGAGGACATCAACGTGGTACTGGAGAATCTCGACAAGCAGGGCTATCACCTGCAAATGCCACCGGCCGAAGACGAGTACATCGAACATTTGCCTGAAGAATTGCTACGGCGTAATGATCCGGTCTGACGGACTGGTCCGAGTGCTCTGTCCAGAGCACTCTTATAAATAGAACTGAATAATCTGGCGGTGGCCGTTGACGATGGGGAAAAACCCATCGACGACCTCCTGCACTGTTTTGAAAGGTTTGAACCATGCGCGTTCTGATTGCTGAACACGACCACGCTCTTTACGCCCAATTGTTGCGTCAGGCTGCTCCTGACCTGGAAGTGCTCACCAGTGGTGACTCCGCCGAGCTTGCGAGCCTTGCCGCTGATTGCCCGATCTGGCTTGGTCAACCGGACCTGCTGGCGACCCTGTTGCGTCAGGGCCACGAGCCACAGTGGCTGCAATCGACCTGGGCCGGGATCACCCCGTTGCTCGCCGAGGGCTTGCCTCGGCATTACCGACTGACGCGGGCAGTGGGCATTTTCGGCCAGGTCATGGCTGAATACGTGCTGACTTATATGCTTGGCCATGAGCGCGAAGTATTGGCACGACTGGTCAGCCAGGTCGAGCGCAAGTGGGACAGCCGCTTGGCTCAGAGCCTGGCGGGACGCAAGGTGTTGATCGTCGGCACCGGCGATATCGGCAGCAGCGTGGCGCAGTTCCTGGTGCCGTTCGGCGTCCAGTTGTATGGCATCGCCAGTGAGGCTCGAGAGCAAGCGCCGTTTATTGAAGTCGCCGGACTGGAGGATTTGGGCCGTCTCGTAGGGGAGGTCGATTACGTGGTCAATCTCCTGCCCAACACGCCCAACACCCATGATCTGTACGACGCGGCGCTGTTCAAGCAGTTCAAGCCGACCGGGTTGTTCATTAACGTCGGGCGCGGTGTGGCGGTGGTCGATGCGGATCTGGTCGAGGCGTTGAAGGAAGGGCATCTGGCGGGGGCGGTGATCGACGTCTGCCGTCAGGAACCGTTGCCGCAACGTCACCCGTTCTGGACCGCCTGGGGCTTGCTGCTGACCGGACACAGTTCGGCGCCGACTTCACCGCCGATGATGGTGCAGTTGTTTATCGAGAATCTGCGGGCGTATCAGGCTGATACGGCGTTGCGCGGAGAAGTGGATTTCAATCGCGGGTATTGACGTCGCGGTGATCAACTGTGGGAGCGAGCTTGCTCGCGATGGGGCCATCACATTCAGCATCACTGTTGACTGTCACGCCGCCATCGCGAGCAAGCTCGCTCCCACATTTGGTTTTGCAGTGTGGCTTACAAACTGAAATCACCCTCGGCCGCCAGCTCGCTCAGCGGGCGGCGCGGGCTTGGGGTTTCGCGGGCTTGCAGGTACTCGGCCAGGGTCGCTTTGTCCCCCAGTTTGCCGATCGCCACCGCGGCGTGCAGCGCGTAGCCTTCAGGAATATTCAGTTCCTTGCGGGTCAGCTCCTGATCGAAACCGGCCATGCCGTGGGTGTGCCAGCCGCTGAGGCTGGCTTGCAGCGCCAGATGGCCCCAGGCCGAGCCGGTGTCAAAGGTGTGCCACAGCGCCGGAGTTTCCTCTTCGGCGCCTGGTGCCGTGAAGGTGGTTTTCGAAATCACGATCACCAGCGCCGAGGCGTGTTGTGCCCAGCTGCGGTTGAATTCATTCAACAGACCCAGGTAGCGCTCCCAGTTTGGCGTGTCGCGACGCGCGTAGAGAAAACGCCAAGGCTGCGAGTTGTAGGCCGAAGGTGCCCAGCGCGCGGCTTCGAAAAAGCTCAGCAGGGTTTCTTGCGGGATGCTTTCACCAGTGAAGGCGCGGGGAGACCAGCGGTCAGTGAACTGTGGGTGGATGGCATATTCGGCAACGCGTGGATTAGCGCTCATGAAGAGTTCCTGACTACGTTTGAGAATCAAAGGTTGAAAAAACCGGCGGGCGCAGTTAACTGAGCAGATATGGTTTTCTGAGGTGTGGCAGCTAACCTGAGTGCAACGCGGTCGAGCGTTGATGGCACCTGTGCATGGCTTCTTTCGACTCGCAAAGCTACTTCGCGGCGCAAGAACTGACAAGTCCTGTTCTACCGGCAGTCGCAATCGCTTGGCCCCAGAGCCCTCGCGCACTAGACTGGCGGCCTTTTCACTCGCTGATACCGATGCTTGAACCATGGCCGCCAAAGTCGAACCTTTCTGGATACGCAAAACCCTCGAACAACTCGATCAAGAGGAGTGGGAGTCGTTGTGCGATGGCTGTGGTCTGTGCTGTCTGCAAAAGCTTGAAGACGAGGAAGACAACAGCGTCTATTACACGCGGATCGCCTGCAAACTGCTGGACCTGAAAACCTGCCAGTGCAGCGATTACACCAATCGTCGCGATTCGGTGCCCGATTGCATCCAGCTCACGCCGGGCAAGGCTGACCAGTTCAAATGGCTGCCGCCGACTTGCGGGTATCGTTTGGTCAGCGAGGGCAAGGACTTGCCGCTCTGGCACCATCTGGTTTGCGGTGATCGCGATGCGGTTCACCACGAGCGGATTTCCCAATCCGGGCGCATGCTGGCCGAAGGCAGCGTGGCCGAAGAGGATTGGGAAGATCACTTGATCTTCCGTGCGGGTTGAGGGCCGAGCGGGTCAAGCATTTCAACGTTGATTCACGAGGGCGTGTATATGGCTGTGGGGTCAAGGCTGCCGTTAGCCATTTTGCTGCTGGCACTGAGTTCGCCGCTGTTGGCGGCGAAGAAAGTCGATGTGGATTACCACGTGCGTTTGTTGCCGCAGAGCGATCAGGCCGAAGTTCGGCTGACACTGGCCGACGGTGCTGCGGTACACAGCCTGGACTTCGATCTGGGTAATCGCGGTGATTACAGCGATTTCAAGGCCGATGGTCAGTGGCAATCCACTACGCCCAAAACTTCCGAAAGCCAGCGCGGCATCTGGCGCCCTGCCAGTGGCCAGTCCAGTCTTACCTACCGTGTGCGCATCAGCAATGCCCGCAAGAATGGCTCGTTCGAAACCCGTATGACCCCCAATTGGGCGTTGCTGCGCGGCGAAGACCTGGTGCCGGCGGCGCGTTTGGATCAACAGGACGGCACCGAGTTGGTGTCACGTCTGGAATTCGAATTGCCGGCGGGCTGGAAAAGCATCGAAACCCCCTGGCCGCGTATTGGCAAGAACCGCTTTCGGGTCGACAACGTTTCGCGCCTGTTTGACCGGCCGACCGGCTGGATGCTCGCCGGAACCCTGGGTAGTCGCCGCGCTCGCCTGGGGGAAACCGAAGTTACGGTCGCCTCGCCGCAAGGGCAGGGCATGCGGCGTATGGACGTACTGACGCTGCTGACCTTCGTTTGGCCGCAAGTGCAGGCAGTATTCCCGCGCCACCTGAACAAACTGCTGATCGTCGGTGCCGCCGATCCGATGTGGCGCGGCAGTCTGGCCGGGCGGGATTCGATCTACCTGCACAGCCGCATACCGCTGGTCAGCGAAAGCGGCATCAGCCCCTTGGTGCGCGAGTTGGTTCAGGTATTTGGCAGGGTCAATGGCAATCAGCACAGCGACTGGATCAGCGAAGGTTTTGCCGAGTACTACGCGATCGAACTGGTGCGCCGTGCTGGCGGTATGAGTGACGAGCGTTATCAGAGCCTGGAGACCCGGCTGACCAGGGAAAGTCACCAGGTCACCACCCTGCGTGGTAAACAGATCAGCGGGCCGGCGGTCGCCAAAGCGGTGTTGCTGTTGCAGGCGCTGGACGGCGAGATACGCCTGAAAACCCGTAACAAGCGTTCACTGGATGACGTGCTGCACGCGGTCATGAACCAGGGTAGCGTCAGCACCAAGGAGTTTGTGCAATTGAGTGAAGGCATCCTCGAGGGGCCGTCGAAGGTGCTGGATAGCGAGTTGCTGCAGTAGATGCGGATGCGTTCCCACGCAGAGCGTGGGAACGATCATCTGTGTCGCTTCAAACCCCGGCTTCAGGCGATTTCAGCGAATCCTTGTCGACCACCGTCGCAGTGCGAGTCGCTGTTCCAGCATTGGCTTTAAAGCGGCTCAACTCTTCTGCGGTTCGTTCGATTCTCGAGCGCACGTTGTTCATGTCCTGACGGCCTTTTTCCAGCAGGTCTTTCGCCGAGCTGTGACCAGTGATGCCGCGGGCCAGGGCTACGCCGCCAATCGCCACCTGAATCAAACCGAAAACGCCGCCTCGGCGCAGACCTTTGCCCATCATCACCACACCACCGGCCAGCGAGCCAATGCGCTCCCAGCCCAGGACGTTCTGCGTCGGCAGAGTCTGGGACGGGGTGGATTCGCTGCGCTCTACGATTTTGCTGTCGCTCATGATCTGTCTCCAGCGGGGTGATTGATATAACGCGGACTGCGCGAGTGCGCCGCTTGTTCCGTCCATTTTCTATATTTATAAACTAGAATTTCGGACCGGAGCGTGTGTTATTGCCTTTCGCCATGCGGTCGTAAAGCACCACGTTGACGGTCGCGGCGAGGTTCATGCAGCCGGTGGTCGGGATGTACACCACGTCCTCACACCAGTCACGGATGTCTTTATCCAGCGAGCCGTCTTCCGGTCCGAAGATATACAGCGCGCGATCCGGGTGGGTGTATTCCGGCAGTGAACGGGCCCCTTCGACCAGTTCGACAGCGACCGGTATGCAGCCCAGCGGGAGGATTTTCTTCAGGTCTTCGATGCCGATCAGCGGAATGTCCTGATGGACTTTCTTGGTGTCAGTGACGAAGTCGCGGGCGCGTTCATAACGTTTGCCGGTGTAAAACACCGACGCCACGCCATAACAGCCAGCGGCGCGCATCACCGAACCGACGTTCTCCGGTGATTTGGGGTTATACAAACCAATGCAGCTGTACCGTTTGTTTGCCACGAGCCGGGTGCCTTCGAGAAAAAACGCGATTATACGGGGATTGTGCTCGGGGCGTTTGCTTTGGGGATGGGGTGCTAGATCTATCGCCATCGCGAGCAAGCTCGCTCCTACAGGTCTTGTGCAATCCATGTAGGAGCGAGCTTGCTCGCGAGAGGCCGGAACTATCAAAGAAGATTTGGCAGGGCTTACTCGTCTTTCTTCATCAACCCGGCCAATGCGGCGAACGGGTTGTGGGTGGCCTTGGCGATGGTCGGCGAGCTGGTGGAACCCTCGGCGTAGTACTGCTGGTCGGTGTAGCGCGAGTGTTCGTTGTCGTGGCAGTACAGGCAGAGCAGCTCCCAGTTGGAACCGTCCTGCGGGTTGTTGTCGTGGTTGTGGTCGCGGTGGTGCACGGTCAGCTCGCTCAGGCGCTTGCCGGAGAACTCACGGGCGCAGCGTCCGCAGACGTGCGGGTACATCTTCAGGGCCTTGTCGCGGTAACCCATTTCACGGTCGCGCTGAGCGTCGGCGAGGATGCGGTCCAGCTTGGCCGTGTTGGAGGGAGGCGTTGACGAACTCATGGGTTCACCTTTGTAAAAAGACTAATGACGGTTATGAGGCAAGTTTAGCTCAGCCCTTGAGCTTCTCGGCAATCCAGATGGTGTGCCGGGTGCCTTTATTGCCATGGGCGAAGACTTGCACTTCCTCGGCCTTGAAACCGGCCTTGCGCAATTTGTCGGAGAACTGCCGGTCAGCGCTGGCCGACCATACCGCCAACACGCCTTTGGGGCGCAAGGCTTTGGCGCAGGCGCTGAGGCCGCCTGAGGAGTACAGCCAGCTATTGGCCTTCTGGGTCAGGCCTTCGGGGCCGTTGTCGACATCGAGCATGATCGCATCGAAGCCCTGCGGCTCGGCTTGTAGCACTTTGGCCACGTCTTCCATGCGGATCACTGTGCGCGGATCGAGCAGCGGTCGACCGGATTTTTCCCCCAGCGGCCCACGATTCCACTCAACCACGCCAGGTACCAGCTCCGCGACCACCACTTCGGCGGTCTTGCCCAGGTGTTTGAGGGCCGCGGCCAGCGTGAAGCCCATTCCCAGACCACCGATCAACACACGAGAGCCCGGACGGCCGGCAACCTTACGGCAGGGAATTTCCGCCAGGGCGTCTTCGGAGCCGTGCATGCGAGTGTTCATCAGCTGTCCGCCGTCACCGCCCTGGATCTTGATGACGAAATCCTCGCCATACTCGAACAGGCACAAGGCACCGCCGTTTTCGGGAATCGGGGTGGTGTCGAGCAGAACGAAACGTTTCATGGGACTCTCATTAGGGAGGGAAAACTGGCATTGAGAAGGGCAAAACTGCGCGGTTGGGAGTAGCCTGAAGACCCCAACAAGGGCAACGGAGCCATTGATGAAGCGCACTATTCTAACGGCCATTGTGTTGGCCGCGCTCTCGATAAGTGCAGCGCGGGCGCAAGAGTTGCAACCTGTCCCCATTACACCCGAGCCGGCGTCAGGTTCGCCGGGCACCGCGACACCTACGCCGTATCCGCAGGTCACACCAAGAAGTGTGCCCAGGGCGGGTGGCGGGAGCGCCGGTTCGCCTTTGCTGCCACCGATCGAAATGCCCAATCCGCCGAAGGATCAGACCTTGCCGGGGTTGGAGCAGAATCAGCAGAAAGCCAAGACGCCCGGCGGTTAGACCTGCTGCGAAAGCAGTTGCCCATCAGCCATGCGCAGGCGTTTGGACAGCGCAATAGCGATGGCACGGATAATCTTGGCGGCGATTTTCGGGGCGTCGTTGAGCATCTTTTCCAGCGAGTCCTTGCCCAGATTGAGCAATTGGCAATCGCTGGCGGCGACACAACTGGCCGAGCGCCGTTCGCCGTCGAGCACCGCCATCTCACCGAAGGCCCGGCCACTGCGCAGAGTCGCGATGGTCACCTGCTGGCCTTCGCCGTTGGTCTTTTGCACCGCGACCTGGCCTGTGTGGATGATGCACATGAAGCTGCCGGCATCACCCTCATGGAAAATCTCTTTGCCTTGGGCGATGGTGCTGATGCTGAAGTAGCCGGCAGCGGTGCTGAAGTCGACCGGCAACAGCTGATCGAACATGCCGCAGTCCATCAGCCAGTCGCGGATTTCGTTGTTCAGTAAAGTGGGTTCTGACATGTCATCACAGTCTTTTTTTGTGTCTGTTACTGTTCCGGGCGTTGGATGAAACGCCAAACCCCGGCGGCCCAGTGTTAAGACCGGGACGCCGGGTGGAGTTCCTCAGGCAATGCCCAATACCTTAAAAACAAATGCGTATTCGAGCGCTACGTCACGCAGTCCCTGATAACGACCGCTCATGCCACCGTGGCCAGCGCCGAGTTCGGTCTTGAGCAGCAGCAGATGGTCGTCGCTCTTGGTCGCCCGCAGTTTGGCCACCCATTTAGCAGCTTCCCAGTACTGCACGCGGCTGTCGTTGTAGCCAGCAATCACCAGCGTTGCCGGATAGGTCTGGGCACTGACGTTTTCGTAGGGCGCATAAGCCTTGATCCGGTCATAGACTTCGGGCTCTTCAGGATTGCCCCATTCGTCGTATTCGGTGACGGTCAGCGGCAGGTCGGGATCGAGCATGGTGTTCAGCACGTCGACAAACGGTACTTCGGCAATCGCTGCCTGGAACAGCTCCGGACGCTGATTGAGCACCGCGCCAATCAACAGGCCGCCAGCGCTGCCGCCGCTGATCGCCAGTTGCGATGAGGTGGTAAAACCCTTGGCGATCAGGTGTTCGGCGCAGGCGATGAAGTCGCTGAAGGTGTTGTGTTTGTGTTCCTGCTTGCCGGCACGATACCAGGCTTCGCCCAGTTCACCGCCTCCCCGCACATGGGCGATGGCGAAGGCGACGCCGCGATCGAGCAAGCTCAGGCGCGCATGGGAAAACCACGGATCGAGGCTTTCACCGTAGGCGCCGTAACCGTAGAGGTAGAGGGGTGTTGGTTTACGCTCCTGGTTTTCGAGCAAGGCTTCGCGTTTGACCACCAGGCTGATGGGCACCAGAGTACCGTCAGGGGCGGTGGCCCAGAGACGTTGACTCACATAAGCGTCCGGATCGAACGGGCCGAGCACCGGGGTTTCCTTGAGGACTTTCTGTTCGCCGGTTGCAAGCTCAAGCTGACGGATTTGAGCCGGACGATTCAGCGCTTCGTAGCGCAGACGGATCTTGTCGCTGGCGAACTCCAGGCTGTTTTGCACATGCAGGCTGTAGGCCGCGTCGGGCAGTTGCACGCGGTAGGCGGGCAGGCCTTGGGGGCGGACCTCTACGATTGGCAAGCCACCTTCGCGCAGGCTCAGGGTCAGGGCCGAAGCGTTCAGGCTCATGCCGTCGAGCATCACGCTGTCGCTGTGGGGGACCAGATTCTGCCAGTCATCCTGGGACGGTACGACGCCGTTGTCGGCGGCCTGATACAAGGCGAAGTTGATTCCGTCACGGTTGCTGCGAATCAGCCAGGCCCACTGGTCGTCGAGCTTGCCGTGGTCGACGTCATATTCATGGCCTTCGACCCGTGGCGCCAGGCAGGTAAAGGGTTGCTGTGGCTGTGTGGCGTCGAGCACCCAGACTTCGCTGGTGGTCTTGCTGCCCAGAGACAAAATCAGTTGGCGTTCGGAGCTGGAGCGGTAGCAATGCAGGAAGAAACGTCCGTCCGGCTCATTGAACACCTCCTCGGCCGCGGTGCCATCCAGGCGGTAGCGAAACAGCTTGTGCGGGCGATGGGTGTCGTCCAGCTCGCCGAAGAACAGCGTCAGGCTGTCGTTGGCCCAGGTCATGCTGCCGTCGCAATTTTCGAACGACAGTTCGCTGACTGTACCGCTGGCCAGTTCCTTGACGAACAAGGTGTAGGTTTCCTCGCCGCTGGTGTCCAGGCTGTAGGCCAGGCGCTGGTGGTCCGGGCTGATGCTGAACGCGCCGAGGGAGAAATATCCGCCATTGGCCAATACGTTCGGGTCGAGCAGCAGCTCTTCCTGGCTTTCATCGACCTGCAGGCTGTCATCGGCCGGGCGCGGGCAGCGGTAATGCCGGGCGTACTCATCACCTGCGGTGGTGCGCGTGTAATACAGATACGGGCCCCAGGGCGAGGGCAGCGAAAGGTCGGTTTCGCGAATTCTTGCTTTGATTTCCTGGTACAGGGTTTCGCGCAGTTGGGCCTGATCGGCTAGTTGCGCTTCCTGGTAGCGATTTTCAGCCTTGAGGTAGTCGAGCACCGGCGCGCTGTCGCGGTCCTGTAGCCAGGCATAAGGGTCAGCACCATCGGCCTTGTGGGCGATCGGGGCAGCGAGAACGTTGGCGGATAGGGGCATGAATGGCTCTCGGACGTTGTACAAAAGAAGGGTTCGCCGACGGCGGTGCAGCCTGACATGCGAAAAGCCGTTATCATAAGCGTCTCTTTGCCTGCCTTGCCATGGACACCATGACCGAGAACGACTATCTGATCGCTTGGGGCCTCTACGCCTTCGCCGCTTTAGGCTGCCTGTTGGTATGGATGCGCATGACCCGCTGGATGTGGCGCTGGTTGCGCGAGCCATTGCGCCTGCTGATGGCCGTGCTGCTGTTCAGTCCGACCATTATCGACCCGGTGAAGGAAAAGTTCGCCCCGGCCGTGGCCATTACCGCTCTGGACCTGCTGTTCAAGGTCGGTAACAACGTCTGGCGTGCGATCTCTGACCTGCTCATGTACAGCATGATTGCCTTTGGCATTTACCTCGTTTTCGTGTTGATCCGCTGGCCGATCGAGCGCGCTTCCAAAGCCCGCCGCGAGCAGGCCGCGGCCGCGAAGGCTGCGGCTACGATGCCGGAACCTGAGGATGAACAGCCCTTTGGTGGCGCCGGTGATGACCGCTATGGCCGCCCACCCGTTCCTGGCAGCCCCCAGCGTTTGCGAGTCGAACCGCGTTTGTAACCCTGCCCCGGCATTGAAGCGAGAGTCCGAGCATGTGTGAGTTATTGGGCATGAGCGCCAATGTCCCGACCGATATCGTGTTCAGCTTTACCGGGCTGATGGAGCGCGGTGGCCGCACCGGTCCGCACCGTGACGGCTGGGGCATTGCGTTCTACGAAGGCCGGGGCTTGCGGTTGTTTCAGGACCCGGCGGCCAGTTGCGATTCGCAAGTCGCGCAACTGGTGCAGCGTTATCCGATCAAAAGCGAAGTAGTGATTGGCCATATCCGTCAGGCCAATGTCGGCAAGGTCTGCCTGTCCAATACCCATCCGTTTGTTCGTGAGCTGTGGGGGCGTAACTGGTGTTTCGCCCATAACGGCCAATTGGCCGATTTGCAGCCCACCGCCAGTTTCTATCGGCCGATCGGCGATACCGACAGCGAAGCGGCGTTCTGCGATTTGCTCAATCGTGTGCGCCAGGCGTTTCCCGAACCGGTGGACATCGAGCAGCTGTTGCCGGACCTGGTGGCCGCCTGCGCCGAATACCGCGGCAAAGGTGTGTTCAACTGCCTGCTCAGCGATGGCGACTGGCTGTTCTGTTATTGCTCGACCAAGCTTGCGCATATCACTCGCCGCGCGCCGTTCGGCCCGGCGCGCTTGAAGGATGTCGATGTGATCGTCGATTTCCAGGCAGAAACCACGCCCAATGACGTGGTGACTGTGATTGCCACCGAGCCCTTGACCGAAAACGAAACCTGGACCCGCTACGAACCGGGCCAATGGAGCCTGTGGCGACGCGGCGAATGCGTCAGTCAGGGCCAGACCGAATAAGGACCCCCTATGTTGCTCAGTTATTTGCGACTGGTGTTGTTTGCCATTGGCTTGTTGGTTGGTGTGCAAGTGCCGGGTTTCATCAGCGATTACGCCAAGCGGGTTGAAGCCCACTTGATCGAGGCGCAGACCGGGCTTCAAGGCTTTCAGGGTACCGCCCGGCAATTCTTCAAGGGCGACCTGCAAGCGTTGGTGGCTCATTACCGCGCCAGTGAAGACCCGGTGATTCGCAGCGATGCCGAGAGCCTGAGTACTTTGCTCACGCGCCAGTTGGCCCTGGATAAACAGTTCCAGGCCATGCAAGGCCCGTGGTACATCCGTGCATTGCAGGTGGCATTGGCCGCCGACCCGGACATTCGCAAGGAAACCTGGAACGGCTACAGCTATCAGATCCTGCTGAACCCCGAAGCAATGGGTTGGGGAATGGGCGGTGCGTTGCTGCTGTCGTTCGGTCTGGAATGCCTGTTTCGCTTGATCGACTGGGTGGTACTGGGCGGCAAACGCCTGCGCCAGAGCCGGCCGATTGAAGAGCGCGATTTGCGGGGGTTGTAAGTTTGGCGTGATGCTGATCGATCCCACGCTCCCGCGTGGGAACGATCGAAGGGATAGGTGTCCATCATCTGCTCGGCGGGTGGTTTGTATTAATTGGACGGGCAGGGCGCCTGCGCCAAAGAATGCGCCCAATCCACGATATGCGTCGTCGTGGTTCAGAACCATACCCATAACGTTAACGTGGATATTTGCCATATTTTACCGGGCGTTGGCGGCATTTTTCCCGCTGCTGATGGGTCTGCTTAGCCAGAACGTGCCGTTGGGCATGGGGGTCGGGGTTTTTGCAGCGGTCTCTTACGGCGTGGCGATTCTGGCGGCCCTGAGCCTGCCGGACGCCCGTGGCAAGCAACTCGAGGTGCAGTAACTGATAACCTGATGCTGACGAAAGATCCCGCACAAGAACATTCAAAAGCCTACAGGAGCGTTCATCGTGAGCCGCCTGCTATTGAACTGCGACATCGGCGAAAGCTTTGGCAACTGGACCATGGGTCTGGACGCCGAGGTCATGCCGTTCATTGATTGCGCCAACGTTGCCTGCGGTTTCCATGCCGGCGACCCGAGCATCATGCGCAAGACGGTCAGCCTCGCGCTGGCCCATGGCGTACAGGTCGGAGCGCATCCGGCCTATCCGGACCTGGTGGGTTTCGGTCGCCGCTCCATGGCCTGCACCCCGCAGGAAATTCAGGATCTGCTGCACTATCAGATCGGCGCCCTGGATGGCATTTGCCGGGCCCAGGGCAGTCGCGTGAGTTACGTTAAACCCCACGGTGCGATGTACAACGACATGATGGCCAATCCTGAGCAACTGCGTGCGGTGATCCAGGCCGTGGCCGCCTATGACCGGCAATTACCGCTAATGCTGATGGCGACCCGCGACAACAGTGCGGCTCAGGCCCTGGGCGATGAGTACGGCGTGTCGCTGTGGTTCGAGGCGTTCGCCGATCGGGCCTACGACAGTGCCGGGCGCCTGGTGTCACGGCAGTTACCGGGTGCGGTGCATCACGATCCCGAGAAAATCATCGAGCAAGCGTTGATCATTGCCCGTGGTGAGAACCTGATCGCCAGTGATGGAAGCGCCTTGCACTTGCAGGCCAACACGCTGTGCGTGCATGGCGACAACGCCAGTTCGGTCGCCGCCGTGCGGCGTATCCGCGAGGCCTTGAACCAGCAGACTCAACCATGAGGCCACGGGTTGAAGTGGTGGCCATTGACTGTCTGATGGTGCGGCTGTTCGACGTCATCGCCGAGGACAACATGCCGTGGATGCTCGCTGCCAGCGAACGACTGCGCAGCGGTTTCGCCGGGCATCTGATCGATCTGGTGCCGTCCTATACGACCTTGATGGTGCATTACGATCTGACCGCGCTGACCCCCTCCCGGGCCCGTGAACTGATTGCCGAGGCCTTGACCGATCTGACGCCGAACCCGCAGGCCAGAGGCCGGAGCCATGTGCTGCCGGTCTGGTATGACCCAAGCGTCGGGCCTGAGCTGGGTTTGTTGTCCCGGCGCAGCGGCTTGGCGGTCGACGAAGTGATTCGTTGCCACAGCGAGCGCGAATATCAAGTGTTCGCTCTGGGCTTTGCGCCGGGTTTTGCCTTTATGGGCCTGGTGGAGGAGGTGCTGGCCGCGCCACGTCTGAGTACGCCGCGCAAGCGCGTGGCGGCCGGCAGTGTGGGGATCGCCGAGCGGCAGACCGCCGCTTATCCGGTGGTCTCTCCCGGTGGTTGGAACCTGATTGGCCGCACACCGAGCAAATTGTTCGACCGGGAACGCGACGGCTACAGCCTGATGCAGCCGGGTGACACCGTGCGCTTCGAGGCCGTCAGCCATGCAGAGTTCATTAATCTGGGCGGTGATGACTCGCCGTTGGAGAGCGTGGCATGAGCCGTCTATTGATTGAAGCCAGCACGCCGTTGTGCCTGCTGCAGGACGCAGGGCGTTTCGGCGTGCGGCATCTGGGCGTGACTCAGGGCGGCGCGCTGGACTGGGTGTCGATGTCCTGGGCTAATTGGTTGCTAAGCAATGCGCTGGATGCGGCGGTGATTGAAGTGACTCTCGGTGGCTTCACATTATTGGCGCAGGACGATTGCTGCCTGGCGTTGGCGGGAGCAGACCTTGGTGCTCAACTCGACGGCCAGCCTCTTTCACCGTGGCGCGGTTTCAGCTTGAAGAAGGGCCAGCGCCTGCAGTTCACTCAACCGTTGCTCGGAGCACGAGCCTACCTGGCGGCACCAGGTGGTTTCAGCGCGTCCAGGGTGTTGGGCAGTTGTGCCACGGTGGTTCGTGAAGAGCTGGGTGGGCTTGATGGTTTTGGGCAAGCGTTGGCAAAAGGTGCGCAGCTGAGTTATGTGCCGTCAGCTGCGACTGTGCGCGAACTGCCTCGCGAACTCATTCCGGATTTCAAATTGAACCGACCACTGGACGTGGTGCTCGGTGCGCAGATTGGCGAGTTCAGTGGGCAAAGTCTATTCGATGCCTTCAACAGCACCTGGACTGTCGACAGCCGTGCTGATCGCATGGGCATTCGTCTGCTTGGGCCCGCGCTGCAGTATCAGGGCCAGCCAATGATCTCCGAAGGCATCCCGCTGGGCGCCATTCAGGTGCCGCCGGATGGGCAGCCGATTGTACTGCTTAACGACCGGCAGACCATTGGTGGGTATCCACGCTTGGGGGCGTTGACGCCATTGGCGTTGGCGCGGTTGGCGCAGTGTTTGCCGGGCGCGCAGATCCGGTTGACGCCAGTGGTGCAGGAGACCGCGCATCAGCAGCAAGTGAGTTATTTGCGCAGGTTTGCTTGATGTTGATCGTTCCCACGCTCCTGCGTAGGAATGCATCCCGTGACGCTCCGCGTCACAGCCTCAACAGCGGACGCAGAGCGTCCATGGCGGCATTCCCACGCAGAGCGTGGGAACGATCAGGACTGAGGGTTATTTCGAGAGAAAGCGCATCCCTTCTTCCAGACCACGCAACGTCAGCGGAAACATCTGATCTTCGACCAGGTCGCGCACGATGTTGGTCGAGGCGGTGTAGCCCCAGGTGTCTTTCGGGTAGGGGTTGATCCAGATGAGCTTCTTGTACTTCTCCTTGAAACGCTGCATCCACACATAACCGGCTTCTTCGTTCCAGTGCTCGACGCTGCCGCCGGCCTGGGTGATTTCGTAGGGCGCCATGGCGGCGTCGCCGATGAAGATCACTTTGTAGTCGGCGCCGTACTTGTGCAGCAGATCCTGGGTCGAAGTCCGTTCGGAGCCGCGACGCATATTGTTCTTCCACACTGATTCATAAATGAAGTTGTGGAAGTAGAAATACTCCAGGTGTTTGAACTCGGTCTTGCAGGCCGAAAACAGCTCCTCGCAAATTTTCACGTGGGCGTCCATCGAGCCGCCGATGTCGAACAGCAGTAGCAGCTTGATGGTGTTGCGACGCTCCGGACGCATCTGAATGTTCAGCAGGCCAGCATCGCGAGCGGTGTGGTCGATGGTGCCGTCGATATCCAGCTCTTCCGCCGCGCCCTGGCGAGCGAATTTGCGCAGACGACGCAGGGCGACCTTGATGTTACGGGTGCCCAGTTCGACCGAATCGTCGAGGTTCTTGTATTCGCGCTGATCCCAGACCTTGACCGCTTTGCCCTGACGTTTTCCGGCATCGCCAACCCGAATGCCTTCCGGGTTGAAACCACCGGAGCCGAACGGGCTGGTGCCGCCAGTGCCGATCCATTTGTTGCCACCGGCGTGACGTTCCTTTTGCTCTTCGAGGCGCTTCTTGAATTCTTCGATCAGCTTGTCCAGGCCGCCGAGGGACTGGATCTGCGCACGTTCTTCATCGCTCAGGGAACGCTCGAATTCCTTGCGCAGCCAGTCTTCGGGGATCAACGCCTGAAGATGATCGTCGAGCTTTTCCAGGCCATTGAAGTAGGCGCCGAACGCCCGGTCGAACTTGTCGAAATGTCGTTCGTCCTTCACCAGAATCGCCCGGGCGAGGTAATAGAACTCGTCCATGTCGGCGAAGATCACCCGCTGTTTCAGCGCGTTGATCAGGTCCAGCAGTTCGCGTACCGAAACCGGCACCTTGGCCGCGCGCATTTCATTGAACAGGTTGAGCAGCATGGCTGTCGCCCTTGAGATCGTAAAAAAGAAGTATCAACGAGTGCCGCGACGGCTCATGAACGCCAGACGCTCAAGCAATTGCACGTCCTGCTCGTTCTTCACCAAGGCGCCTGCCAGCGGCGGGATGGCTTTGGTCGGATCGCGCTCACGCAGCACCGCTTCGCCAATGTTGTCGGCCATCAGCAGTTTCAGCCAGTCCACCAGTTCGGAGGTCGACGGCTTCTTCTTCAGCCCCGGCACCTTGCGTACGTCGAAGAACACGTCCAGCGCTTCGCTGACCAGATCTTTCTTTATATCCGGGTAGTGCACGTCGACGATTTTTTGCAGGGTGATGCGGTCCGGGAAGGCGATGTAGTGGAAGAAGCAGCGGCGCAGGAAGGCGTCCGGCAGTTCTTTCTCGTTATTGGAGGTAATGATGATAATCGGCCGCTTTTTGGCTTTGATGGTCTCGTCGATCTCGTAAACGTAGAACTCCATCTTGTCGAGTTCTTGCAGCAGGTCGTTAGGGAATTCGATGTCGGCTTTGTCGATTTCGTCGATCAGCAGAATCACCCGCTCCTCGGACTCGAAGGCTTCCCACAGCTTGCCCTTTTTCAGGTAGTTGCGAACGTCATGGACCTTGTCCACGCCCAGCTGCGAGTCACGCAGGCGGCTGACCGCGTCGTACTCGTAAAGGCCCTGATGGGCCTTGGTGGTGGACTTGATGTGCCAGGTGATCAACCGCGCGCCGAAGGACTCGGCCATTTGCTCGGCGAGCATGGTTTTACCGGTGCCGGGTTCGCCCTTGACCAGCAATGGTCGCTCCAGCGTGATGGCGGCGTTGACCGCAAGCTTCAGGTCATCGGTGGCGACGTATGCGCTGGTGCCTTCGAACTTCATCTGCAAATCCTCGAACGGTAACGCCGACCTGAGCAAAGCAGGGCGGGCGAAGTAAAAGTCATGTCCGACTATAACGCGGTGCCCGGTCGACTGTGAACGCAGACGCCCCATTCAGTCTCTGAATGGGGCGTCACATCTTGACTCAGTCAGGGCGGGGAGCCAGTATTGATGTATCGCCATTTTGGCTATAGCTTGCTCGGCATGTCTACTAAATATCGATTTCGCGACAAATACCGTATTCAGTTGCGGGAACAGGACCATTTACCGCCACACGTTCATCTGACCGGTGGCGGGGTGGATGTAATGATTAGCCTGGAAACAGTGGAAGTGATGGCGGGCCATGCTCCCGCGCTGATCCAGAAGGAAGCGCTGGAATGGGTAAGGGCGCATCGCGAGCAACTTTTGGAGGAGTGGAAACTATGGTATCGATGAAACGGCCACGCTTGGCGGCCGTGCAGGTATTGCCTGATAGCAGACTGGCATTGACCTTTATCGATGGTCAGCAATTGACCCTGGATTTAAGCAGCGATCCGAGTAAATTCCCGGGGCTGTTGCCGCTGCAGGATGGGCAAGCGTTTGCTGGCGCAGAGTTGGGTGATGACGGCTGGACCGTGGAATGGCCGGAGCTGGACATTCAGATCGGCGCCGACACCTTGTACCTGGATGCTCTGGCGCAGAATGCTGCAGACGAAAACACCCGGATCTTCATCGGCTGGCGAGCCCGTACCGGGTTGCCACTTAGCCAGGCCGCCGAAGCGCTGGGGGTCAGTACGCGTAGCATCTCCCGCTACAGTAACGGCCGCGAGCCGGTGCCTCGGTCTCTGGCGCTGGCCTGTCTGGGCTGGGACTCGTTGCAGGAGCTGGCATCGCCCGCTCTGCAAGCAGCCGAAGAAACCGGCCGTTATCAAGTGACCCGCAAAAACTAGTCAACCGATGCGTTGTGCTGGTTAGTCTCAAGTCGCATTAAGCCATTGATTGTTCTACACGACAGTCGCTCGGCTGACTGGACGCCCATGAGCACGAGGCATACCCTTGAAGGCTTCTTCAATGCTGCATAAGGACCCAGTCATGAGCCGTATTTTTGCTGATAACGCCCACTCCATCGGCAATACGCCCCTGGTACAGATCAACCGCATCGCCCCCCGTGGCGTGACGATTCTGGCCAAGATCGAAGGGCGTAATCCAGGGTATTCAGTCAAGTGCCGGATTGGCGCAAGCATGATCTGGGACGCCGAAAGCACCGGCAAGCTCAAGCCTGGTATGACCATTATCGAGCCGACCTCGGGCAATACCGGTATCGGCCTGGCGTTCGTCGCGGCAGCTCGCGGTTACAAGTTGGTGCTGACCATGCCGTCGTCCATGAGTATCGAACGACGCAAGGTTCTCAAGGCGCTGGGTGCCGAATTGGTGCTGACTGACCCTGCCAAAGGCATGAAAGGCGCCATCGAAAAGGCTACCGAGATTTCCGCCAGCGATCCGGCGATGTACTTCATGCCACAACAATTCGATAACCCGGCCAACCCGGCTATCCACGAAAAAACCACCGGCCCGGAGATATGGAATGACACCGACGGTGCGGTAGACGTGCTGGTGGCGGGTGTGGGCACCGGCGGGACTATTACCGGGGTGTCTCGCTACATCAAGAACACCCAGGGCAAGCCGATTCTGTCGGTGGCGGTGGAGCCGATTAGCTCACCAGTCATCACTCAGAAGCTCGCAGGGGAAGAAATAAAACCGAGTCCGCACAAGATCCAGGGCATCGGCGCCGGATTTGTGCCGAATAACCTTGATCTGTCAATGGTCGACCGGGTCGAATTGGTCAGCGATGAAGAATCCAAGACCATGGCGCTACGGTTGATGCAGGAAGAGGGGATTTTGTGCGGTATTTCCAGTGGTGCGGCCATGGCCGTCGCCGCGCGGCTGGCCGAAACCCCGGAAATGCAGGGCAAGACTATTGTGGTGATCCTGCCGGACTCGGGTGAGCGTTACCTGTCGAGCATGTTGTTCAGCGATTTGTTTACTGAACAGGAAAATCAGCAGTAACGATCTTGTGTCGATAGTTTTTTAGCGTCTGTGAGGACGCCTTCGCGGGCAAGGAGTGCTCCTATGGTGCGGCGGATCCCTGTAGGAGCGAGGCTTGCCCGCGATCGATCGCGAAGCGGTCGCAAACAGTCTGGGCACAATTGTGCTGACCCACATCAGCTCCCATTCAACCGCCTTATGTTAATAAGTGCTTTATTGCGTATCCCTTAACACTGAATGTTGAGTTATGCGGGTTTTTCCCGAGGCCGGTAGTGTTTATCATGCCCGGCTGCCATGCCGGGTAAATGACGCAGCACAGAGTTGCCTATTTTCAAGGAGTTGTTGCATGACCTTTTCCTTTGCCGCCAAGGCGTCGGTGTTGCTGCTGTTCCTGGGCAGCACGCTTTATGTGCATTTGCGCGGCAAGGCGCGTTTGCCGGTATTGCGTCAATTCGTCAACCATTCGGCATTGTTCGCGCCCTATAACGCCTTGATGTACCTGTTCTCCGGCGTGCCATCCAAACCGTACCTGGATCGCAGCAAGTTCCCGGAACTGGATGTACTCAAAGACAACTGGGAAGTCATCCGCGACGAAGCCATGCACTTGTTCGACGAGGGCTACATCCGCGCTGCCGAGAAGAACAACGACGCCGGTTTTGGGTCGTTCTTCAAGAAGGGCTGGAAGCGTTTTTACCTCAAGTGGTACGACAAGCCGCTGCCGTCGGCCAATGTGCTCTGCCCGAAAACCGTGGCATTGTTGAGCAGTATTCCCAATGTAAAAGGCGCGATGTTTGCCTTGCTGCCGGGCGGTAGCCACCTCAACCCGCACCGCGATCCGTTTGCCGGTTCGTTGCGTTATCACTTGGGGCTGTCGACACCGAACTCCGACGATTGCCGGATTTTCGTTGACGGTCAGGTCTACGCCTGGCGCGATGGCGAAGACGTGATGTTCGACGAAACCTACGTGCATTGGGTCAAGAACGAAACCGAGAAGACCCGCGTGATCCTGTTCTGTGACATCGAGCGTCCCCTGAGCAGCCGCCTCATGACCCGCATCAATCGCTGGGTCAGTGGCGTGCTGGGCCGCGCCACGGCACCACAGAATCTCGACGACGAACGCGTCGGCGGGATCAACCAGGCCTACGCCTGGACCAAGAACTCCAGTGACCGCTTCAGTGGCGTGGTCAAACAATGGAAACGCCGCAATCCCAAACTGTATCGCGTCCTGCGACCGGTGCTGGCGGTGGTGGTGCTGACGTTGCTGGGTTACTGGTTGTTTGGCTAAGTCGTTGCAAGTCGTTGCAATAGGCATCGAGCGCTGGTTATAGTCGGCGCTCGGTGCATTTCAACATCCACCTTGATTTCCCTCAAAAAGATCAGCACATGCCGGTTTCCCTCATCAACGCGGTAGTCGATTCAGCGGTCAACGCTGGCGTCGTGCCGTGCGGGGGTCAACAGCCTGCGCAGATCAGTCATTACCCCCCACCTGTCAGTAGCACGCCGGTGTGCGCAGTCGTATCACCGCCAGGCGTTGGCATTTCGGGCTGATCAGCTTCGTTTGCTGTTCCCTGTGCCCGTCTGAAAAAAACTACTGAATTTCAGCGTTTGCTGAGTTGGCGTTTTTGCCTGACTACAGGTGGTATCCATGTTTGTCATTTCGAAAAAATCCGCGGCCGCGGCGGCCTCGACGAGCCTGTTCGTCCTGCTCTGGAGCAGCGGGGCGATCTTCTCTAAATGGGGCCTGGCCCACGCTTCACCGTTTGCCTTCCTGCTGATCCGCTTCGCCATTGCGCTGTTCGGGCTGGTGCTGTTGATGCCATTGCTCAAATTGAGACTGCCCCGTGGCGGCAAACCGATGCTTTATGCGGCGGCTACCGGCGTGGTGTTGCTGGGGGCTTATCAGATTTTCTATCTGCTGGCCCTCGACTTGAAGGTCACCCCCGGGGTAATGGCCACCATCATGGGCGTTCAACCGATCCTCACCGTGGTGCTGATGGAGCGTCAGCGTTCATGGCGCCGGATCTTCGGTCTGGGGCTTGGGCTGGCAGGTCTGGTCATGGTGGTTTATCAGGGCATTGGCCTGGCCGGTATGTCCTTGGCCGGGATGCTCTTCGGTTTGCTGGCGCTGGCGAGCATGACGTTCGGCGCGATCATGCAGAAGCGCATTACCGATAACCCGTTGGGCACGCTGCCAGTCCAATACCTGGCGGGCCTGTTGTTGTGCGGGGTGTTTGTGCCGTTCCAGCCGTTTCACATTGAACACAGCACGGGTTTTATCGTGCCGGTGTTGTGGATGGGGCTGGTGGTCTCGGTGCTGGCGACCCTGTTGCTGTATCGCTTGATCGCCCGGGGCAATCTGGTGAATGTCACCAGTCTGTTCTATCTGGTGCCGGCGGTAACAGCGGTGATGGACTATCTGTTCTTCGGCAACAAACTGGCGGCGCTGAGCATGCTCGGCATGTTGCTGATCATCGTCGGTCTGGTGTTTGTGTTCCGTAAAACGAGCTGATTCGAGGCGGCTTAGGAGCCTTTGGCGTTATCGAAGGCTCCTGCCGATCAAGTGGATTAACGATGGGTAGCAATCCAGATCAACAACCCGGCCTGGAACACCGAGAACGCCACCAGGCAAGTAATGGTGAAGCGCAACCCGATATCTTCGCGTTTGAACTTGCTGACCTTTTCTTCCTGCTGGCGTAGTTTGACTTCTTGTTCCGCCAGGTTTTGCTCGGCTTGCTGGAGCATCTGCGCGGCTTCGAGAATTTCTACGAACTGCAGCTTTTCAGTGTTCCAGTTTCCCCGCAGCTCACTGACCAGCACATCTTTCACACTGCCCTTCAGGTGCTGGACATCGGCGTAAACCACATCGAAACCATGGATGCGCAAAAAGTGATCACGGCGCAGACGCGTGTCCTCATTGAGGGCATCCTTGTTCGACAGATCCATGCCATCGACGCGGTAATTCGACCATTTTTTCTGCGCCCAAGTGACCCCCTGAGCCATCAGGAAACGGCCGATTCCACGGTTCCAGGGTTCGATCTGCAAGCCGATTTCAGGGCTGAAACGCACCCGGCGGGTAGCGTGATCGACCCACACGTCCAGATAGTTCTGCTCTTTGCGAACCCGCTGGCCCGGTAACTGGATATTCATCCGCAGCAGGCTGTGGTCCTTGCCGTTGCGCTCGGCGTAGCCGAATTCGACAAAGCGTAAAGGCCGTCCGCCGGTGGCGCGATCGGTTTGCAGCGGCGCCAGGCGGAGCATCTTGTGGTGCTCGACCTGGACGTCCGCCCACGGCAGTTCGACCGCTTGCGGGGCGGTTTCATCGGCTGCTGTTTCGGGTGAATTCTGGGTATCAGTCATAACGGCGAAATCCTGTCCAAGTCCTGCTTGCCGATTGCAAGTGAACTGCCGGCAATGGTTTATCGGCCGTTTTTTTCAGGACTGGAGGGGCAAAGCCGCTTAACTGGCGCGAAGTCCTTCAATAAAGCTCAAGATATGCGCGCCCAACTCCGCAGCCAGCGGTAGTTGCGGGTCTTTGTAAGAGGCCATTTGGCGCCTGATATCGTTGGGCACGATGCGCATGACGTGGTTCATGCCGCTGATCAGTGCCAGTTCGGCGTCCGGTTTGGCCGCCTTGAGCATTTGCGCATCGCCGACGCCGACCTGAATGTCGTTACTGCCCTGGATGATCAAGGCCGGCATCTTCAGTTTGGCGAAGGCCGCCGCCGGGTCCTGGCGAAACAGCGTGATCAGATATGGCTGTACGCTGGGGCGGAAAATCACTAGCAGTGGTGCTGGCACGTCGTCGACGACGTGCCCGGCCTTGAGACTGTCGAGCAGCTGATTGCTGCGCAGCATCAACGGTGCTGGCAGGCGATAGCTCAATTGTTGACGCAATACCTGGTCGATCGGGCGGGCGCTGCCGGAGACGGAAATCACCGCCGCGGCATCCACTTCAGGCGCTGCGAGGCTGGCGATCAGCGCCCCTTCGCTGTGTCCGAGGAGAATCAATTTACCCAGGCGTGGATCGGCCTTGAGCTTCTTGCCCCAGGCCACGGCGTCGGCCACATAGTCGTCGAGGGTCAGATTGCGTTCGTCGGGGGTGGCCGCGAGGCTGGCGGCGACGCCGCGTTTATCGTAACGCACGCTGGCGATGTTGTGTTTGGCAAGCACCCAGGCCAGGCGTTTGAGGCTGTCGTTGCGCCCGCCTTCGGGGTTGTTGCCGTCGCGATCGGTGGGGCCGGAGCCTGAGATGATCAACACCACAGGCACCGGTGCGTCGGATTTTGGCAGTAACATCGAGCCATACAATTCGCCGTTACCGGTGTCCAGACTGAGCGGGCGTTGCAGGACAGAGGCCTGGACCAGGCCGGTAAACAGGGAAAGGCTCAAGACAAGAACTCGCAGCATCATCGCGCCATCATGGACAAGGTGCAGGTTGGACTCGCAGGCACCGATAAGGTTCGAGGATGAACTACTGAGGCAGCCTGCGTATACTGGCGCCTTTGGTTTTTTGAGCTGATTTCGCGGAGCGCCCTGCATGTCCGGCAATACCTACGGCAAGCTGTTCACTGTCACCACCGCTGGCGAAAGCCATGGTCCGGCGTTGGTCGCCATTGTCGACGGCTGCCCGCCGGGCCTTGAGCTGTCGCTGGACGACCTGCAACGCGATCTGGATCGGCGCAAGCCCGGCACCAGCCGCCACACTACCCAGCGCCAGGAAGCCGATGAAGTCGAAATCCTCTCCGGGGTTTTCGAAGGCCGCACCACCGGTTGCCCGATTGGTCTGTTGATCCGCAACACCGACCAGAAGTCCAAGGACTACTCGGCGATCAAGGGTCTGTTCCGTCCAGCCCATGCCGATTACACCTATCACCATAAATACGGCGAACGCGATTATCGCGGCGGCGGTCGCAGTTCGGCGCGGGAAACCGCCATGCGCGTGGCGGCCGGCGCGATTGCGAAAAAATACCTGGCCGGCCAGGGCATCGTAATTCGCGGTTACATGAGTCAGTTGGGGCCGATCGAAATCCCGTTCAAGACCTGGGATTCGGTGGAAGAGAACGCCTTCTTCTGCCCCGATCCGGACAAAGTGCCGGAGCTTGAAGCCTACATGGACCAGCTGCGCCGTGATCAGGACTCCATCGGTGCGAAGATAACCGTGGTCGCCGAGGGCGTGATGCCGGGTCTGGGCGAGCCGATTTTCGACCGCCTCGACGCTGAACTGGCCCATGCACTGATGAGCATCAACGCGGTCAAGGGCGTGGAAATCGGTGCCGGTTTCGCCAGTGTCGCCCAGCGCGGCACCGAGCACCGTGACGAAATGACCCCACAAGGGTTCCTCAGCAATAACTCCGGCGGCATTCTGGGCGGGATTTCCTCCGGGCAGCCGATCGTTGCGCACTTGGCCCTCAAGCCGACTTCGAGCATTACCACACCGGGCCGCTCCATTGATGTGCACGGCGATCCGGTGGATGTCATCACCAAGGGCCGTCACGACCCGTGCGTCGGCATCCGCGCCACGCCGATCGCCGAAGCGATGATGGCCATCGTGCTGATGGACCACTTGCTGCGCAATCGCGGGCAGAACGCGGACGTGCGCGTGAGCACACCGGTGCTGGGCCAGCTGTAATGGCCGGCGGCGCCCAGCCAGTCGCCACGGTCTGACGGCCGTGGCGGCGCTGCCGTACTGGCGGTTATCCAGTTTCTATCTGTTCTATTTCGCCTTGCTCGGTTCGACGGCGCCGTTTCTGGCGCTGTATTTCGATCACCTGGGCTTTTCCAGCGCGCGCATTGGCGAGCTGGTGGCGATCCCTATGCTGATGCGCTGCGTGGCGCCGAATATCTGGGGCTGGCTCGGTGATTACACCGGGCGCCGACTGGCGATCGTGCGTTTTGGCGCGGTCTGCACGTTGCTGAGCTTTTCACTGATCTTCCTCAGCAAGAGCTACGCCTGGCTGGCGATGGTCATGGCCTTGCATGCGTTCTTCTGGCACGCGGTGTTGCCACAATTCGAAGTCATCACCCTGGCGCACTTGAACGACCAGACCTCGCGTTACAGCCAGATCCGCTTATGGGGGTCCATCGGCTTCATCATCACGGTGGTGGCGCTTGGACGCTTGTTCGAATGGCTGAGTCTGGACATTTATCCGGTGGCGATAGTGGTGATCATGGCCGGGATCGTCGTCAGCAGCGCCTGGGTGCCGAATGCCCAGCCAGTCCAGGGCAGTCGTCTGGCGGGAGAGGGTTTTGTAAAGCAATTGCGCAGCCCCGGCGTATTGGCGTTTTATGCCTGTGTGGGGCTGATGCAGATGAGTCATGGACCTTATTACACCTTCCTGACTCTGCACCTCGAGCGACTGGGTTACACCCGTGGCTTGATCGGCATGCTTTGGGCGTTGGGTGTTGTCGCCGAAGTGCTGATGTTTTTGGCCATGAGCAAGATTCTGGTGCGGTTCTCCGTGCGTCGCGTGCTGATGGCGAGTTTCCTGCTGGCCGCGTTGCGCTGGTTGTTGCTGGGCTCCTTCGCTGAGTTTTTATGGGTGCTGCTGTTTGCTCAAGTGCTGCACGCGGCCACCTTCGGCAGCTTTCATGCGGCTGCCATCCATTTCGTGCAACGTAGCTTCGGTGCTCGTCAGCAAGGTCAGGGCCAGGCGCTATATGCCGCGCTGGCCGGCACTGGCGGCGCGCTGGGCGCGTTGTATTCCGGTTACAGCTGGAATGCCCTGGGGGCGACGTTGACCTTTAGTATTGCCAGCCTCGCAGCGCTGGCTGCAGCCGTTATCATTGCCACTCGTATGCAAGAGGACAGGCCATGAGCCTTACCCGTGAACAGCTAGCCCTGGAAATCATCGAAGCCGGGCGTTTTCTCTATGGTCGCGGCTGGTCGCCGGCCACCAGCAGCAATTACTCGACCCGGCTGTCGCCCGGCGAAGCCTTGCTGACCGTCTCCGGCAAGCATAAAGGTCAGTTGGGGCCCGATGACGTATTAGCCACTGATCTGTCCGGCAACAGCCTGGAACCGGGCAAGAAACCCTCGGCCGAAACCCTGCTGCACACCCAGCTCTACAGCTGGCGCCCGGAGATCGGCGCGGTGTTGCATACGCATTCGGTGAACGCCACCGTACTGTCGCGGCTGACCATCGAAGACTTTATCGAGTTCGAAGACTACGAACTGCAAAAGGCATTCAGTGGCATCTCCACTCACGAGTCCAGAGTGCGGGTGCCGATCTTTGATAACGATCAGGATATTGCTCGCCTGGCCGCCAGGGTGCAGCCTTGGCTTGAGGCTCACCCCGATTGCGTGGGTTACCTGATCCGCGGCCATGGCCTGTACACCTGGGGCGCGCGGATGAGTGATGCGCTGCGGCAGATCGAAGCCTTTGAATTTTTGTTCGAGTGTGAGTTGAAGACCCGCTCGGTGCTTAACCGTTAACGCTTACTTCTTCAGAAGTAGCTCACCGCCTGATGAAACGCACCACCTGACCGGTCTGTAAAAAACCGGAAGGCGATGCTGATACCGAGGAGTTGCCAGCATGAGCAGCCTGTCCGTTTACCACGTATCCAGCCCGGAACTGCCGAACAAGGTTCTGACCCATTTCGACGATATTTCTTCGACCCTGGCCGAGAAGGGCGTGCGCTTCGACCGCTGGCAAGCCGCTACACGAATCGAACCGGGTGCGAGCCAGGACGAAGTGATCGCCGCTTATCGGGTGCAGATCGATCAGTTGATGACCGAGCGCGGTTACATCACTGTCGACGTCATCAGCCTCAACAGCGATCACCCGCAAAAAGCCGAGCTGCGTGCCAGGTTCCTTGATGAGCACCGGCATGCCGAGGACGAGGTACGGTTTTTTGTCGCCGGGCGTGGCTTGTTCACCCTGCACATCGACGATTACGTGTACGCCGTGCTCTGCGAGAAAAATGATCTGATCTCGGTACCCGCGGGTACGCCGCATTGGTTCGACATGGGCGAGAACCCGCACTTTGTGGCGATCCGCCTGTTCAACAATCCCGAGGGGTGGGTGGCCAGATTCACTGGCGAAGACATCGCCAATCGCTTCCCACGCCTGGAGGACTGAGCGGATGTCGATCAAAGCCATTCTCACCGACATTGAAGGCACCACCAGCGCCGTGAGTTTCGTGTTTGAGGTGCTGTTTCCTTATGCCACCCGACACCTTCCGGAGTTTGTCCGCAAGAACGCCGAACAACCGAACGTGGCTGAGCAACTGCAGGCAGTTCGTCAGGACAGCGGTGAACCGACGGCAGACGTTGAGCGGGTCATCGAGATCCTCTTGAGCTGGATTGCCGAAGACCGTAAGGCGACGCCACTCAAAGCCTTGCAAGGGATGGTCTGGGAGCAGGGGTATCAAGCCGGGCTGCTCAAAGGGCACGTTTACCCGGATGCGGTCGAAGCGCTTGAACGCTGGCATCAGGACGGCTATCAACTGTTTGTTTACTCCTCCGGGTCTATCCAGGCTCAGCGGCTGATTTTCGGTTGCTCCGAAGCCGGTGATTTGTCGCCGTTGTTCAGTGGCTATTTCGACACCACGTCGGGCCCCAAGCGCGAAGCGCAGTCCTATCAGCGGATCAGCCAGGCGATTGGCTGCGAGCCCGAGCACGTTCTGTTCTTGTCCGATATCGTCCAGGAGCTGGATGCGGCGCAGCAAGCGGGCATGGCCACGTGCGGTCTGGTGCGCAATGGCGGTGAACTGGCCGGGCATCTGAACGTGAACAGTTTCGCGCAAATAGATCCGTCAGGGTTCTAAGCCGCAGTGGTTGGGGCGTGATTGAACTGACCCCAAAATGAAATCAGGTCGTGAAGCCAGAAGGCTTCACGACCTGAACAGTTGAAGCGGGTGATGAATCAGGCCGAGTAATAGGTCGGCAGCGCAAAGCGTTGTTGGCTTTGCAGCATTGAAATCTTTGGCAGTTCGCCGGCCTGTTCTGCCAGGTCGCGGCGAATCGCGCTGATCACCCTGGAAAGTTGCTCACCGGCATGTAACTGCGCATAAGAAATGGATCGTTTGAGCTGTTTACCTTCGCGGTTGCACAACGTGAGCACAATGCTGCCGTCAGGCCGTGCCTGGGTGGTGACGTTGAAGTCGGAGAACAAAGAAGAGAACTTTTCCTGGATAAGGCTCATGTCTATCAGCTCCGTTAGCTCTTGAATGGCAAGCGTGAAGTGATAGGAGCATTGATTGTGCCAGTATTGCCGCTATAAAAAATACTATATAAATCAGTAAGTTATAATTTTACAGGCATTTCGGCTTCGTGCAATTTGCATGAGTGGCCATCGTGCATCGTGCATTTTGCGTGGTTTGCAGGGATTTTCAGATCGCAGCAACACGCTGAACCGCTGTGCGCCGATTCGCAACGAGGTCGGCTTCATGCAAAAAAATGTCAGGGGCGTGCCGGGATCGGACACTTACGTGCTAGTGACCGAGCAGGTGCTGGCGGATATTCAAGGTGGCAAGTTTCGCTATTGATTCTGACTATGGCAGGCCTTGAGAAAAAAGGGGTGACAGGCGCAAGGCCGCTCGGGAAACTATCGGCTTTGCGATCAGAATGTGGAGTCCCGAATGTCAGACAAAAGCCGCCAGATGACCGAAGAAGAAGCTGCGGAGTTTGCCGAGCAGGTGTTCAACAAAGCGCGTGAAGGCGACGCGGCCATGCTCGCGGCGCTGCTGAGCAAAGGCCTGCCGGTCAATCTGCGCAACCACAAGGGCGATACCTTGCTGATGCTCGCCAGCTATCACGGGCACGTCGATGCGGTGCGGGTATTGCTCGAGCACAAGGCTGATCCGGAGATCCGCAACGACAACGGCCAAAGCCCGATTGCCGGCGCAGCGTTCAAAGGTGACCTGCCGGTGGTCAAAGTGCTGGTCGAAGGTGGCGCCGAGGTCGAGGGTTCGTCCTTTGACGGTCGCACCGCGTTGATGATGGCGGCGATGTTCAACCGTACGCAAATCGTCGACTACCTGATCAGCAAAGGCGCCGATCCAAAGGCCAGGGATGCCAATGGAGTGTCCGCGCTGGACGCCGCAAAAACCATGGGCGCAGCGGACACCACGGTGCAGTTGGAAAAGTTGCCGGGCTGAGAGTTCAAGGTTGTCCGTAGCAGCTGGCGAAGCCTGCGTCCGACCGCGAAGCGGTCGTAAATCCGGCCTCCTCGGTTAACCTGCAAAATCGCAGTGTCTGATTTTACGACCGCTACGCGGTCGGACGCAGCCTGGCGCCAGCCTGCTACACAGGTTTGCCCCCGAATGCGCTATCCTTCGCGCCCTCAAATTTCCTTCGTTACAGGATTCGCCCATGAAAACCGCCCTCGTTGAACTCATCAGCAAAATCAGCTCCGGGTGTATGGGTGATGATGAAGTGGCGCGGATCGCCGACGAAGCTGCGCAAGCCTACGCCGACGCGGACGCTTTCCTGGCGGCCAATCCGGACATCAACTACGACGACACGTTTTCGATCCCGCTGGGTGAGTGGGTCGTGGTGGGCAGCCTGCCGGAAACCGTGTTGTTTCAGGCGGACACCTATATGGACCTGTTTGCCGGGATAGTCGCTTCGTTCGGCCCGGGCGTGGCGTTCAATATCAAACCCAAACAGCTTGCCAAAGTCGAAGCGTTGACTGCGCTCAACCGCATCCAGATCCAGCTGAGCAGCATGAACCCTGAAAACGGTGGTTATGTGCTGATGAACTTCAGCCAGTTGCTCGATGACGAAATTCAGGCGGTGCTGGTGTATGGCAACGACGTGCCACGGGTGCTGGAGTTGTGCGCCGAAGTCGGCATCAACGCTGCGCCGTCCCTTGAAGCACTACGAGTGGCGATTCACGTCTAACCATAATCAGACGGAATCCTTATCAAGCCCGGCTATCCTGAGTGTGTTAGCCATTACTTAGGAGCGACACCGTGGGTTCCACTTTCAATGGTCTGGTCGGCCTGATAGTCCTTGTCCTGGATATCTGGGCGATCATCAACATTCTTAAAAGCGGCGTCGATACCGGGATGAAGATCATCTGGGTGATGGTGATTATCTTGCTGCCGGTACTGGGTCTGATCATCTGGGCCATCGCCGGGCCACGGGGCAACAATATGTAGGGGCTGGCGCAGGCTGCGATCTTTTTGCCAGCCCAGCGACTGCGCCTCGGTTCAAATCAGCCACGCACCCTCGAGTTGCAACAGCGTTTGTTTGCGTTCCAGTCCACCACCATAGCCGGTGAGGGTCCCGTTGCTGCCGATCACCCGATGGCAAGGGATGATGATCGATATCGGGTTGGCGCCATTGGCGGTGCCGACCGCACGTACGGCTTTCGGGTTGCCGATCTGCACCGCCAGCTCGGCGTAGCTCCAGGTATGGCCGTAGGGGATTCGCTGCAAGGCCTGCCACACCGTTTGTTGGAACGGCGTGCCCTGAGGTGCCAGGCGCACATCGAAACACTCACGCTTACCCTCGAAATATTCATCCAGTTGCCGACAGACGGTATCGAGTTCATTACTGGCTTCGAACCAGTACTGCGGCGGCGTCCAGTGCTGGTGGTTGTCCATGTACAGCTGGCGCAGCCCCTGCTCATCCCCGGCCAGCAGCAGCGGCCCGATCGGGCTTGGGTGATAGCGGTAAAACATCTTGTTGGCTCTTGGTAAAGGTCAGGCACAAAGATAGAGCCAGAAGGTTCGACCTGTCATGTTCTGCGACGTAGAATGCGCGCCTTTCCTTGGTCAATTGCCGACACCCGTGCCGACGATTGGCCAGCATGGGCGGGTGACCGTCCGTTGCCACCAGCATTTACCGGGGGACTTACCCATGAGCACCACCCAGAACAGCGAGTACCTGGAAACCCTTTACGAAGGCTACGGCCAGCGTTTCCGCATGGAAAAACTGCTGCACGAAGTGCGCACCGAACACCAGCATCTGGTGATCTTCGAGAACCCGCGCATGGGTCGCGTGATGGCCCTGGACGGCGTGATCCAGACCACCGAAGCCGACGAGTTCATCTACCACGAGATGCTCACCCATGTACCGATCCTGGCCCATGGCACTGCCAAGCGGGTGCTGATCATCGGTGGTGGTGATGGCGGCATGCTGCGTGAAGTAGCCAAGCACCGCAGCATCGAACACATCACCATGGTCGAAATCGACGGCACCGTGGTCGACATGTGCAAAGAGTTTCTACCGGATCACTCCAAGGGCGCGTTCAATGATCCACGCCTGAATCTGGTGATCGACGACGGCATGCGTTTCGTCGCGACCACCGAAGAGAAGTTCGACGTGATCATTTCCGACTCCACCGACCCGATCGGTCCGGGCGAAGTGCTGTTCTCGGAAAACTTCTATCAGGCGTGCCACCGTTGCCTGAACGAGGGCGGCATCCTGGTGACCCAGAACGGCACGCCGTTCATGCAACTGAGCGAAGTGAAAACCACTGCCGGTCGTATGCGTAGCCTGTTCCCGGACTGGCACTTCTATCAGGCTGCGGTGCCGACCTACATCGGCGGCGCGATGACCTTCGCCTGGGGCGCGACCAACACCGCTTACCGCAAGTTGTCCCGCGAGACTCTGAGTCAGCGTTTTGCTGGCAGCGGCATCATCACTCGCTATTACAACCCTGAGATTCATATCGGCGCTTTCGCCTTGCCGCAATATGTATTGCAGGCGATTAATAAACCGAGCAATGACTAAGCAACAGTGTTGATGAAAGGGCCGCAAGGCCCTTTTTTATGTGTCAAAATGTGCGTTGAACGAAATTTTCACAACCGCTCCAAGACAATTCGCACCCGCTGTTTTCCGCGCTCAGCCTTCAGCAGCCTCCTGTTCCAGAGCCTTGAAACACCACGCTGGGAGCGCATGCCAGTAATAAATGGTAATGCCGCGAGTGATCGTGCACCATTTGCGCACCGCGAAAACCCCGCGACCAATACGTACAAGTAATGGCTATGAGAGGGCAGGGCGCAGCTGCATTTATGAAATTTTAACTTCCAATGAGTTCTGAATCGACATGGCAATCCCGGACGCCCTGAGTCAGCAGCGAGCTTCAAGTCGCTTGCTGCAACCGACCGTCAAATCGCATCTGGCATATACGCTACTCTGCGCCCTGGTCATGATGGTGATGCTCTCTGTGCTGCGCGTGGCGCTGCTGGTTTATAACCGAGAGATGATCCTCGACACCCCGGCCTCGACCTTCCTCGAAGCCTTTGCCAACGGCCTGCGTTTTGACGTGCGTCTGGTGGTCTACATCAGTATCCCGCTGCTGCTGGCACTGTTCAGCGCCCGGATCATGGCCGCCCGTGGTTTCTTCCGTTTCTGGCTGACCATCGCCTCCAGCATTGCGCTGTTCCTCGGCCTGATGGAGATGGACTTCTACCGCGAGTTTCACCAGCGCCTTAACGGGTTGGTCTTCCAGTACGTGAAGGAAGACCCGAAAACCGTGATGAGCATGCTCTGGTACGGCTTCCCGGTGGTTCGCTATCTGCTGGCCTGGGTCGTTGGCACCTGGTTGTTGAGCCTGGCGTTCAAGGGCGCCGACCGTGCGACCCGGCCTCGTGGCCCGTTCAGCGGTGGCAGCATCGGCACGCGTCAAATCGCCCCGTGGTACGTGCGCATTGGTGTATTCGTGGTATGTATGCTGATTTGTGTCGTGGCTGCCCGTGGCACCTTGCGTCAAGGCCCGCCGCTGCGTTGGGGTGACGCCTACACCACCAACTCCAACTTTGCCAACCAGTTGGGCCTCAACGGAACGTTGACACTGATCTCCGCGGCGGAGAGCCGTTTGTCCGACGATCGCTCCAATATCTGGAAAGCCACTCTGGATCAGCCTTTGGCTCAGCAGACCGTGCGCGACATGTTGCTGGTGGCCAACGACAAGCTGGTCGACGCCGATATTGCCGCCATGCGTCGCGATACTACGCCGCCGGAGGCAAATACCCTGCCGATCAAAAACGTCGTGGTCATTCTGATGGAAAGCTTCGCCGGTCATTCGGTGGGCGCGCTGGGTCGTCCCGGCAATATCACGCCGTACTTCGATAATCTGTCGAAAGAAGGCCTTTTGTTCGACCGTTTCTTCTCAAACGGTACCCATACCCACCAGGGTATGTTTGCGACTATGGCTTGCTTCCCCAACCTGCCAGGCTTCGAGTACCTGATGCAAACCCCGGAAGGCAGCCACAAGCTGTCCGGTCTGCCTCAATTGCTCAGCACTCGTAAGTATGACGATGTGTACGTCTATAACGGCGACTTTGCCTGGGATAACCAATCAGGCTTCTTCAGCAATCAGGGCATGACCAACTTCATTGGTCGTAACGACTTCATCGACCCGGTGTTCTCCGATCCGACGTGGGGTGTTTCCGATCAAGACATGTTCAATCGTGGCCTCGAAGAACTGAAGAAACGCGATGGCAAAAAACCGTTCTACGCACTGCTGCAAACCCTGTCCAACCACACACCGTATGCGTTGCCGACACCCTTGCCCGTCGACAAGGTTACGGACAGCGGCACATTGAACGAGCACTTGACTGCCATGCGCTACGCCGACTGGGCTTTGGGCCAGTTCTTCGAAAAAGCGCGTAAAGAGCCGTATTTCAAAGAAACCTTGTTTGTCGTTGTGGGTGACCACGGGTTTGGTAACGATCAGCAGATCACCGAGATGGACCTGGGACGTTTCAACGTGCCAATGCTGATGATCGCTCCGGGCCTCCAGGAGAAGTTCGGCAAGCGCAGTGACATCGTGGGCACGCAGATTGATATCGTGCCGACCATCATGGGTCGTATCGGTGGCGAGTTCCGCCAGCAATGCTGGGGGCGTGACTTGCTCAACCTGCCGGAAGGCGACAAGGGCATCGGTGTCATCAAACCTTCGGGTAACGAACCGACGGTGGCCATCATCAACGGTGACCACATTCTGGTACAACCCAAGGATATGCCGGCCAAGGTCTGGCAGTACAAGCTTGGGGCCAACCCTGGAGGTCAGGTGATCCCGAACTCGCCGGATGAAGCCGGCCTCAAGCAGAAATTGGACGCGTTCCTGCAGACCGCTACCAAGAGCCTGCTCGATAACACCGCTGGCGTTGTCGACGGCAACCCGGACTAAGGGTTTGGCTCAATAAGGAAGAGGCCCCATGTGGGCCTCTTTTTTTGAACATGTTTTCCGGTGCCGGGCTTATTTCTTTTGTTTTACTTGCTGCATTCATTCAGCAAGACCGCGTTATCGTTCAATCGCGGGCAAGCCTCGCTCCTGCGAGTACGCGTTAAAACTGTAGGAGCAAGGCTTGCCCGCGATTGGCTGCAACGCAATTTGTCGTCGTACAGCTCCGTGGTTTGCCTGGGGCATTCAGCACTCTGATGGTGCGTGGATGGAGGAAAGTCCTTCGCTACACTGCGGCTCATCTTCCCCGGAACAACAAGGCAACTTCCTATGCAAAATCGCATGATGATCACCGGCGCTGGATCCGGCCTTGGTCGCGAAATCGCTCTGCGCTGGGCCCGTGAAGGCTGGCGGTTAGCCTTGTCGGATGTCAGCGAGGCGGGTTTGCAAGAGACACTCAAACTGGTTCGTGAAGCCGGAGGCGACGGTTTTATCCAGCGTTGTGATGTGCGCGACTACAGCCAATTGACCGCGTTTGCTCAAGCCTGCGAAGTGAAGCTGGGCGGCATCGATGTCATCGTCAATAACGCAGGCGTGGCCTCGGGCGGCTTCTTTAGTGAGCTGTCCCTCGAAGACTGGGACTGGCAGATCTCGATCAACCTGATGGGGGTGGTCAAAGGCTGCAAGGCCTTCCTGCCGCTGCTGGAAAAAAGCAAAGGCAAGATCATCAACATCGCCTCCATGGCAGCCTTGATGCAAGGCCCTGCGATGAGCAACTACAACGTGGCCAAGGCCGGCGTGGTGGCCTTGTCCGAAAGCCTGTTGATTGAACTGGCGCACCAGGAAATCGCCGTGCACGTGGTTTGCCCGTCGTTCTTCCAGACCAACCTGCTGGATTCCTTCCGTGGCCCGACACCCGCCATGAAAGCCCAGGTCGGCAAACTGCTGGAAAGCTCTCCGATCAGCGCCAGCGATATCGCCGACTACATCTACCAACATGTCGCCGAGGGTGAATTCATGATTCTGCCCCATGAACAGGGGCGCATGGCCTGGGCGCTGAAGCAGAAGAACCCGCAGTTGCTCTACAACGAAATGACCGTGATGGCGGACAAGATGCGCGCCAAGGCCAAACAAACCGCCGGCTGAACTTGCTCACGGGGAGCTGCCTCGTTAGGGTTGCCGATTCTGGCAGCCTTGAGGAGACCGTTGCATGCTCAATTACCTGTGGTTTTTTCTCGCGGCGCTGTTTGAAATCGCCGGCTGTTTCGCGTTCTGGATGTGGTTACGCCAGGGTAAAAGTGCCTGGTGGATTGTGCCTGCGTTACTCAGCCTGATGCTCTTTGCGGTGCTGTTGACCAAGGTTGAAGCGAACTACGCCGGCCGCGCCTACGCGGCTTACGGCGGTATCTACATCATTGCGTCCATCGGCTGGCTTGGCGTGGTCGAGCGGGTTCGTCCCTTGAGTTCAGACTGGCTGGGCGTTGCCCTTTGCGTGATCGGTGCGAGCATTATTCTGTTTGGCCCCCGCTTTTCCAGCGTCTGAAACCTTCCCGCGAACGAGGCGGATCAATCACAGCAGACAGCCTCAATCAAACAGTTCTTTGGGTACGTCGTGCTTGAGCATCAATTGGCATTGCTGGCTGTCCGGATCAAAGACAATCAGCGCCTGACCTTTGGTCAACGCCTGGCGAACCCGTAGCACGCGGGTTTCCAGCGGAGTTTCATCGCCATTGTCGGTGCCGTCACGGGTGACGAAGTCTTCGATCAGGCGGGTCAGGGTGTCGACTTCAAGTTGGTCGTAGGGAATCAGCATAGGTACCTCAGGTAAACAATCCTGGAGATGCTACTGGGCTTGGGGCCGCGCGGCCAGTAGGCGCAACTGTGTTGATCGGCTCATTGCGCTTTCCATTGCGTACCGTCGCGCATCAGGCCTTGCCGCGAATCAGTGTGCGCAAGGCAAAGCGATTCGGGTGACAGGCCTCGGCCACGCTTCTGGGCAGCGGCAGCGGTTCGTTGGTCAGCCAGGCCGCCAGTAACTCCCCCGACAATGGGGCGGTGATCAATCCGCGAGAGCCATGGCCGCTGTTAACGTACAAACCGTCCAGCCAGGGGCAACGGATGTCGGGCACTTGCCGGGCGTCCTTGCTCAACGCGGCGTAGGTTTGAGCAAAGGCCTGGTGATCGGCCAATGGACCGACGATGGGCAAATAATCGGGGCTGGTGCAGCGAAAGGCCGCGCGGCCCTGAAGCTGCCCGGGGTCCAGTTGCGCAGCGTGCAAGCGCTCAACCAGATCGCTCGAAATCTCTTTGAGTAGTTCCAGATTACCCGCATGCTCGGCTGTGGTCGGGGTCAGGTCATCGCTCTTGAAATCGAAGCTGGCGCCCAGGGTGTGCTCGCCCAGCCGGGCAGGGGCGACATAACCTTCGGCGCAGACCACGGTTGCCAGGCTCGTGCTTTCAGACGTCTGTGCCAGGCGGGTGATCTGTCCGCGAATACGTTTGAGCGGCAGTTGGCTGCTTGCCGGGAAGCGCTTGATCTCGGCAGCACCGGCCAAAATCACCACCGGGGCTGAAGCCAACAATGTTGAACCGCTCCAGGCTTGCCATTGATCATCGATCTTGCGCAGTTCCAACGCATCGTGATGCGTCAGCAATTCAATCGTCGGGTGCGTCGCTTGCCACTGACACAAAGCGGGTGGGTGAACCCACCCGCCTTCGGGGAAAAACAGGCCACCATGCTCAAGACCAATACCCGCCTGAGCTTGCGCTTGCGGCTGATCCAGCAGGTGTAACAGGTCCGGAGAAAAAGCGGCCGCAAGCTGCGCCTGGCGCTCTGCTTCCTTGACGTTGAAGGCCAGTTGCAGCACACCGCAGCCGTCCCAATCGATACCGCGATGCAGGTGTTCGAGCAGGCGTCGGGTGTAGCCGAAACCACTGACGATCAACTGTGACAATGCCGTGCCGTGCGCCGACAGTTTCAGGTACAGCACCCCTTGCGGATTGCCCGAGGCTTCCTGGGCCAGCTCGCCGTGGCGCTCCAGCAGGCTGACGTGCCAGCCGCGTGCAGCAAGGCTCGCGGCGCTGGCGCAACCGGCCAGTCCGCCACCGATGACCAAGGCTCGACGTTCGCTAACGAGCGGGGCAGGACGGGCGAACCACGGCTTGCCAGCGGCAGGCAGAGGCACGTCTTGCGGCCAGCCGAGGAATTCGCCCCGCAGGATTTCCCATTTGTGACCGATGCCCGGCGTGCGGCGCATTTTGAAACCGGCCGCATTGAGCAGGCGTCGTACCCAGCCGGTGCTGGTAAAGGTACTGATGGTCGAGCCGGGCGCGGCCAGCCGGGCGAGTTCGGCAAACAGCTCGGGGGTCCACATGTCCGGGTTCTTCGCCGGGGCGAAGCCGTCGAGAAACCAGGCATCGATCTGTGCGTCAAGTTGTGGCAGTTGCTCCAGCGCATCACCGATCAGCAAGGTCAGGGTCACGCGCCCGCCACCGAGCACCAGGCGCTGGAAGCCCTGATGGATAGCGACATATTGCTCCAGGAGCTGATCGGCAAAAAGCTTGAGTCCAGGCCAAAGGGCAAGGGCGCGTTGCAGGTCGGGGTGGCTGAGCGGGTATTTCTCCACGCTGACGAAATGCAGTCGCGCACCGGCCATAGCCTGTTGCTCGAACAACTGCCAGGCGCAGAGAAAATTCAGCCCGGTGCCGAAACCGGTTTCCCCGATCACCAGTCGCCCATCGGCCGGTAATGCGGCAAAGCGCTCGCTCAAGCGATTCTGTTCGATGAACACATAGCGGGTTTCCTCAAGGCCCGACTGATCGGAGAAATACACGTCGTCAAACACGCGCGAGCGCGGACGGCCTTGGTCGTCCCAGTCAATCTGGGCGTGGGACATTTCAGTGGTCATGTTTGGCTCGGCAACGGCAAGGTGGCCATTCTAGCTGATCGCTGCACCCGGAATCGGTCCATGGCAGCGCCTGCTGCATTGCTCGGACAAAGCGCTGCCCAATCCGCTAGTCTTGCTCAAACCTGGAAGGGAGCCGCCCCATGTTCGAATCCGCTGAAATCGGTCACGCCATCGACAAAGAAACCTTTGAGGCCGAAGTGCCGGCCCTGCGTGAAGCCTTGATCGAAGCCCAGTTTGAACTGCGACAGCAAGGGCGCTTCCCGGTCATCGTGTTGATCAACGGCATCGAAGGCGCTGGCAAGGGCGAGACGGTCAAATTGCTCAACGAATGGATGGACCCGCGGTTTATCGAGGTTCGCACGTTCGATCAGCAGACCGATGAAGAGCTGGTCCGCCCACCGGCCTGGCGCTACTGGCGGATGCTGCCGGCCAAGGGGCGGATGGGGATTTTCTTTGGCAACTGGTACAGCCAGATGTTGCAGGGCCGGGTTCATGGCCTGTTCAAGGACGCGGTGCTGGACCAGGCGATCAACCAGGCCGAGCGGTTTGAAAAAATGCTCTGCGATGAAGGCGCGCTGATCTTCAAGTTCTGGTTTCACCTGTCCAGGAAACAGATGAAAACCCGCCTCAAGGTCTTGCAGGATGATCCGCTGCACAGCTGGCGTATCAGCCCGCTGGACTGGCAGCAATCGCAAACCTACGACAAGTTTGTGCGCTTCGGCGAACGGGTGCTGCGTCGCACCAGCCGTGATTACGCGCCCTGGCATGTGATCGAAGGTGTCGACGCGCATTATCGTAGCCTGACGGTAGGCAAGATCCTGCTCGAAGGTCTGCAAAGCGCCCTGCGCCGACCCAAGGTCAAACCGGACACGGTGAACGCCGCGCCACTGATGGGTAGCGTCG
Organism: Pseudomonas sp. GW821-FHT02H09; assembly: GCF_059421425.1. NCBI lineage: Bacteria > Pseudomonadati > Pseudomonadota > Gammaproteobacteria > Pseudomonadales > Pseudomonadaceae > Pseudomonas > Pseudomonas sp. GW821-FHT02H09. The sequence continues at coordinate 168,424 of NZ_JBWKVA010000009.1, forward strand.
ATCAGCTGAGTCTGCTCGGCAGCCTGGACATGACCCTGAGTCTGGATAAGGACGACTACGAAGAGCAACTGATCACCGAGCAGGCGCGGTTCTCTGGTTTGATGCGTGACAAACGCATGCGCAGACACGCGCTGGTGGCGGTGTTCGAGGGCAATGATGCGGCGGGCAAGGGCGGCGCGATCCGGCGAGTGGCGGCGGCCCTCGATCCGCGTCAATACAGCATCGTGCCGATCGCCGCACCGACAGAAGAAGAACGCGCTCAACCGTATCTCTGGCGGTTCTGGCGGCATATTCCGGCGCGGGGAAAATTCACCGTGTTCGACCGCTCCTGGTATGGCCGGGTGCTGGTGGAGCGGATCGAAGGCTATTGCAGCCGTGCCGACTGGATGCGCGCTTATGCCGAGATCAATGACTTCGAAGAGCAGATCAGTGATTCCGGCGTGATCGTGGTGAAGTTCTGGCTGGCCATCGACAAACAAACCCAGCTGGAGCGTTTCCAGGACCGCGAAGAAATCCCCTTCAAACGCTTCAAGATCACCGAGGACGACTGGCGCAACCGCGAAAAATGGGATGACTACCGCGTCGCCGTCTGTGACATGGTCGACCGTACCAGCACCGAGATTTCACCCTGGACGCTGGTGGAGGCCAACGACAAACGCTGGGCCCGGGTCAAGGTGTTGCGCACCATCAATCGGGCGCTGGAGGAGGCCTTCGAGAAGTCCGACAAACACGACAGGAAGGCGAAAAAGGACAACAAGTAAGCCGATGGTTGCGCATACGCGAGATGAATGATTGTCGCGGTCGGCAATAGGGTGGATTTATGCTGATTCCATCCCTGACCGACAACAATGAGGTATGCCATGCGTGAAGTGGTGATCGTCGATAGCGTGCGGACTGGCCTGGCCAAATCCTTTCGTGGCAAGTTCAACCAGACTCGTCCTGATGACATGGCTGCCCATTGCGTCAATGCGCTGCTGACCCGCAATGGCATCGACCCGGCCAGTGTCGAGGATTGCATCGTTGGCGCCGGTTCCAACGAAGCGGCCCAGGGTTACAACATCGGCCGCAATGTCGCGGTGTTATCGAAACTGGGCACCGGCACGGCAGGCATGACCCTCAACCGTTTTTGCTCTTCGGGTTTGCAGGCGATTGCCATTGCCGCCAACCAGATTGCCTCCGGTTGCAGCGACATCATCATCGCCGGTGGCGTGGAGTCCATCAGCCTGACCATGAACCGCGTCAACACCGACAATCTGATCAACCCGTTACTCAAGGAGCAGGTGCCGGGTATTTATTTTCCCATGGGCCAGACCGCCGAAATCGTCGCCCGCCGCTATGACGTCAGCCGTGAAGAGCAGGACCTCTACGCCCTGCAAAGTCAGCAACGCACCGCTCAGGCCCAGGCCGCCGGGCTGTTCTGCGATGAAATCGTGCCAATGGCGGTGAAATACGCAGTCGAAGACAAAACCACCGGCCAGGTGCAGATCCTGGAAGGTATTGTCGACCGTGATGACTGCAATCGCCCTGATACTACCTTGCAAAGTCTGGCCGGGTTGAAGCCGGTGTTTGCCGAAGACGGCTCGGTGACTGCGGGCAACTCCTCGCAGCTGTCCGATGGCGCGTCGATGACCCTGGTGATGAGCCTGGAAAAAGCCCTGGAGCTGGGCCTCAAACCCCGTGCGTTCTTTCGTGGTTTCGCCGTCGCCGGTTGTGAGCCGGACGAGATGGGCATCGGCCCGGTGTTTTCGGTGCCAAAATTGCTCAAGCTCAAGGGTTTGCAGGTGGCCGATATCGACCTCTGGGAACTCAACGAAGCCTTTGCCTCGCAGTGCCTGTACAGCCGCAATCGGCTGGAAATCGATAACGATAAATACAACGTCAACGGCGGCTCGATCTCCATCGGCCACCCGTTCGGCATGACCGGTTCGCGCCAGGTCGGGCACCTGGTGCGCGAGCTGCAACGGCGCAACCTGCGTTACGGCATCGTGACCATGTGCGTCGGTGGCGGGATGGGCGCGACAGGGTTGTTTGAAGCGGTGCGTTAAACCAGAAATGCGGGCCAGATGATCGTTCCCACGCGAAGCAAAGGAATGCCGCGCTGGACGCTCTGCGTCCGCTTCAACTTCTCTGTCGCTCTGCAGATCGCCTTCGCGGGGACATTGGTGGCATATCGCCAACTTCAGGTTGCGACCTGTACAGTCTCATTAGCGGCCGGTTCCAAACTGTAACTGTGTGGCGGGACGATCCAGGCCTAGAATGATTTTCTCGCGGTCTGGTTTTGGGGGCTCCATGCACATTTCGTCCGGTCGCTGGGTTTATGGATTGTTCCTCGCCTTGCTGACCGCGCTGCTGTGGGGGATCTTGCCGATCAAACTCAAGCAAGTGCTGCTGGTGATGGACCCGGTCACAGTGACCTGGTATCGACTGATGGTGTCCGGTGGTTTTCTGTTCATTTATCTGGCTGCAGTCAAGCGTTTGCCAAGCTTGCGAGTGCTCGGCCCACGGGGCGGCTGGCTGTTGTTGATGGCGGTCCTGGGGCTTGTGGGCAACTACGTGCTGTACCTGATGGGCCTGAATCTGCTCAGTTCTGGTACCGCGCAGTTGGTGGTGCAGATGGGGCCGATCCTGCTGCTGATCGCCAGCCTGTTTGTTTTCAAGGAGCGCTTCAGCCTTGGGCAAGGCATTGGACTGCTGGTGCTATTGATCGGCTTCGGACTGTTTTTCAATCAGCGTTTGAGTGAACTGCTGACGTCTTTGAGTGAATACACCGCTGGCGTCTTGCTGGTTCTGGCGGCGTCGGCGGTCTGGACCTTTTATGCCCTGGGTCAGAAGCAATTGCTCACGGTGTGGAATTCGTTCCAGATCATGATGGTGATCTACCTGTTTTGCGCGTTATTGCTGATGCCGTGGGTGCATCCGCTGGAGGCGCTGCAACTGAGCCCGCTGCAAGGCTGGCTGCTGCTCGGTTGCTGTTTGAATACGCTGATCGCCTATGGCGCATTTGCCGAAGCTTTGGCGCATTGGGAAGCCTCGCGGGTCAGTGCGACGCTGGCGATCACGCCGCTGGTGACCTTCGCTGCGGTGGCACTGGCTGCCAGGCTGTGGCCTGAATATGTGTATGCCGAGCAAATCAATGGTCTGGGTTATGGTGGTGCAGTGCTGGTGGTGTTTGGCTCGGCACTGGTAGCCCTCGGGCCATCGTTGATGGCCGGGCTAAAGGCCCGGCGGGTGCGGATGGCGGCGGGGTGATTGATTCAGCGCATTTCCTGTGGCAAGGCTGCTCTCTACCGTACAGCCACCTTCGATACCTTCACCACCGTCGGCTTGAGCACCAGCCACAATGCCGCGGCGATCAACACCCCGCCATACAGATGGGCCATGGACAATGGTTCATCGAGGAACAGCGCGCCCCACAACACGCCGAAGGGCGGGATCATGAAGGTCACGGTCATTGATTTGACCGGGCCAATCGAGCTGAGCAAGCGGAAGTACAGGATGTAGGCAAAGGCTGTGCAGACCAGCCCCAACCCCAGCAGCGACAACCAGACACTCCAGCCCCCCCAGCTTGCCGGTGGCTGGCTGATGGCGCTGTAACCGAACAGCGGCAACAGAAACAGCGTCGCGCCAAGCATGCTGCCCAACGCCGAGAGGCGACTGTCGAGCCCGCCTTGCTGATCGAGCCAGCGACGGGCGAGGAAACCGGCGAAGCCGTAACAGGTGGTCGCGAGGAGGCAGGCAAGGGCGCCCATCAGCAGTTCCATGTCGAAGGCCACAGGACCTGCGCGGGTCAGAATACCAACCCCGAACAGCCCAAGGCAGACACCGGCAATCTTCGCCGGGGTGAGCTTTTCGCTGAAGAACACACCGCCAATCAACACGCCCATCAGCGGCGTCGTTGCATTGAAAATCGCCGAGTAACCGGCCGGCAGCACTTGGGCGGCTACCGAATACATCGTTGCCGGAATCCCCGAGTTAATCACCCCGAGCAGCAGCACCGTCTTGAACTTGCCGCGAAAATCCCAGCTGACGCGCATCAGCGCCAGGATCACCAGCAACCCGGTGGCGGCAATCGATACGCGGAAAAAGGCAGTGGGGATTGTGCCAATCACTGGGGCGATGATGCGCATGAACAGAAAACTTGCGCCCCAGATGGCGGCAAGCAGCAGCAAGCGCAGTATATCGACGGGGTTCACGGCTTGTTCCTTACTGAATTGGCGCGCAAGTGTCGCCGCAGGTGCGATGCATGGCAATGGTTGCTTTGCGTAACAATTGGCCTCTAAGCTCAGCTTCCAGCGATAAGAAACATTCCCAGAGGTCTCTCTATGCCGCAGCAATGGCCAGCCGGCGACATCGCCCGAATGATCCTCGATGGCTTCGACGATTACCGCGAGCATTTCCGCCAGATCACCGACGGTGCCCGGGCGCGTTTCGAGCAGGCGCAATGGCAGGAGGCGCAGATCGCCTCAGCGGCGCGGATCAACCTCTATGAAGCGAAAGTCAGTGAAGTAGTCGGTCGGCTGCATGAGGCCTTCGATGCCGAGGCGCTGCTGGATGTCACGTTCTGGCCGCTGGTGAAAAGCGCTTACATCAGCCTGATCGACCTGCGCTTTGACGATGAGCTGTCCGAGACCTGGTACAACTCGACCTTCTGCGGACTGTTCAGCCATGACCTGATCAGCGACGGCTGCATGTTCATCCATACCACGCGGCCAAGCCTGCGCCGGGCCCGTGCTGCGCAAACCCGTACTTATAAGCCTGAGGGCGAACTGTCGAGCATGCTCGAGCAGATCTTCGTCGACTTCAGCTTCAGCGAGGCCTATGCCGATTTGCCTGGCGACCTGCGTCGGCACGAAGCCCAGTTGCGCGAGAACCTGCCGGACTGGGTCTGCAAGGACCCGCAGCTGAGCGTCGAGCTGTTTTCCTCGGTGCTGTACCGCAACAAGGGCGCGTATCTGGTGGGGCGCATCTACACCCAGGATGACCAATGGCCGTTGGTGATTGCGCTGCTGCACCGTGAAGGCCACGGGATTCAGATCGATGCGCTGATCACCGATGAAGCCGATGTGTCGATCATCTTTTCCTTTACCCGTTCGTATTTCATGGTCGATGTGCCGGTGCCAGCCGAGTTCATTGGCTTCCTCAAGCGCATTCTGCCGGGCAAGAACATCGCCGAGCTCTACACCTCGATCGGTTTCTACAAGCACGGCAAGTCCGAATTCTATCGCTCACTGATCAATCACCTGGCCAACACCGACGATCAGTTCATCATGGCCCCGGGTGTGCGCGGCATGGTCATGAGCGTGTTTACCCTGCCGGGGTTCAACACCGTATTCAAAATCATCAAGGACCGATTCTCGCCATCGAAGAACGTCGACCGCGCGACGGTGATCGAGAAGTATCGTCTGGTGAAAAGCGTCGACCGGGTAGGGCGCATGGCCGATACCCAGGAGTTTGCCGATTTCCGTTTTCCGCTGAGCAAGTTCGACCCGGCCTGCCTGGCAGAATTGCTGGAAGTGGCGGCCAAAACGGTGGAGGTCCATGGCGACACGGTGCTTATCCGTCACTGCTGGACCGAGCGACGCATGACGCCGTTGAACCTCTATCTGGAAAATGCCAACGAAGCGCAGGTTCGCGAGGCGCTGGAAGATTACGGCCTGGCGATCAAACAATTGGCGGCGGCTAATATCTTCCCCGGCGACATGCTGCTGAAGAACTTCGGCGTTACCCGTCACGGCCGCGTGGTGTTCTATGACTACGACGAAATCTGTTTTCTGACTGAAGCCAACTTCCGCCACATTCCGGCCCCACGCACGCCGGAAGATGAAATGGCCTCGGAACCGTGGTACTCGATCGGGCCGCTGGATGTGTTTCCGGAAGAGTTCCCACCGTTCCTGTTCGCCGATTCCGGGCAGCGACGGTTGTTTGATCAACTGCATGGCGAGCTGTACAACGCCGATTACTGGAAAGGCCTGCAAGCGGACATTCGCGCCGGCAAGGTGATCGACGTGTTCCCCTATCGGCGCAAGGCGCTGGATAACGAATAGCCCCATCAGATCGTTCCCATGCTCCGCGTGGGAATGCCTCAATGGACGCTCTGCGTCCGCTCTTGGGACGCGGAGCGTCCCGGGCTGCATTCTCACGCGGAGCGTGGGAACGATCAGGCACCCGCAATCCACAACAAATCTGCGACAATCGGCCCCCTGCACCACTAGACGACTTTTGCGTACCTGATGACTGACGAATTGCCCGCTATCGACCAACTGCTGAAAAACCTCGATCACGCCATGCTTGCCGACCGTCACCGGCTGCGGCGGCAGTTGCTTGAGCTGCGCAAAAAACCTGACGAGGACAAGCTGGCCCAGTGGGTCGCGCGTATGCAGGGGTCCTGTGAACGGGTCGTGGCGCGGCGTGCCAGCCTGCCGCTGATTCGTTATGACGACAGCCTGCCGATTGCCGCCAAGCGTGACGAAATCAAAGAGGCGCTGCTCAAGCACCAGGTGCTGATCATCGCCGGCGAAACCGGCTCGGGTAAAACCACCCAGTTGCCGAAAATCTGCCTGGAAATCGGGCGCGGTCAGTACGGCCTGATCGGCCATACCCAGCCACGCCGTATCGCCGCTCGTAGCGTCGCCAGCCGGGTTGCTGAAGAGCTGGCGACACCGCTGGGTGCGCTGGTCGGTTATCAGGTGCGATTCGAAGATCAGAGCGATTCGAACACCCTGATCAAACTGATGACCGACGGCATTCTGTTGGCCGAAACCCAGAACGACCGTTACCTCGAGCGCTACGACACGATCATCGTCGACGAAGCCCACGAACGCAGCCTGAACATCGACTTCCTGCTCGGTTACCTGAAAACCCTGCTGCCGCGTCGCCCGGACCTGAAAGTCATCATCACCTCGGCGACCATCGACCTGGAGCGTTTCTCCAAACACTTCAATGACGCGCCGATTGTCGAAGTCTCCGGCCGAACCTTCCCGGTGGACACCTGGTATCGCCCGCTAACGCTGGAGCAGGACGAAGAGGGTAACCGCGTAGAAGACGACTTGACGGTGGATCAGGCGATCCTCGCGAGCCTCGACGAAATCGCCGCGTATGAACGCAGCGAACGCCGCAGCCCTGGCGATGTGTTGGTGTTCTTGCCCGGTGAGCGGGAAATTCGCGACGCCGCGGACATGCTGCGCAAGGCCCAGCTCAAACACACTGAAATCCTGCCGTTGTACGCACGGCTGTCACCAGCCGAGCAGCAGCGAATTTTCCAGTCTCACCCGGGGCGTCGTGTGGTGCTGGCGACCAACGTTGCGGAGACTTCGCTGACGGTGCCGGGCATCCGCTACGTGATCGACAGTGGCACCGCGCGAATCAGCCGCTACAGCTACCGCGCCAAGGTGCAACGTCTGCCGATCGAAGCCATCTCCCAGGCCAGCGCCAACCAGCGTAAAGGTCGTTGCGGACGGGTCGAGCCGGGCATTTGCATTCGTTTGTACGCTGAAGAAGACTTTATCGGACGGCCGGAATTTACCGATCCGGAAATCCTGCGCACCAACCTGGCGGCCGTGATCCTGCAGATGCTGCATCTGCGCTTGGGCGAGATCACCGACTTCCCGTTTATCGAACCGCCGGATGGCAAGGCCATCAGCGACGGTTTCAACCTGCTGCAAGAGCTGTCGGCGGTCGATCGCGAAAGCCAGTTGACACCGCTGGGTCGGCAACTGGCGCGCCTGCCGGTGGACCCGCGCATGGGCCGTATGCTGCTGGAAGCCGCCAAGTTGGGCAGTTTGCAGGAAGTCTTGATCGTCGCCAGTGCCATGTCGATCCAGGACCCGCGCGAGCGCCCACCGGAGCGTCAACAAGCCGCCGATCAGGCCCACGCGCAGTGGAAAGACGTGGACTCGGACTTCGCCGGTCTGGTCAATCTGTGGCGTGGCTTTGAAGAGCAGCGCCTGGCCCTGACTGCCAGTCCGCTGCGCAATTGGTGCCGCAAGAACTTCCTCAATTACCTGCGTCTGCGCGAATGGCGCGATTCCCATCGGCAGCTGAGTCTGATCTGCCGCGACATGCAGCTGAGCCTGAATAAAGAACCGGCGGATTACCCGAAACTGCACAAAGCCGTGCTGTCCGGTTTGCTCAGCCAGATCGGTCAGAAGACCGAAGACGGCGATTACCTCGGCGCCCGCCAACGACGCTTCTGGATTCACCCTTCATCGGGGCTTGGGAAAAAGCGCCCGCAATGGCTGATGACCGCCGAACTGGTGGAAACCACCAAGCTTTACGCGCGGATGGTAGCGAAGATCGAACCTGACTGGATCGAGCCTCTGGCCGGGCACTTGATCAAGAAGAACCACTTCGAACCCCATTGGGAGAAGAAGCGCGGGCAGGTTGTCGCCTTCGAACAAATCACCTTGTTCGGGCTGATTGTGGTTGGCCGGCGGCCGGTGCATTACGGGCCGATCGAGCCAGTACTGTCCCGTGAGCTGTTTATTCGTGAAGGCCTGGTGCGCGGGGAAATCCAGTCCCGAGCCAGGTGCCTGACCGCCAACACGCAACTGCTCGAGCAACTCGACGAACTGGAGGCCAAGGCGCGCCGCCGCGACATCCTGGCTGACGAAGAAACCCTGTTCGCGTTCTACGATGCGCGGCTGCCAGCCGATATCCACCAGACTGCGACGTTCGACAGCTGGTATCGCATCCACAGCCAGAAAGACCCGCAGTTGCTGGTCATGCGCGAAGAAGACGTGTTGGCCCGCGAGGCCAGTGAAGTGACCGCTGCGCATTATCCGGACACCTTGCATTTGGGTGATCTGGCGTTGGCCTTGAGCTACCACTTCGAGCCCAACCATCCACGTGACGGCGTGACCTTGCGAGTGCCGGCGCCATTGCTGCCGGCACTGCCCTCCGAGCGCCTGGAATGGCTGGTGCCGGGAGTGATCGAAGCCAAGTGCATCGCACTGGTGCGCAACTTGCCCAAGGCGCTGCGCAAGAATTTTGTGCCAGTACCGGACTTCGTCAAAGCCGCGTTGCAGCGCATCACCTTTGCCGACGGCTCACTGCCTCACGCGTTGGGACGTGAATTGCTGCGCATGACCGGTGCGCGGGTCAGCGACGAAGCCTGGGCCGAATCGGCTCAGCAGGTTGAAGGCCATCTGCGGATGAACCTGGAGATTGTCGATGGTCAGGGCAAGTTCCTTGGCGAAGGTCGTGACCTGGCCGAGTTGACCGCGCGTTTCGCCGAGGCCAGCCAGGCCGCACTGGCTGTGCCGCAAACAGCGAAAAGCCAGCAGCCGGTGGAGGCCAGGGTCTTCGCCGCGGTGGCCGAAAAAACCCAACAGAAGATCGCCGGGTTGTCGATGACAGTTTATCCGGCGCTGGTGGAAGAGGGCGGTACGGTCAAAGAGGGACGATTCTCCACCGCCGCCGAGGCCGAGTTCCAGCATCGCCGGGCTTTACAGCGCTTGTTGATGCAGCAACTGGCCGAGCCGGCGAAATTCCTGCGCGGAAAATTACCGGGAATGACCGAGTTGGGTTTGCTGTACCGCGAGCTGGGGCGTATCGAAAGCCTGGTGGAAGACATCCTGTTGGCCAGCCTCGATAGCTGTATTCTCGACGGCGAAGCCAACCTGCCGCGCGATGGCGCCGGGCTGGCTGCGTTGGCGGAACGCAAGCGTGGCGCCTGGACCGAGCACGCCGAGCGGTTGGCGAAACTGACGCTGGAGACGCTCAAGCTCTGGCACGGTCTGCAAAAGCGCTTCAAAGGCAAGATCGACCTGGCGCAGGCGGTGGCCCTCAATGACATCAAGCAACAATTGAGTCAGCTGGTGTATCCGGGCTTTGTCCGCGAAACGCCGGCTGTTTGGCTTAAGGAACTGCCACGTTTCCTCAAGGCCATCGAGTTGCGCCTTGAGAAACTGCCAAGCCAGGTGCAAAAGGATCGGGTCTGGAGTACCGAACTGGCCGGGTTGTGGACGCAATACCAGGCGCGGGCCAACAAACACGCCCAGGAAGGTAAACGCGATCCGCAGCTGGAGCTGTATCGCTGGTGGTTGGAGGAGTACCGGGTTTCGTTGTTTGCCCAACAATTGGGGACCAGGGTACCAATCTCCGACAAGCGTTTAAGCAAGCAGTGGAGCCAGGTCGAACTGTAGGAGCACGGCTTGCCGACGATGGCGGTCTCAAGGGCGCCATCGCCGGCAAGCCGTGCTCCTACAGGCATGCCGCTGAGTTTGTGGCAGGCGTTTCATCCTGCAAAAAGGGGCCAAATGCCTGCGGTTATGGCAAACTTCGCAGTCATAAACGCCGGCCCCGCAGATTTGAGCCTTCGCAGCCTGGGCTGATTGGAATAAAGCGACGCAAGGTTTCATCCCCTCTGACGGGATCAGACCCTTTACGTGTTGGTACGTCAGTACCAATGCTTTCTGCCTGAACAGATTAGAGATATGAGCATGCATAACGTCGTCATCAGCGGCACCGGCCTGTACACCCCGGCCAACAGCATCTCCAACGAAGAGCTGGTGCAGTCTTTCAATGCCTATGTACAGCAGTTCAATGTCGATAACGCCGCTGCCATCGAGCGCGGCGAAGTTCAGGCGCTGACCGAATCCAGTGCTGCCTTCATTGAAAAGGCTTCGGGGATCAAAAGCCGCTTCGTCATGGATAAGGAAGGCATCCTTGACCCGCAGCGCATGACGCCGCGTCTGCCTGAGCGTTCCAACGACGAATGGTCGGTGCTATGCCAAATGGCCGTCGGTGCCGCCGAGCAAGCCTTGCAGCGCGCCGGCAAGACCGCCGCCGATATCGACGGCGTTATCGTTGCTTGCTCGAACCTGCAACGGGCCTACCCGGCCATCGCCATCGAAGTCCAGGAGGCGCTGGGTATTCAGGGGTTCGGCTTTGACATGAACGTGGCCTGCTCCTCGGCGACCTTTGGCATCCAGGCCGCCGCTAACAGCGTCCAGCTCGGCCAGGCCCGGGCGATTCTGATGGTCAACCCGGAAGTCTGCACCGGCCACTTGAACTTCCGCGACCGCGACAGCCACTTCATTTTTGGCGACGCCGCGACGGCAGTGATCATCGAGCGTGCCGATCTGGCAACGTCACCGTACCAGTTCGACGTTGTCGGCACCAAACTGCTGACCAGGTTTTCCAACAACATCCGCAATAACTTCGGCTTCCTCAACCGCGCAGCCGAAGAGGGCGTCGGTGCTCCAGACAAGCTGTTCGTGCAGGAAGGTCGCAAGGTTTTCCGTGACGTCTGCCCGATGGTGGCAGAGCTGATCGCCACCCACCTGGAAGAGAACACGCTCAGCGTCAGCGACGTGAAGCGTTTCTGGTTGCACCAGGCCAACCTCAGCATGAACCACCTGATCGTCAAGAAACTGCTGGGCCGTGAAGCCTCGGTCGAAGAAGCCCCGGTAATTCTCGACACCTACGCCAATACCAGCTCGGCAGGGTCGGTGATTGCATTCCACAAGAATCAGGACGATTTGCCGAGCGGCTCGCTGGCGGTGCTCAGCTCGTTTGGCGCGGGTTACTCGATTGGTAGCGTGATTCTGCGTAAGCGTTGATTTGTGTGAGGCGGGGGCAAGCCCCCCTCGCCACAAAAGCTCGCTTCCTACGGGAGTCATGGTTTATGGCACGAGGCATGAATGGCCGCAGCTGACGACACGCAACTGCTCGAACGCTTGCTGGTGGGTGAGCAGCGGGCTTACAAGGAATTGGTCAACACTTACCAGAGCGCCATGCGCGCTGTGGCCTATGCCATTGTCGGCAACCGCCATGCCGACGAAGTGGTGCAGGACGCCTGGCTGTCGGTCGTGCGTAACCTGGCCGGGTTTCAGGGGCGTTCGAGCCTCAAGACCTGGCTGCTGACCATCACCGCCAACTCTGCAAAAAGCCGTTACAAACAAAACCGTCGGGAAGTCCTGCTGGATGATTTACCGTCGCCCCACGGCACGATTGGGGATGAGCGGTTTTCCCCAGGTGACGGTCACTGGCTAGTGGCTCCGTTCGCTTGGCACGAGGACACGCCCGATGCCCTGCTCACCGAAAATGAGCTGCGCGAGTGCCTGGAACATACCTTGCTGAGCCTCTCTGAACTGCAAAGCAGTGTGTTGCTGCTGCGCGAGCGCCAAGGCCTGGAGTTGGAGGAGATCTGTAATCTTCTGGAGATTTCGCTCTCCAATGTTCGTGTGCTGCTGCATCGGGCACGGCTGAAAGTCTTCGCTACGGTGGAGCATTTTGAGGAAACCGGCGAATGTTGACCTGTAAGGAACAAGTGGCGCGTTCCAGTGATTACCTTGATGGCCAGTTGAGCTTTCGTGAGCGTTTGATGGTGCGCCATCATTTGATGTTTTGCCCCAACTGCCGGCGCTTTATTCGTCAGATGCGCTTGATGCAGGCCACCTTGCGCGTGATGCCTGAACCTCCCGTCCCCGATGTTGACGACTTGGCCAAACGCCTGGCCGAAGAACGCAAAAGCAACCAATAGCCACTGCCGCAGTCGGCTACGAGGATGGCGATACAGCCGACGCCGCTTTCTTGCGTCGTGCTTTTCTGGAATTGGGCGGCACCGCCTACAAGGATTGGAAATACCAGATCAACTACGACTTCTCCCATAACTCGGGAACTGCGAACGACGGTTACTTCGACGAAGCGTCGATTTCCTGCGTCGGCTTCAAGCCGGTCACCTTCCGCGCCGGCCGTTTCGACGAAGACTTCGGTCTGGAAACTGACAAAGTCACCAACAACGACGGTGATGACAGCGGCGATTCACTTGTAGCTCGTGTGCAGTACGTGTTCCAAGCAAGGCTTAAAACCGAAACCGGCTCTTTCTCATCCGTTAAAGCTCCTTTCGTTTTGACCTCTCCTCGACAGGGTATTTTTATTTCGGCCGCAGCGGAGATGGGCGATACTCGGCGCGTCTGTGAGTCATGATCGTCGGGGAATGTGATGCCGTTACAACGTTTGGAGAGTCTGTCCGCAATCGCCTCTCAAGAATGGGATGCGCTGGTGCCCGACGGTCAGCCGTTCTTGCGACATGCCTTCCTCAGTGCACTGGAAGACAGTGGCAGCCTTGGTCCGCACTCCGGTTGGCAACCCGAGCATTTACTGCATGTTGAGGGCGGTCGATTACTTGCTGCATTGCCCAGTTACCGAAAATGGCACTCCTACGGCGAATACGTGTTCGACCATGGGTGGGCCGATGCCTGTGAGCGCGCCGGGATCGAGTATTACCCAAAGCTTTTGACTGCCGTGCCGTTCAGTCCGGTGAGCGGGCCGCGTCTGTTGGCCGCCAATGCACAGGATGGCTTCGAGCTGCTGAAAAGCCTGCCGGGGTATCTGGAAATCGAAGGGCTCTCCAGTGCTCATATAAATTTCACCGACCCGTTCACCGATGCCGCGCTGGCCGAGCAGCCGGGTTGGCTGCAACGTGTCGGCTGTCAGTACCACTGGCAAAACCGTGGTTACCGGGATTTCCAGGACTTTCTCGACGCCTTGAGTTCGCGCAAACGCAAGCAGATGCGCAAGGAGCGCGAGCAGGTCGCAGGGCAGGGCATTGAGTTTGAATGGCTCGAAGGACGGCAACTTGATCAAGCGCAGTGGGACTTCGTTTATGCCTGCTATGCCAATACCTACGCAATACGCCGGCAGGCGCCGTACCTGACTCGGGAATTTTTCAGTCTGCTGGCCGAACGCATACCCGAAGCTATTCGCGTGGTGCTGGCCAAACAAGGTTCACGGCCAGTGGCTATGGCGTTCAGTCTGGTGGGTGGCGACAGTTTTTACGGTCGCTATTGGGGCTGCCTGGCGGAGTTCGACCGCCTGCATTTCGAGACGTGCTTTTATCAAGGCATGGATTACGCGATTGCCAACGGTTTTCAACGGTTCGATGCCGGAGCTCAGGGGGAGCACAAGTTGATTCGTGGTTTCGAACCGGTGATCACCCATTCCTGGCACTACCTGAGGCATCCGGGTTTGAAGGCGGCGGTGAAGGATTTCCTGCAACAGGAGCGACTCGGCGTGCTGGCGTATGCCGAGGAAGCGAGAACCGCCTTGCCGTATAGGCAAGACTGATCCTCGCTGATCCCTGGATCAGCGGTCTTCCTTGCCCAACCAGCGCCAGGTCACGCCGTCAATGACCGCACCGAGGATCGGCGCCAGCCAGAACATCCACAGTTGCTGAATCGTTCATCGCGAGCAAGCCCGCTCCCACAGGGTCAGCGTCAATCACGCAGCTCAATCGATACCGACAAACCCACCGGTCTGGTGCTGCCACAACCGCGCATACAAACCGCCGTGGGCGAGCAGTTCGCTGTGGCTGCCGGTTTCGGCGATCCGGCCTTTTTCCAGCACCACCAAACGGTCCATTCGGGCAATGGTGGAGAGCCGGTGGGCGATGGCGATCACGGTTTTACCTTCCATCAGGGTTTCCAGGCTTTCCTGAATGGCCGCTTCGACTTCAGAGTCCAGCGCCGAGGTGGCTTCGTCCATGATCAGTATCGGCGCGTCCTTGAGCAGCACCCGGGCAATGGCGATCCGTTGGCGTTGACCACCGGAGAGTTTCACGCCGCGCTCACCGACGTGGGCGTCGAAACCGGTACGGCCCTGGGCATCGGAAAGATGCGGGATGAACTCGTCGGCACGGGCCTTGCGCACCGCTTCCCAGAGTTCTTCATCGGTGGCGTCGGGCTTGCCATAGAGCAGGTTGTCGCGGATCGAGCGGTGCAGCAGCGAGGTGTCCTGGGTGATCATGCCGATTCGCTCGCGCAGGCTTTCCTGGGCCACGTCGGCGATGTTCTGGCCATCGATCAGAATTCGTCCGCCTTGCAGGTCGTAAAGACGCAGCAGCAGGTTGACCAGGGTCGATTTGCCCGCGCCAGAGGGGCCGATCAAGCCGATTTTTTCGCCGGGTTTGATCGTCAGGTTGAGGTCGCTGATGATTCCGCTTTTCTTGCCGTAGTGGAAATCGACGTGATCGAAACGGACTTCGCCGCGTGCCACTTCCAGGCGCGGGGCCTGTTCGCGGTCGGTCACGCTGACGGGTTGGGCGATGGTTTGCAGACCGTCCTGGACCATGCCGATGTTTTCGAAGATGCCATTGACCACCCACATGATCCATCCGGACATGTTGACGATGCGGATCACCAGGCCGGTGGCCAGCGCGATGGCGCCGACCGAGATCAGCGACTGGGTCCACAACCACAAGGCCAGGCCCGTGGTGCAGACGATCAACAGGCCGTTCATGCCGGTGATGACCACGTCCATGCTGGTGACGACGCGACCGGCCAGCTGGGACTTTTCCGTTTGCTCTTCGATGGCTTCGCGGGCGTACTGTTGTTCATAGTGGGTGTGGGCGAACAATTTGAGCGTGGTGATATTGGTGTAACCGTCGACGATCCGTCCCATCAGCTTCGAGCGAGCGTCGGAGGACACCACCGAGCGCTGTTTGACCCGCGGCACGAAATAGCACAGCGCGCCGATGTAGCAGGCGATCCAGCTCAGCAACGGGATCATCAGGCGCCAGTCGGCCTCGGCGAACAGCACCAGCGAACTGATGGCGTAGATCAGCACGTGCCACAATGCGTCCACCGCTTGCACGGCTGAGTCGCGCAGGGAGTTGCCGGTCTGCATGATCCGCTGGGCGATGCGCCCGGCGAAATCGTTCTGAAAGAAGTTGAGGCTTTGTTTGAGCACGTAACTGTGGTTCTGCCAGCGAATCATGCTGGTCATGCCGGGGCTGAGGGTCTGGTGCACCAGCAGGTCGTGCAGACCGACGAAGAACGGACGCAGGATGAGGGCGACCACCGCCATCCAGATCAGCTCGATGCCGTGAATCTTGAAGAAGTCGACATTCGGCGTGCCTTGGGCCAGATCGATGATCCGGCTCAGGTAACTGAACAGCGCGACTTCGATCAGCGCACCGAACAGGCCGACGATGAGCAGGGCGGCAAAACTTGGCCAGACCTGACGCAGGTAATAAACGTAAAAGGGTAGAACCGTGTTCGGCGGAGCCGCTGTCGGAGCGTCGCGGAAAATATCGATCAGTTGTTCAAAACGACGATAGAGCATTGGTTCTAACGCCCGCGAGGCGGGCTCTCCTTTCTAAAATGTGAACGGCACTTCAAAAGAACTGCCGCTCAAGACTCCTGTGTAGCTTAGTCGATGCGCTTGGCCGACTTTATCAACACGGGGTCGGCTGGCACATTCTGCATGCCGTTTTTGGTGGTGGTCTGGGAGTTGACGATGATGTCCACCACGTCCATGCCTTTGACCACTTTGGCGAATACCGCGTAACCGGCATCACGGCCCGGGTCGAGGAAGGCGTTGTCGGCCACGTTGATGAAGAATTGGCTGGTGGCCGAATCCGGGTTCGAGGTGCGAGCCATCGACAGGGTGCCGCGTACGTTATGCAAGCCGTTGCTGGCTTCGTTCTTGATCGGCGCCTTGGTGTCTTTTTGCTGCATCTGCGCGGTGAAACCGCCGCCCTGGGCCATGAAGCCCGGAATCACGCGGTGGAAAATGGTGTTGTTGTAGAAGCCGCTATCGACGTACTCAAGGAAATTTTTGGTACTGATCGGAGCCTTGACCGGGTCCAATTCGATTTCGATCTGGCCATTGGTGGTCTCCAGCAAAACGTGCGGCGCCGTGGCTGGTGTGGCGGCCATCAGGTTAGCGGCAAACAGAGCGGAGCCGGCGAGGAGGGCGATTTTCTTTAGCATGGGTCAGTGATCCTGGGTGGTGGTGTCAACTGCGATTAGAAACTCGAGCAGGGTTTGGTTGAAGCGTTCTGGTTGATCCAGTGGGGTCGCGTGGCGGGAATCGGCGATCACCACCAGCCGCGCATTGGGCAACAGTTTTACATAGGCCTCTTTCAGCGCGACCGGCGTGTAGTCACGGTCGGCGCTGACGATCAGGGTTGGACAGATGATACGGGAAAGTCGTTCCTGCACGCCCCAGCCGATGATTGCATCGAAGCTGGCGAGATAAGCACGTTTGTCGTTTTTTGCCCAGCGCTGGGCTATTTTTCTACGCAGCCCGGCTTGTTCCGGTTTGGGGAAAAGCTTCGCGCCCAGCGCCGTGCCGATGGCGCTCATGCTCACGAGTCGCATCAGGCTCCAGCGCTTGAGCCACTGCCAATACTCATCCGGCGTCTGCAGTTTTACCTGGGGTGCGCTGTTGACGATGCACAGGCTCTTGAGCAACTGCGGCTGGTCCACCGCCAGCTGAAAGCCAATCATGCCGCCCATGGACAGCCCGACCACATGGGCGGGGCCCAGGTTCAAGTGCTCGATCAGGGCGATCAGGTCAGCGCTGAAGCCGGCAATGCTGTAGCGCTCGAGGGGCTTGTCGGAGCGACCATGGCCACGAGCATCCGGGACGATCACCCGGTAGCGAGCCGCCAGCGCGGGGATCTGATCCTCCCAATCCAAGGCGCTTGAGCCCAGCCCGTGTAGCAGTAGCACGGGTTCGCCGTGACCATATTCTTCGTAGTGCAGGGTGCAACCTTCATGTTCGAAATAGGCCATGGCAGAACTCCTGTTCGTGCTTACCGGGTTTCAGGCTTGCTGTGGGGCGGCGAAGGGCGCATCCAGCGGCGCCGTGTCAAAGGTGCGCAGCAGTTCGATGAGAATCTGCGTGGCCGGGCCCAGTGGTTTGTCCTTGTTGGAATACAGATAGAACGTGGGGTGACGACTGCCGCCCTGGTCCAACGGTAGCAGCTTGAGCAGGCCTTCCTTGAGTTCGCGTTCAATCAGGTGCCGTGGCAACCAGGCGAACCCCAGGCCGCTGCCGACGAAGGTCGCGGCGGTGGCCAGGCTGCCGACGGTCCAGCGCTGTTCGGCGCCGAGCCAGCCGACGTCCCGCGGTTGCTGGCGGCCAGAGTCGCGGATCACCACTTGCAACTGGCTTTCCAGGTCCTGGAAATTCAACTCGCGGTTCAGCCGATGCAGTGGGTGTTCCGGGTGAGCCACGGCGACGAATTCCACTGCACTCATTTCTGTGCCCAGGTAACCGGGAATGCTGAAGCCACTGATGGCCAGGTCGGCGACGCCTTCGAGCAGCACCTCTTCGACCCCGGACAGCACTTCTTCGCGCAAGCGCACGCGACAGCCACGGCTTTGCGGCATGAACGCCGTCAGAGCGCGCACCAAACGGGCATTCGGGTAAGCGGCATCGACCACCAGCCGCACTTCAGCTTCCCAGCCTTGCTCCATATGGTGCGCCAGGTCCTCAAGCTGGCTGGCTTGTTTGACCAGTTGCCGGGAACGGCGCAACAACACGCCACCGGCTTCGGTCAGCACGGCTTTGCGGCCGTCGATACGCAAGAGGGGTACGCCGAGCTGGTCCTGCATGCGCGCCACGGTATAGCTGACGGAGGATTGTGATCGGTGCAGCGCTTCGGCTGCCTGGGCAAAGCCACCGTGGTCGACCACGGCCTGCAGTGTCCGCCATTGATCAAGGGTAACGCGGGGCGCTTTCAAGATGAGCTCCTCTTGTCCTAAGCTGGCTGTCCATATTGGAGACTGCCGAATGAGAAAAATCTGTTGCGTGTTGCTGGCGATGCTGCCGCTCAGTGCGTTTGCCTACCCCATCGATGTCGAGAAGCAGCTCAATGGTTTGAGCGTTGACTACACCACTTACGCAACCGACTACGACATGGGCGCCATCACCCTGAACAACTACGGCACAGTGCCGGTGGAATGCTCGGTGGTGTTTCGCAATGGTCCGGAGTCACCGCGCACACGACGGGTCATTGTGGAGGCCGGTAAACGCAGTGATGTCTCGGCCAGGTTCAACCGCAAGATCATCAAGCTGCGGATTGCACTCAGCTGTACGCCGCCCAAGTGAGGCAGCACGGAGCAGGTCTGCCGGGCATGCTCCGCTTATAAACGAATTTATAGATGGGTTATAGCAGTTATTTGCGCTTTTTCATCGATACGACTCTGTTTAATCTCCACTCCATCGACTTACAGCATTCACCGATGGAGGCTACAACCCATGTCCCGCGTACTGATCATCGAAAGCAGCGCTCGCCAGCAAGATTCGGTTTCACGCCAACTGACCCAAACCTTCATCAGCCAGTGGAAAACCGCTCACCCAGCTGACCAGATCACCATCCGTGATCTGGCGATCAACCCGGTTCCGCACCTGGATGCCAACCTGTTGGGCGGCTGGATGAAACCTGCCGAACAGCGCAACGAGATCGAACACGCCTCCCTTGAGCGCTCCAACCAATTGACCGATGAGCTGCTGGCCGCCGACGTGTTGGTGATGGCCGCGCCTATGTACAACTTCGCCATCCCGAGCACGCTGAAAGCCTGGCTGGACCATGTGCTGCGTGCCGGCGTGACCTTCAAATACACCGAAACCGGCCCGCAAGGCCTGCTCACTGGCAAGCGTGCCTATGTGCTGACCGCTCGTGGCGGCATCTATGCCGGGAGCGCCGCCGATCACCAGGAACCCTACCTGCGTCAGGTCATGGCATTCATCGGGATCCACGACGTCGAGTTCATTCACGCCGAAGGCATGAACCTGGGGGGAGACTTCCACGAAAAAGGTCTGAACCAGGCTAACGCCAGGCTCGCCCAGGTCGCCTGAGGTGTTAATCACCGGATAATCGCCTGATGGTTTAGTAGCGCCATTGTGCACTCCCTTCAAGCCGGTTCGCGCATCGAACCTCCCTTTGCACTTGTTGCCCCTGAGTGCTCCTGCCCGATCGACGCCAATGCGAGATCGGGTTTTTTTTTGTCTGTGATTTCACTGCCAGTCGCAAAACCGCTATCGTCGCCGCCATTCGAGACGAGGCGCGTATGGGCTATCTACTTTTTGTCACGCTGATTCAGGCGTTTTCCTTCAGTTTGATCGGCGAATACCTGGCCGGCCATGTCGACAGTTACTTTGCGGTGCTGGTGCGCGTGCTGCTGGCCGGGCTGGTGTTCATTCCCTTGACCCGCTGGCGGCAGGTTGAACCGGCCTTCATGCGCGGGATGCTGTTGATCGGCGCGTTGCAGTTTGGGGTGACCTATGTCTGCCTGTACCTGAGCTTTCGCGTGTTGACGGTGCCGGAGGTGTTGCTGTTCACCATTCTTACACCGCTGCACGTGACGCTGATCGAAGATGCGCTGAATCGCCGCTTCAATCTCTGGGCACTGGTGGCGGCATTGGTCGCGGTGCTCGGCGCGGCGGTGATCCGCTATGACCGGATCAATCCGGACTTCTTTATGGGCTTCTTGTTGCTGCAACTGGCTAATTTCACCTACGCCGCAGGGCAGGTGCTTTATAAGCATCTGGTAGCACGTTACCCGAGCGATCTGCCGCATTACCGGCGCTTTGGCTATTTCTATCTGGGAGCACTGGCAGTGGCGTTGCCGGCGTTTGTGCTGTTCGGCAAGGCGAATTTCCTGCCCGAGGCGCCGTTGCAATGGGGCGTGCTGGTGTTCCTTGGCCTGGTGAGTACGGCATTGGGCCTGTACTGGTGGAACAAGGGCGCGTGCCTGGTCAATGGCGGGACGCTGGCGGTGATGAACAACCTGCATGTGCCGGTGGGGCTGTTGATCAACCTGCTGATATGGAATCAGCACGAAACGTTGGGGCGGTTATTCTTTGGTGGGCTGGTGATTCTGGGGGCGGTGTGGATTAGCCGATTCGGTGCGAGGCGTGCCGCAGGTTGCCCTTCGTAGAAGCGGGCAAGCCGTGCTCCTGCAAGGGCAGTGTTATTACATCGAACGCTTTTCAGATTCGGGGATGTAGCCCGCCCCCAACACCGCCGGTAACAACCCGGCGCGCAAATCATTGCCGCTCGGTTGCTGATACACGCTCAAACCAAATTCCGGCAAAACCGCCAACAGGTAATCGAAGATATCACCCTGATGACGTGATGGTCACGGCGATACCTGTGCTGGTCACTATTGCGGTCAGCAATTTGCTACGTAATGCTTGTCAGCACACAGAGCAAGGCATCATCACCATTTACTTGAACTCATCTCAAATTGTTGTGGAGGACAGCGGTACGGGGTTACCCGATGCAGTACAAGCCCGCCTCTTTGATCGGTTTGTTCGCGGTGACGATGATTTCACGGGCGGTTCGGGCTTGGGCCTATCGTCAAACGTGTTGCAGATCACCTTGGATGGGGAGTTCGACATGAACCCGACCCGAATGGCGGCAGCCGTTTCACCTTGCAGCTTCCCGATGTTGTGTAGTTTTCCGGCAACCGCAAAATTGACACACCGCACGCATACAGATTGATCCGTCAGAAAAAGACCTGCACTCCCCACCATAAGCAAGAGCACTGAATGAAAGGCATCCTTGAACACCTACGCCGTTGGGCTAAAAACCTCAAGCGTCAAACCATGGTTCTCTGGTTTTGTTATCAGCATCCACAAACCCCATGGCTGCCCAAGTGGATTTCAGTTTTTGTGGTGGCTTACGCACTGAGTCCAATCGATCTCATTCCCGATTTCATTCCTGTACTCGGCTATCTGGACGACGTAATCATTCTGCCGCTCGGCATTCTGCTCGCTATCCGATTGATGCCGCCGCTTGTGCTTGAGGCGTGTCAGCTAAAGGCTAGCGAGTGGGAGGAACGTCACGTGAAGCGCCCGGTGAGTAAAGTGGCGGCGGTGCTCATCGTTTTAGTTTGGCTGGTAGCCCTGGCGGGCGTTTGGTTAGCCTACAAACACTATTAAGTAGCAGAGTTTTTCATTGCTTTTCGGGTGTTTTTGGTAGAACGAGACAGGCGCATCCTTCACTCTTCTCTGGGAGGAGGGCGCTTGTTGATAACTGTGTGCTTTGCGCATCAAGCAGGTAAGCCCACTTGCTGCGGTTTGTTGAACTTCTTACTCCCGTTCCAACATGTCGATGATTGGGCAGGCCACCCCGTCGTTGCCAACATCACACTGCTGAACCAGTCCTCCCAACGCCTGCCGCATGGCGGCGAGGTCGGACATCTTCTGATTGATCAAGGTCAGCTTGCGGACAGCCAAGGCTCGTGTCTCGGCACATGCATGCACAGCATCGAGTCGAAGCAATCCGCTGACTTCTGCCAGCGTGAAACCGAGGGCTTGCGCCCGCTTGATGAAGCGCACGCGCTTTACCGTGTCGGGTGGGTAACGCCGATGACCGCGAAGCGGCTTTGGGGGCTCTTCCAGCAGACCGCGCCGCTGGTAATAGCGGATCGTCTCGATGTTCACGTCGGCAGCCTCCGCCAGCTTGCCGATGGTCAGTTCGGTCACCATTGCATTCTCCTTGACTCCGTACCTGAGTACGGGATCTAGAATGATACATGGGCAATCGGATTTAAGGCGTGAACAGGATGCAACTCACTGGGAAAGGCTCGTTGATTGCGGGCGTACTGGCTGCTATTGGCGCGTCGGTGTGCTGTGTCGGCCCCCTCATATTGCTAGCACTCGGCATCGGCGGAGCATGGGTAGGAAACCTGACAGCCATGGAGCCATACCGGCCCCTGTTTATCGGGTTGACGCTGCTGTTCCTTGGCCTGGCCTTGCGCAAGCTCTATGTGGTGCCACAAGTCTGCGCACCGGGTACGCCCTGCGCCGACACTCGAACCATCAAGCGGCAGCGGCTCACGTTCTGGATCGTCGCCATATTGCTGCTCGGTCTACTCGCCGTACCGTCACTGGCCCCACTGTTCTACTAGGAGTCCCTCATGCGCAAACTACTCATGGCCATGCTGACCGCCATCCCCTTCGCGGTGCTGGCTGCAACTCCCCAGACGGTCACGCTCGATGTACAGAACATGACGTGTGAGCTGTGCCCGATCACGGTCAAAAAGTCGCTGGAAAAAGTTCCCGGAGTGAGCTCGGTCAAGGTCGATTTCGACAAGAAGACAGCCATCGTCACCTACGACGCTGACCAGTCCCAGCCCGAAGCACTGACCGGGGCAACCACAAACGCTGGTTATCCTTCGACCGTCCGTAAGTGAGGTTTCAATGAACACCGTCGTTCTTGAGTCCGTGCTGACCTGCCCGCAATGCGGTTTTGCCAAGCTGGAAACCATGCCTACCAACGCTTGCCAGTTTTTCTACGAATGCGGCAATTGTAAGGCGCTGTTGCGCCCTAATGCGGGCGACTGCTGTGTGTTCTGTTCGTTCGGCTCGGTGAAGTGTCCGCCGATCCAGCAGCAGCGTGAATGCTGCACGCCAGTGCACTGACCACATAGCCCTCATGCCGAAGTTTTCCCTGAACACCGGCGTAGATGCATAAAAAGCGGCGCCCGTCTTGGCGGTATACCTGATAGCCAAGCACTAACCGCGATCAATTGGACATTGTTTTCTGTGTCTTACCGTGGCGAGCCAACAGGACTTTGCCATCCCAATTTGTATCTGCCGTTCCGTCGGTTCGAGGTAGAAGCCGCCCATCGTCAAAGGCGGCAAGCTAGCGTGTTCCGTGGTGCATTCACATCAGGTTGTGTCGACGTCAACGTGACGAGGGATGTTAGACGCTTACCAACATGATGCTTTCGTTGCGGCCGGGGTCGCTCCGACACCTTTTTATGAAGATCTGACCTCGGCACGGAAGGGGGATCGTCCGGCTTAAAGGCTTTATGCGAAGGCGACACTCTGGTCGTGTGGAGGCTTGATTGCTTCGCACGCAACCTCCGTCACCTGATCAATCAAACAGAGCAATCCATAACTATCACCGGGTACGCGCAGTTCTCCACCTAGTGACAATGCGGCAATCAGGCGTCGCCTAGCAGGTGCTTGCGAATTAACCCGTCCAGCGAGAGTCGGCCGGGGCCGCGCGCCAGCAGTACCAGCAGCATGGCGACCCACTGGATATGGGTTGGCCACGCCAGTGGAAAGACGAATACCTCGATGACCGTGGTCATGCCAAGCAGAACGGCGGCTGTGGGCCGGGTGAGCAGACCGAGGATCAACAGCACCGGTGACGTGAGTTCGATCGATACCGTGATATACGCCGCCACTTCCGGCGGTAGAAGCGGCAACTGGTACTCGTCGGTGAACAACGCAACGGCCGTGTCCCAGCTGGCGAGCTTGGTCATGCCCGAGTTCCAGAACACCGTAGCCACCGCTAGTCGCAACGCAATGGCAAGGAACCAATAGGGAATGCGCTCAAGCCAGTGCAAGGCCCGCACGTAAAACGTGAGGGCTAGCCCGCGCGGCGCAGCCGGGTGGTTCATGGCAACTCCGTTAGCGATTGAGTTGGCCCAGACTGCGAAGCCTGGCTGAACCCGGCAAAGCAGCCTTGTGCCAGGAGACTGGCCAGTGCAGCAGTGGCATCGATGCCGGGATGATCATCGAGGGCAAGGCCCAGCATGCATCCCGAACACAGCGCACGGCTAAAGCGCCAGACCATCCCGTCGACGCGGTCAACCCGAACACCAGAGCCCCCCCTCTGAACCATCAGGTAGGTCGGACAGCCCGACAGGTCGATCGCCGTCAACGCCGCGTCATCATCCATGAGTACCGCATGCCAGATGGTGTCAGCAGGGTAGCCGGTTCGAATCATGCTGACGGATGGGTGAGGCACAAAGCTGAGCCAAGCGTATTGCGTAGCCTCGACTGCACGCAGCGACGCAATTGTCAGCGCCGGTGCATCGGCTGCGTGAAGGGCGCAACTGACGGCCCATTCGAGTTGTGCCACATCGGACAGGTAAGGCACCGAAGCGCACGGCGCAAACCGTCCGAGAAAGGCCGAAAAATCACCGCCGAACTCATTGAGGTAGCTGCTGCGGGGCGGCCGCTGCGTGATGTACTCGCGTGCCGCCGCGTCGAAAAATTCAGTGCCCACCAGCCGGTCGACAGCCGGGTAAGACAGGCGAAGCGCGCGTATCAGGGTTTGCGCGAAGGTGTTCCGGTAGACCGACAGACGCTCCTGCGCAGCGATCCCGTTGGCAACGACGTGTGCCACGGCATCGACGTTGTCACAATCGACGATGCTGCGCCGCACCGCATCCTGCAACTCACGCAAGGACGGCATGATCGTTCCTTGGCGCTGAATGCGCGAGGTAGCACTCGGCGTGTGTGGCCTCTTCGATCAACACGTCCAGCGAAGGGATATGGGTGTCCCACTCGATTAAAGTCGGAACCGGGCCGAAGCGGGCCAGCGCTTCTTCATAGAGCGCCCAGACGGCAGGTGCGACACGCGAGCCATGGTCGTCGATGCGCAGCATGGCGCCGGAATCGAGCGCCACGACTGAGTGGCCCGCCAGATGTATCTCGCCGATCGCGGCCGGTGGTAGTGCCCGCAGGTAGGCCGACGCATCCCAGCCATGGTTCTGCGCGCTCACATAGATGTTGTTGACGTCGCACAGAATCCCGCAGCCCGTACGTGCGGCGACGGTCGACAGAAACTCCCATTCCGGAATCGTCGAATGACTGAACTGCAGGTAGGTTGAAGGGTTCTCGACCAGAATTTGCCGACCCAGCCGCGTCTGCGCCTGCTCGACGTGCTGACAGACGACGTCGAGCGCCTCTTCCGTCATCGGTAGTGGCAGGAGATCGGCGAGATACGTCTGTCCGACTACGCTCCACGACAGGTGTTCCGAGATCAGGCCGGGTTCGATGCGCTCGCTTGCACGGCGCAGGCGCTCGAGATGGATGGGGTCGAGTCCGTCCGCGCTACCCAGTGACAGGCCGATCCCGTGAAACGAGACCGGATAGTCGCGCCGCAGCGTTTCCAGATAGTGTAGCGGCGTGCCGCCCCCCATGTAGTTTTCTGCGTGCACTTCCAGCCAGCCGACCGGTGGATGCGTATCGACGAAGATCTGATGATGCGGGAAGCGCAGCCCGACCCCCGCTGAAGGCGGGATCGGGCCGGACGTCGCGCACCGGCCGGATTGAGACAGACTCATGGCCGCGCTCTCCGTCGATCAGGTGGATTTCATTGCCCCGCCCGCGATCTTGCCGCACACCCCGGCGGGCAATAGCACGAACGATTTCGTGTCGCGCGCCTGGCTGGCCTGGCCGGCGCAGGAATGGGTGCCTTCGGCACAGTCGTTTTTTGCGACGGCATTGATCCCGTAGCATTTTTCGAGGTGATTTTTCTGCATTTTCATCATGTTTTCTTTCACCATCGGTGGCGCATTCGACATGTCTTTCATCTCCTGCGCGCCGGCCGGTAAACCCTGCATGGCGAGCGCCAGCCCCATCGCGGCAGACAACGTGGTGGCGGCGTAAAGTCGACGGTTCATAGCTCAGGATCCTGACGTGAGCGGCCTCGATGCGAGACCGGTATCGAATACTTCGTCAGCGGCGGCAAAAGGTTACAGGTCGACCACGAAGGACGCATCGCCTGCCGCGAGACAGCCCGATCAGCGAAGGGCGCACACCGTCCGTTCTGGCACCAGATAGCGCCGGCACAGTGAAAGCAAGGTCATGAATAGCAGTACGCTGCCAAATTGCCAGACGATCACCATCAACGCGGCGTCTTCCGGATGGAAAAGCCGCAATGCCACGTTGGCGAGCGCCGCAGACGCCAGGCTGCCCCACCACACCGCACAGGGGGCGGGCAGGCGTGCCCCACGCCGGATCGCAAGCACGATCGCCAGTGCCGGGACAGCGCCGGTCATCGCGATGGCCGGCAGGCACATGAGGTCGGAATGAAACGCCATCCCGCTCAACCCCACGCGCATCCACTCCTCCCAGCACTGATGGCCCAGGGTCGCGATCCATAGGGTCAGCGGAGCCATGGGAGTCCACAGCTTCCAGCCCGGCTCACCCGGCACACAGGTGACGAGCGCGGCCCAGCCAGCTATTAACGCCGTGGTCAGCGACGCCAGTTCCTGCGTCAGGAAAACCGGCTCGGCGAACTTCACCCCGATATCCGGACGCATCCCCATTGCGGCGACCATAAGCGCCATGACTGGCACCGACACGGCAAGCCACCCGATCAAACGCCAGGCGGGGGGCAGCAGGCGTCGAACCGGTTTCAGATCCGCCGCGAGCACATCAATGAGTTCATCGGTTTTCATGTCACTTAATCAGCAGCAGGTCGTGAAGTCTTTTCAACGCCCGATGAGTGGCCACCTTGAGCGCTGCAATGCTCATCCCGGTCGCTGCCGACGCCTCCTTGAGCGACATTTCCCGCTGCTTGAGCAGTTCGATCGCCTGCCGCTGGCCTTGAGGAAGCGAGGCGATAGCCTTTCCCAGCGTTTCCGTGTCCACCGGGGGTTCGTAAGTATCATTCGTCGGCTCGATCGCAAAGGTTACGTCGAGCGCGTCAACCACGAGTTCTTTTCGGTCTGTCCGCGAGCGGCGCCTCACGCCGTCCACGAGGCGCCGCCGCAGGATCGCCGTCAGCCACGGCATGAAAGGGCGAGTCGGATCATAGGTATGGCGGATCAAATGAAGCGTCAGCAGCGTGTCCTGGACTACGTCCTCAATATCGGCGGGTCTGCCCATCGGCCATCCCTGGCGGGCCAGCCGACGCAGGATCGGGGTAACCTCGCGCAGTAGTCGCGTGTATTTTGCCTGATCGCCAAGCTGGGCCGCAGCCATCAACGACGCCAGATGTGAATCGTCTTGATGCATCGCACGGGTTGTCCTCAAGGATGTCTCAAGAGTCAGTCGTGCTCGACTATCGGAGTGAGCAGCCATGGCCTCGACAAGGCCTGGCCCAAAGCCGTTGGCCAAAGCGAACGACTTGAAACCCCTGGAGAGGAGACAGTACAACTGTAGCTCAAGGCCCTTGGACGGTTACTCGAAAATCGGTATACAACCAGTAAAGTGAGATACCCGCGCCAGCGCGGTGTCGGTGCCGGAACGCATGTCCATAGGTTCGGTGGCGAGCCGGATGGATTCGCCAGGTTCACGAGTCGACAGCTGCATGAATGTGCTACCGGGGCTCCATAATCCGTAGTACCGGGTGCCCGTCGATATCCTTGAGCGGAAAATACGAACGGTGCGTCGCGGCATCGACGGCAACGACGTGCGCATGCGGGCCCACGCTGCCATGGCCGACTTTCGTGACGACTGTGTCCTTGACGTGGAACATCGACACAATGCCGGCCTCTGCGGCCACATAAAGTGTGCTCAGCACAGGATCGAACGCAAGCACATCAGGGGTTCCCCCCGTATCGAACTCCTGGATAATCCGCATCGTGTGCATGTCCAGTACGAGAAGCTTGTCGTTACCTTCGCACGCGATAAAGGCAAGCCGGTCACGCGGATCGATCAACAAGCCATGGTTGCCACGCGCGCCCGGCAGATCAATGCGCGCCACGATTTGGTCGGTCGCGGGATCTATCTCGATAAGTTGCCGACGTGTCTGGATATTGACGAAGATGTGTCGTGATACCGGGTCATATTGTGTGTTGCCGACTTCACCTCCCAACGGAATCGTCGCAATACGCATGTTGGTGCGTACGTCGATCACCGTTTCGGTCTCGCCGTTTTCGTTCGATACGTAAAGCTTGTGAACATCGGGCGCATAAGCCATGCCGTCGGGATAGATGCCGCCCGGTATGCGACTGACAACAGCCAGGGTCGCTTCGTCAATCGCAACGATTTCGTTGGTGCCTGTCGCCGACGCATAGACGCGCGACAACTCAGCAATAGCGAGCACACCGTGTACCGACGAGACGTTCGCAATGCGCCCAACGACGCGGGACTCACGTATGTCAAAGGCGATAACTTCGCCGTCACCAAGATGTGCGATGAACAACAGCTTGCGCTCTGGATCGTAGCTCTCGTAGTCGAGCCGAGTGGCGCCACCGGGCAATGGAATGTCGGTGACGTGCCTCAGTGGCAAGTCGCTAGTCGGCGGCTCGTTTGCCGCCTGACAGTAACGAAGGCTTGCGAAATCCATAACGGGTAGCGCAGTCAACAGGGCGGCGAGGACTGGCAGAGCGAAACGTCGATTGTGCCGTATGTTCATGAGACCCTCTTCTGCTCGGGCAGGGCGGGTTCAATCGCCCTGCCTTTGTCCCAGTCATGCAGGATTAGAACGTTCAGTGTTCCGCTGATCATGAGCCTGGCCCAGCTCTGGGCTGCAGTGTGAACAAGCCTCTTCACATCTGCGCAGGCCAGTTATGCGACTCGCCCTGACACTCCTTGCACCAGGCATACAGCGCGTCATACATGATCAAACCCTGTGCCAGCATTTCGTGGTCATCGGCATAGCGCTGCGATAGCCCCAGTGAAATCGCGTACAGCCCGGCCGATTGCGGCGTCAGGTCGAGGCGGGAGGTATCTGCGCCGCGCACGATTCTGGCCAAATGCTGCAAGGCGGGATCACTGAGCTGATACTTCTTCAGGAACGCATCGAAGCTGCATAGCTCTCCTTCGTGGGAAAGCTCAACACCCGGAATATCGTAAGGCGTTGCGTCTTTCTCAGCGGCAATCTGCAGAACCTCTCTGCTGGGCACGTACAAAAACTCGGCCTCGGGGTCGATGAAACGGGTGATCAGCCAGGGACAGGCAATACGGTCGATCTTGGGTCGTTCGCGAGTAATCCACCTCATGGAACACCTCCTGCCTAACGCTGTAGGCTGGGTGATCTGGCGGGCCCGATGCCCGCCAGAGAACTGTTGATCACCCCACGCTCGCTAACGCAGCAGATGCACTGCCAAACCAATGAGCGCACAGGCCATCAGTACCTGAATCACGCCACGCTTGAAGCGAAACAAGGCAATCGCGGCGGCAATGGCGATCAGCGCAGAGGGCCAGTCGAGGGGGCCGCTGAACCCTTTGGGCCACAGCACGTGATAGCCGAAGAACACCGCCAGATTGAGAATTACCCCCACTACCGCCGCAGTAATCCCGGTAAGCGGCGCGGTGAACTTGAGTTCGTTGTGAGTCGCCTCCACCAGCGGGCCACCGGCGAGAATGAACAGGAACGAAGGCAGGAAGGTGAACCAGGTCACCAGCGAGGCCGCGAGGGCACCGGCCAGAAATACCTGATCGGCACCGAACACCTGCGAGACATAGGCGCCGACAAAACCGACGAAAGCCACCACCATGATCAGCGGCCCAGGCGTGGTTTCCCCCAGCGCCAGGCCATCGATCATCTGTGTCGGGGTCAGCCAGCCATAGTGCCCGACTGCGCCCTGGTAAACATAAGGAAGCACTGCATAGGCGCCACCAAAGGTCAGCAACGCGGCCTTGGTAAAGAACCAACCCATCTGGGTCAAGGTACCCTCCCAGCCAAACAGCGTGGTCAGGATCCCCATCGGCAGCGCCCACAGCGCTGCGCCGACGAGTGCCAGCAGCGCCAGTTTTGACCAGCTGAATCGGGCATGGTCGGGGGATGGAGTGTCGTCATCGATCAAGGCCGGGCCATAGGATTTTTTGGCTGTGCCATGGCCTCCGATCCTGAATTTCTCGGGAGCAAAACGGCCACCCAGGTAGCCGAGCAATGCCGCACTCAGCACGATCAGCGGAAAGGGCACATCAAATGCAAATATCGCCGCGAACGACGCCGCCGCTATGGCCCACAGCCAATTGTTCTTCAGTGCGCGCGAGCCGATTCGATGCGCCGCCTGCACCACGATGGCCGTTACAGCGGGCTTGATGCCATAGAAGAGTCCGGCCACCACCGGGACTTCGCCGAAGGCGATGTACATCCAGGATAACGCGATCAGGATGAACAGCGAGGGCAGTACAAACAGCCCCCCGGCGATCACTCCACCCCAGCTTCGATGCATCAGCCAACCGATGTAGGTTGCCAGCTGTTGAGCCTCCGGCCCAGGAAGCAACATGCAGTAGTTGAGGGCATGCAGAAATCGCCGTTCCGATATCCAGCGCCGCCGCTCGACCAATTCCTGGTGCATGATCGAAATCTGTCCCGCGGGCCCGCCGAAACTGATGAAACCGAGCTTGAGCCAGAACCAGAATGCCTCACGCAAACTGACCGCCTCAGGTCTTGGCAGATCCTCTTCAACGACTGATGGGGAAACCTTATTCATTGGGTTGTTCCTCATTCACAAACGCTGCGAGCAGGCCGTCGAAGATGGCGCTGGCAGCCGCCAGCAGATGGTCGTCATGGGGAATGGTTTCGCGTAGCCCTGCCAGCACCCGTTCGATGCCGGCAGCCTCCACTGGCTGGATCCCCCCGACATCGAGGTAGTGCACCAGGGCAGCAATGCGCCTCAGACCGGGCTCCTGGATTTCAAAACTGGCTTGCAGGGTTTCGAAGGTCACTCGGTTGCCGACATGACTGAAAGTTGCGCCATCGAAGTCGAAACCCAGCGCATCGGCTGGGCAGTCTTGTGGGCTATTCAGCCAGAGGATCCGAGCGTGTGGGTCAATGAAGCGTCGAATCAGCCAGGCGCAAGCCAGTCGGTCGACCCAGGGCCGCTGACGAGTTGCCCATACGCGTCCCTGAAAGTCACCTGGACTCAGCGGCACTATTGGCTGGTCGCGGCTGTGGGGTTCGTCTGCAGACAACGCTCTGCTGACAGCGCTCTCAAGCTCCTGCAACGCCGAGTCGGTCTGCTGCTTCGGCTTGCCAGGAAAGTAATCAATAGTGGTCAGTTGTTCGTAGGCTTTGCGTAGCTTGCGAATCTGCCTGGTGGACGCCAGTGCATTCTCGGTATTGAGCTGTGCCCGGCAGGCTTCGATCTCAGCGCCTAGCTTGCTGTACTCATCACTGCGGTCGAACAACTCTACGAAGCGTTCGCCATTGGGGTCGACGACAGGCAGGACGTAAGCGGTGCCATTGATGGCCAGGATATCGCGCTCGACAGAGGCCAGCGCTTCACGACAGGCGCTGGTGTCCGGCAACAGATAGGCACCATCGCGTAACACCGCAGCTCCGAAAGCTTTCAGGGCACGCCAGGCGCGCATACGCTCGGTGGCGTTTGCGGTCGGTAGGCCAAGGATCAAAGTGAGCCAATTTTTCATGTAGAGATACATTCAAAAATAGTTTGTTTCTCTACATTATTCTTGTGCCGCACGATTGAAAAGCCCTTAATGCTCGTTATCACGGCGATTGGATTGTGTCAGTCGTGATGGTGTCGAGACCTGCGTGTGGTTCAGGTGCTCTTATGGCATTGACGGGATAGGTGCAGAGTCAAGACTTCGACACTCATGCCAACAGGGATCAGGCTCTTGCCTGCGGCAAGACAAGCGGATGCTCGAACTGACTACCGAGGCGTTACGCGAAGCGGATATCGGACAGATTCTGGCAGTCATTTGCAGTATTTCCGAGCAAACGAATCTCTTGGCATTGAATGCCGCCATTGAGGCAGCAAGGGCAGGGGAGGCGGGACGCTGCTTTGCAGTGGTTGCTGATGAAGTTCGCAGGCTGGCACATCGTACTCAGCAAGGCCTCTCAGATTACCTTGCGGCAAAAACAGTAAACGAACTTCTGCTCATTGCCCCCTGGTGTATGGTGAGACTCTTTTTCATGCCCAAGCATGACAAACGGCTCACCAAATTCGGCATGAAGCTCATCGGCATCGTAACGCATTACCGGCAAGCCGCTGCATTTGCTTGGCCCATCTTCTGCGAAGGTTGCCACGATGACCAGACCGCCAGGTTTAACCGCCCTTAGCACCACCTGGACATATGCATGTCGCTCTTGTGCCGTGGTTAAAAAATGAAATACGGCCCGGTCATGCCACACATCGTAGGCGTTCGAATCAAGCCTGGTTTCGATGATATTGGCTTCTAGCCACTGTACCTTCGAAGCCTGGACGCCGAGCCTGGTTTTTGCCGTGGCAAGCGCTGCCCCGGAGAGGTCAAGCACCGTGACGTTTTCATAGCCGTTAGCCAAGAGATCATCAACCAGCGTTGATGCGCCGCCGCCAACATCAATGATCGAAGCCGTAAGCGGTACGCCTGCCTCTCGAATCAACTTGAGTGAGAGTGCGGCATGCTCTTGAAACCAACTAACCTCATCGGCGGCTTTGGTCATGTAGACGTTTTCCCAGTGATCCTTGGATTGCATAGTTGTTTCTCTGGGCTGTTTTTGCGAAATAGAGAGGGGCACGCGCCTGCTCTCCACGGTTGGTACTGCTCACGTTGTGCCTTGTTGATCGCGCTTTCAAATTCCCCGTACATGCAGCACCGGTTGTGCAATCCAGTCAAGGCGTCAGCTTTGGCCTGGTAATCTGGCATCACAGTCTGTTCGCCGACTTTCGCGTTCAACCCCATGCGCGTGGCGAGTACGCCTCTGCACCCTCTGATTCGGCTGACTTATGACGTCTGCAATTGGCTTGGGAGTTATCATGCGTAATTGCATGGACTTGACCACTCATTTGCATTGCCACTGACCAGTCAATTGCATCCGTGCTGACCAACCACTTGCATTCGACTTGACCAGCGCACGCCGTAATGAGGACCTGCAGAGAACTGCCCAAAGCTGAAACTGATGGCGACCCAACGCTTAGCTGCGTAGAAATTATCAGTACAGGATTACCGCATAATCCGCCGACGTTGTCTCTATGCCCTGACGATCCGCTCATCAATGAATGGATAGTCTGTATAGCCACCCGCATCGCCACCGTAAAACGTGTCCCGGTCATAGGTGTTCAGCGGGATACCGTCACGCAGTCGCTTAGGCAAGTCAGGGTTGGAGATGAATGCGCGACCAAAGGCGACGAGGTCGGCATCGCCTTGGGACAGGAGCGTCTCGGCGCTTTGCAGGTGAAATCCTCCTGCTGCGATGATCGGACCGTTGAATAAAGTACGCAGGTATTGAACCGCGATAGGTTCTGCATGCTCATCGATCGTTTCATTGCCTTTGATGCGTGGCTCGACGACATGAAGATACGCCAGTGCCAGGCTATCGAGCTGTTCGGCCAGGTAGCCAAATGTGGCCTTGGGGTTGCTGTCATGCATCGAGCCGTAGCTGCTTGACGGGCTCAGTCGCACCCCGACTCGACCATGACCCCAGACTGAGATCGCTGCCCGCGTAATTTCCAGCATCAGGCGAGCGCGGTTCGCAATCGGACCGCCATAGGCATCGGTTCGTTTGTTGGTGCCATCTTGCAAAAACTGGTCAGGCAGATAACCGTTGGCTCCATGGATTTCAACACCATCAAATCCTGCTTCCTTGGCAAGCTCTGCGCCAAGTCGGAACGACTCGATGATCGCCGGTATCTCGTCAAGTTCGAGCGCTCGGGGCATGCCGAACGGCACGGGACCTGTTGGCGTGTAGGCATCGCCTTCTGCCTGAATCGCCGAGGGCGCCACCGGATCGACGCCGCCCGGTTGCAGCAGCGAGTGCGATTGGCGCCCCACGTGCCACAGTTGGAGGAATATCACCCCGCCCTTGACGTGCACGGCGTTGACCACCTTGCGCCAGCCATCGACCTGCGCCTGGGTGAAAATGCCGGGTGAACCGGCATAGCCAAAACCGTAGGGCGAGACGGGCGTGGCTTCCGCGATGATCAGGCCGCCCCGCGTCGAGCGCTGGGCATAGTACTCGGCCATCAAATCATTGGGCACATTGCCGGCGCTGGAGCGCATTCTCGTCAATGGGGCCATGACGACGCGATGTTCCAGTGTGAAAGGGCCAACGGTAGTAGCAGTGAACAGCGGTTGATTGCTCATGGTGTGCAGTCCTGTGTCGATCAAGCCTGGGGAATGAGGGCGTTGGTACGTTGGATGCCGCGCAGTACGGCCGGTCGTTGGCTCACGGCGTTGTACCAGCGCTCGACGTGGGGGCTTGCCGAGAAGTCCACGCCGGCAAAATCCTTGCGCCATAGCCAGCCGAAGTGCGCGATGTCGGCGATGGAAAACTCGTTGCCTGCGACGAATGTGTTGTCCGCCAGTACCCCATCCAGTACCGCCAACGTACGCTTGGCCTCGCCGTGAAACCGGGCAACAGCGGCCGGATTCGGCTCGCTGGCCAGTTTCTGGAAGTAGCCGGACTGACCGAAAGCCGGGCTCAGGGCGCTGGCATGGAAGAACATTTGTTCAAAGACCTTGGCGCGCTTCACGCCGTCGGTGGGCAAGAGCTTGCCGTAGTGCTCGGCCAGGTAGAGCAGGATGGCGGCGGATTCAGTCAGCACCAGGCCTTGGCCATTGCTAGCGTCGGTGTCGACCAACACCGGCACTTTGGTGTTGGCATTCAGCGCAACGAAGGCCTCGTGCTTTTGCTCGCCCTGGCGGATGTTCACCGGCAGCAGTTGATAGTCGAGCCCTAATTCTTCGAGGGCGATAGGCACCTTGACGCTGTTGGGGGTGGCGAACGCATGAACGATCAACATGATGGATTCCTCGCTGGAAAGTGAATACAGGCGCTGTGACTTGAGCGTCACAGGCCTCGTGCCAGTGGCTACGATGGAGGCCATTGTGCTGAGGTCGTGGAAGGTCGGGCAGACAGCCAGTGGCGATATGAATCATTCCGGGAGGGAATAGGGGGAGGGCATTCCGGCCGGGCATATTTGCTATGCCGGGCAGCTCTCTACTGGCGCAACCGTCCTCTAGCGATCATGAGCCTCGACACATCAACCTACCGAGGAAACACTCATGACCCTTCAAGCCAAACTGGATGCGTTCAAGGCCGACTTCGTTGCCGGCAAGCCTCCCTACAATGCTCCCGCTCCAGTGCACGCCGTGATGCACCGGGCCACGGCCGAGCTGATTGCCAGCGGCCAGGCCGAACGAGCGCTGAAGGCCGGGGATACCGCGCCGGTGTTCAGCCTGCCGGACGCCGAGGGCAATCTGGTCTCGTCGACGGAGCTGCTCGCCCAAGGCCCGCTGGTGATCAGCTTCTATCGCGGTGTGTGGTGCCCGTATTGCAACATGGAACTTCAAGCCTTGGAGGCGGCACTGCCTGCCTTCAAGGAGCAGGGTGCCAGCCTGGTCGCGATCTCGCCGCAGAGCCAGGCCAACAGCCGCAAATCGCAACGCCAGAATGCACTGGGTTTTCCCATCCTCAGCGACAGCGGCAATGAAGTCGCGGCCGCATTCGGCTTGCGCTTCAAGCTGCCGGACTACCTGGCCGAACTCTATCTGAGCCTGGGCAACAATCTGCCGGTCATCAACGGCGACCAAAGCTGGACGTTGCCGATGCCAGGCCGCTTCGTCATCGGCCAGGACGGGATCATTCGTTATGCCGAGGTCAACCCCGACTACACCCTGCGCCCTGAGCCTTCCGAGCTGTTGCCCGCGTTACGCGGTTGATATCCCTTCAAGGCCGCCTTCGGGCGGCCTTTCTCATGGTGCATTCTGACGACCCATCAGCCCTTCGACAAAATCGACGAAAGCCCGCGCCTTGGCACTGGCCAGGCGACCCGTGGGAAATACCGCCCACAGGTCCAGCGGCGGCAGCTGCCATTGCTCCAATAACGGCTGCACTTCTCCGCTGGCCAACTCGGCGGCAAACATCCACTGGGACGTCATGGCGACACCCAGATGCGCCAGTACGGCTGCGCGAATTCCCTCCGCTGCGCTGACGCGCACACGCCCACTGACGGTGACCGATTGCAC
This sequence comes from Pseudomonas sp. GW821-FHT02H09, assembly GCF_059421425.1. Taxonomy (NCBI): domain Bacteria; kingdom Pseudomonadati; phylum Pseudomonadota; class Gammaproteobacteria; order Pseudomonadales; family Pseudomonadaceae; genus Pseudomonas; species Pseudomonas sp. GW821-FHT02H09. The sequence continues at coordinate 204,781 of NZ_JBWKVA010000009.1, forward strand.
GGTACTGCCTTGCTTGAAAGACCAGTGCTCGCCGCCGCCTGCCTGCGCGAAAATGACCGCTTGATGCTGAGCCAGCTCGGTAGGGTTGGCGGGCATGCCATGGGTTTGGACATAGGCGGGGGTGGCCAATACCAGGCGCTGGCATTCGCCTATCTTGCGCGCTATCAAGTTGGAGTCGGCCAACGCTCCCATACGCAGCGCGACATCGATCCCTTCTTCGACCAGATTGACGGTGCGGTCGTCCAGCACGATGTCGATGTTCAGGCCGGGATGAGCTGTAAGGAACTGGCCCAGATAAGGCAACACATGCAGCCGAGCAAAAGTCACCGCTGCACAGACTCGCAACGTGCCATGCAGGTCGCTGCCCGCACCACGCGCCGCGAGGTCGGCTTCGTGGGCTTCCTCGATGGCACGCTTGGCACGCTCATAAAAAGCAGTACCCGCTTCGGTCGGCGTCAAACCACGGGTAGAACGCAGCAACAGGCGTACGCCGAGGCGGTCTTCGAGTTGTGCAATGGTTTTCGATACCGCAGGTTGGCCCAGGTTGAGTCGCCGCGCCGCCGCTGAAAAAGAACCTGCTTCAAGTACGCTCACGAACGTTTCCATTGCTGCCAATCGATCCATCGGTACTCCAAGCGAACAGGAAAATAAAAAAGGCCACGACAAAACGCGAGCGAAGCAGATAGCTTCGCTCGCAGCGCAGTGGTTTATCTCAACAAGGTCTATACAAATCAACCCCGTCTAGAAAGCAGCTTTGCCGATGGAAGCGCCGCCATCAACGAACAACGTTTGCCCCGTGATGAATCCGCTGCTCTCGGATAGCAAGAAACCGATGGCCGCCGCGATCTCTTCGGGCTGGCCGAAACGTCCCATTGGCACCCCTGAAAGGTATCGGGTTTCGCCCTCACTGCCGGGAGGATTGTTGGCGCGAAACAGTTCTGTTTCGGTCGGGCCGGGTGCAACGGCGTTGACGGTGATGCCAGTCGTGGCCAGTTCAAGTGCCCACGATCGGGTAAAGCTGATAAGCGCAGCCTTAGCGGCGGCATACGCAGTACGGTGGGTGATGCCCAGTACGGTCAGGCTCGAAATATTGACGATTCGTCCCCAGCCGCGCTCGCGCATGCCTGGCAGCAGCGCTTGAGTGGCCTGGATAGCTGAATGCAGATTCACCCGCATGACGGCATCGAAATCGTCGAGGTCGACCTCCCCCAGCAATTGCGGGCGGACCAGGCCGACGTTGTTCACCAGGCCATCGAACGCATATTGACGAGTCAGAGCGGCAAGTGCCTGCTCGGTTTCATTGCGATTGCCAAGGTCTACCGGTACCAATACACCTGGAAAATCGACACCCTCGGCCTGCCGGGCAATGCCCACGACCAGATGACCTGCGTCAGCCAAAGCTTGCGCTAACGCACGACCAATACCCTTGCTGGCGCCGGTGATCAGAAAAGTACGCTCGTTCATGAGGCCTCCTTGAGACCAGCCCGCGTGCGGGCTGGTGGAATGGCTGCTAATGGGCAGGGTTCAAACTGGCTTGGTCCACTCGTTGCCTTTCATGAACGGGTCCAGTTGCGTGTGCACCAGGTGGTTGGTGTAGTTGCTCATCACCTTGGTGGCCACACCCAGTACCACTTCCAGCACGTTACGGCGGGTAAATCCTGCCGCCAGGAACGCTTCGATGCCTGCGTCGTCGACGAAGCCGCGATTGCGTACAACGGCGGTGGTGAAAACATGCAGGGCTTCCAGCCGAGCATCGGGGATCACGCTGCCAGCGCGTAGGGCGGCAATGACGTCGGGGGACATCTCGATCATCTTGGCCAGGGTGGTATGGCCTGCCATGCAGTAGTGGCAGTTGTTTTCAAAGTTGGAGGTCAGGTAGACCACTTGCTGTTCGTGGGGCGTCAGTGTGCTCTTACCGAACAGGTCCCAGAGTTGGCTATAGCCTGCCAGCAGTTCAGGCGACTCCGCCATATGACCTTGCAGGTTGGGTACGAAGCTGAAGGCTTTCTGCACAGCTTCCAGAACGGGCTTGGAGGCAGCAGGGGCGGTGTCGATGGTGTGACGAGTGAAAGTGGTCATCGCAGTTTCCTTGAATGGGTTAGCAAGAGTGCTGGGGCTATCTTGCTGGTCCAGGCGGGCCTGCGGAACGTGGGGGGTGGGCATATGATTCATGCCGCTGAGGAATAAAGCAGAACGGGATGGTTCGCAGGTGGCCCTGGTTTTAGCGCGGGCAGTACGCGATGAGGATGTCGTCAAAGATTGGTTCTGGCCGTTTGTCGCCTATCGCCATCGGCAGCAATGGACAACTCTTTGCCGATCATGGTTAAGAAGTGTGCTGGTCAAATCCGATGCAATCGGTGGGCAGATCGAATGCAAACGCCTGGTCAAGTGCAATGCAAACGAGCGGTCAGTACCGATGCAATCAGGTGGTCAAGGGAGTGCAATTTTGCATTATCACGTTTAATTTAACTTTACGTGAGGATTTAGGGATGTGTAGGTCTACATAATTCTTACAAATCTAACGCTTGGAGCCGATCATGTCAGCGCTGCCTACATCGACCAGCGCTACCTCTGCGCATCCGGTGATCAGCCATCCCCGGTGGCTAAGGTTGACTCATTGGTTGAATGCTTTGGCCGTGCTGTTGATGGTGACCAGTGGTTGGCGAATCTATAACGCGTCTCCTCTGTACGACTTTAGCTTTCCCAAGTCGATCACTCCGGGCGGTTGCGTGGTCATCGCGACCTTTATCGTCATTGCTCGAAGGTGGGACTGTCAGATACACCACGTCATCGTTCATCGCGGGCAAGCCTTGCTCCTGCAAGGGCAGCGTTATTACATCGAACGCTTTTCAGATTCGGGGATGTAGCCCGCCCCCAACACCGCCGGTAACAACCCGGCGCGCAAATCATTGCCGCTCGGTTGCTGATACACGCTCAAACCAAATTCCGGCAAAACCGCCAACAGGTAATCGAAGATATCACCCTGGATTCGCTCGTAATCGGCCCAGACGGTGGTGCGGGTGAAGCAGTAAATCTCCAGCGGAACGCCTTGGGCGGTGGTTTGCATCTGCCGGACCATGCAGGTCATGCCGGGTTGAATCTGCGGATGACTCTTCAGATAAGCCAATGCATAAGCGCGGAACGTCCCAATGTTGGTCATGCGCCGACGGTTGGCCGACATCGCCGCGACATTGCCCTGGGCTTCGTTCCAGCTTTTGAGCTCCGCCTGTTTACGGCCGATGTAGTCGGTCAGCAAACGGATCCGGGTCAGTTTCTGTTCTTCCTCATCATGCAGAAAGCGCACGCCACTGGCGTCGATGAACAGGCTGCGCTTGATCCGCCGACCGCCGGACTGCTGCATGCCGCGCCAGTTCTTGAACGACCCGGACATCAAACGCCAGGTCGGAATCGAGACGATGGTCTTATCGAAGTTCTGCACTTTGACGGTATGCAGGGTGATGTCCACTACATCGCCGTCGGCGCCGACTTGCGGCATTTCGATCCAGTCGCCGACCCGCAGCATGTCGTTGCTGGTCAGCTGTACGCCTGCGACGAACGACAACAAGGTGTCCTTGTAGACCAACAAAATCACCGCCGACATTGCACCCAGACCGGATAACAGGAGCAGCGGCGAGCGGTCGATCAGCGTCGCGATAATGATGATCGCGCCACAGACAAACAGCACCATCTTTGCCAATTGCACGTAACCCTTTATCGAGCGGGTCTTGGCGTGATCGGTGCGTGCGTAGATATCCAGCAAGGCGTTGAGCAGGGCGCTCAAGACCAACAACTGGAACAGTATGGTGAAGGCCAGCGCCACGTTGCCGAGGAAATGCTGGCTGGCCTTGCTCAACTCCGGCACCAGGTTCAGGCCGAACTGGATCACCAGCGACGGCGTCATCTGCGCCAGGCGATGAAAGACTTTTTTGTGCCGCAAATCGTTGAGCCAATGCAACGCCGGTTGTCGACCGAGCAATTTGACTGCATGCAAAATGAGATAGCGTGCCACTCGTCCGAGGCCTAACGCGATCACTAACAGCAACGCCAGCGCCAGGCCGGAGTGCAGGAGTGGATGCTGATCGAGAGCCCCCCAAAGGTCTTGGGCGTTGAGCCAGAGCTGTTTGATATCCATATGCCAAAACGATTCTTGTGTAGGACCAGAGGGGTCGATTAGAGCATTTAAGACCACCAAAGTTACGTTCCGGGACAAAGTCGCTAACAAAAAAGCATCTGTTTGCTGCCGTTTGAACAAAGAAACTCGGCCTTGGCGCTCGAAACCGTTACCCTATGCAGCTGTTTTTTTGTATTTCTTCGAGGTAGCACCCGTGTTTTCCGAATTCGCCCTGCACGAACGCCTGCTCAAAGCCGTGGCCGAGCTTAAATTTGTCGAGCCAACGCCTGTGCAGGCAGCGGCTATCCCGCTCGCGCTCCAAGGGCGTGACCTGCGGGTGACGGCTCAAACCGGTAGCGGCAAAACCGCTGCATTCGTTTTGCCAATCCTCAACCGTTTGATCGGCCCGGCCAAAGTCCGCGTCAGCATCAAAACCCTGATCCTGCTGCCGACCCGCGAGCTGGCCCAGCAGACCATCAAGGAAGTTGAACGCTTTTCGCAGTTCACGTTCATCAAATCCGGCCTGATCACTGGCGGCGAAGACTTCAAGGTCCAGGCTGCCATGTTGCGCAAGGTGCCGGACATCCTGATCGGCACCCCGGGCCGGATGATCGAGCAGCTGAACGCCGGCAACCTCGACTTGAAAGAAGTCGAAGTGCTGGTGCTCGACGAAGCCGACCGCATGCTCGACATGGGCTTTGCCGAAGACGTACAGCGTCTGGTCGACGAATGCACCAACCGTCAGCAGACCATGCTGTTCTCCGCCACCACCGGCGGTTCGGGCCTGCGCGAGATGATCGCCAAGGTGCTGAACAACCCTGAGCACTTGCAGCTCAATGCCGTCAGCCAGTTGAACGACACCACCCGTCAACAAATCATCACCGCTGACCACAACCAGCACAAAGAACAGATCGTCAATTGGCTGCTGGCCAACGAGACGTATCAGAAGGCGATCATCTTCACCAACACCCGCGCCATGGCCGACCGTATCTATGGCCGACTGGTGGCACAGGAATACAAAGCCTTCGTGTTACACGGCGAAAAGGACCAGAAAGACCGCAAACTGGCGATCGACCGTCTGAAGCAGGGCGGCGTGAAAATTCTTGTGGCCACCGACGTCGCCGCTCGCGGCCTGGACGTCGACGGTCTGGACATGGTGATCAACTTCGACATGCCGCGCAGCGGCGACGAATACGTTCACCGTATCGGTCGTACCGGTCGCGCCGGCAATGATGGCCTGGCCATTTCGCTGATCTGCCACGGCGACTGGAACCTGATGTCGAGTATCGAGCGCTACCTGAAGCAGAGTTTCGAGCGCCGTACCATCAAGGAAGTCAAAGGCACCTACGGCGGACCGAAAAAGGTCAAGGCTTCGGGTAAAGCCGTTGGCGTGAAGAAGAAAAAGACCGACGCCAAAGGCGAGAAGAAGAAAACCGGCGCCAAGGCACCCACCAAGCGCAAGATCGCCAACCGACCGAAAACCGACGCCCTGTCGCTGGTCAGCAAGGACGGCATGGCGCCGCTCAAGCGCCGCAAGCCAGAAGCACCGGCCGCTGAATAAAGCTGCGGTGATTCATTAAAAAAACCGGACATTGTCCGGTTTTTTTTGATCAAAAGATCGCAAGCTGCGCCAGCTCCTTGGCCTGTTGTTCGCGTTTGGCCGTGGCTTCTTCCAGGGGACAAGTCCAGACGGGCAGGTTGCTCAGAACGAAAAAGGTGTTCTGACCCGGTTTGTCGTATCGCGAACGCAGAATTTTCCTTGGTCTGTAGGAACGCGTCCTATGGGGTCTTAGGTGGAACACAATTTAGCATTGCGCCCTCATCTGCCGCTCGATGGACCAATCCTACAGCCGAAGCTTGCCGCAATAGGTGAAAGCCCTTCAGCGCTAAAGTCGGTCGTGATCCGATATCAATATTTGACACTATCCTGCTAGTGCCAGCGCTTACTTGATAGGAAATTTCCTCGCGTCCTTTCAGAAGCACCTGATAGAAGTGTGAATCTTTGGCCGTTTAGTCTCTCGATTGAATTTATCGTATCGAGGGATTGAACATGTTAAGACCTGCGCTCAGGGCGAGGTTGTGCCTGGTTTTACTCTGCCTAAGTACGATAAATCCATCAAGCGCCGCACCCACCCCGGGTGAGCAAGAGCTGATCCGCGACCGCCAGGATCGACTGCTCGAAGAGCAGCGCCGACGTCTCGAAGAACTCAAAGAGCTGCCGGGCAAAGAGGTCGTACCCACCGCCACCCCCACCATACCCGTCGATACCCGCTGCTTCCCCATCAAAGACATCGAACTCAAGGGCGCGGACAGCCTGTCTGCCGCTGAGCGCGATCATTTGCTCAAACCCTATATCGGCCAGTGCCTGGGCGTCACTCAGCTCAACGAACTGCTCAAGGTCATCACTGATCACTACATTGAGAAAGGTCTGGTCACCAGCCGTGCCTATCTGCCGCAACAGGATCTTTCCAGCGGTCACCTGAGCGTGTCGGTGGTCGAGGGCAAGCTCGAAGGTCTCAAGGGTGCGCAGGACAGCAAGCTGTCGGACCGTGAATTGGCCATGGCCTTTCCAGGCAAAACCGGGACGTTGCTCAACCTTCGGGAGATCGAGCAATTGGTCGACCAATTGAATCGACTGCCCTCCAATCAGGCACAGATGGAGTTGGCTCCCGGCAAAGCAGTCGGCGGCAGCGAGGTGCTAGTCAAGAGCACGCCGCAAAAGCCCTGGCGCGCAGGCTTGTCGCGCAGTAACGATGGCCAGAAAAGCACCGGCGAACAGCAGTGGGGCACCACATTGGATTGGGACAGCCCGCTGGGTCTGGCCGATCAGTTGATGCTACGCGGTGGCCACGATGCGGTGAGCGATCATCAACATACCTCGAACAACGCCATGCTTTATTACAACCTGCCATGGGGGTGGTGGAATTTCAGTTACACCTACAGCCAGAGTGAATACCGCTCACAAGCGCAGGCCAACGGTTTCAACTTCAAGCAGACCGGCGACAGCGAAAACCATCAGTTGCGCGCTGAGCGGGTGATCCACCGCGACGCCCTGAGCAAGACTTCGCTCAGCGCTGGCCTGGCCTACCTGCGCACCAACAACTTCATCGAAGACAGCAAGCTGGCGCTGAGCAGTAACCGTCTCAGCGAAGCGCAGTTCGGCATCAACCACGGGCGGCGGATCGGCAGTGGGTTCGTCAACCTCGACCTCGGCATGCAGAAAGGGATCGGTGCCTTCGATGCCCAGAGCAATGGTCACCCGGGCCCGGGCGAGCCGGATGCGCGGTACCGCAAATACACCGGCACCCTGAGCTACTTGCAGCCATTCAAACTCTGGGGCGAGTCATTGAGCTTCAGCAGTTTGATGACCGGCCAGCGCAGCGAGGACGTGCTATTCAGCCCGCAGCGCACCAGCCTTGGCGGGTTGTCGTCGATCCGCGGTTACAAGGACCAGTCGCTGTCCGGTGACAGCGGCGGCTACTGGCGCAACGACCTGCGCTGGAGCCGGCCGGTGAAGTGGGCGTGGATGCGCCCGGTGTTCGCTGAGTACGGCACCAGCCTGGGTTACGACCAGGGCGTGATCCAGCACGATCGCTATAACGGCGAGCAACACGGGCGGATGTCCAGTAACGCCGTCGAGCTGTTCGCTCGCGGTCAGCACCTGGCCGCCAGCGTGACCTTCGCCCACTCCCTGGAACGCCCGGATACCCTGACCGAGCGCGAAGCGCCGATCTATTTCCGCCTGGACCTGTTCATTTAATTTTCGCTTTTCCGAGACTTCGAATATGGATGTTCGTCAACTGGCCTTCCTGGCCCGCCAGCCTTCTGCGGCCCTGATTTCCCGCGAGCGTTTCTGCGGGATACCCAAACGCGGTCTGGCATTCATCCTGGCCAACGCCATGTTCTGGCAACCGCTGCTGGCTCAGGCTAACGGTATCGTCGTCAGCGCACCGGGCACCAACCTTGGACAAGCAGGCAATGGCGTACCGATCGTCAACATCGCCGCGCCGAATGCCAGCGGTCTGTCGCACAACCAGTTCCATGACTACAACGTTGGTGCCAACGGGGTGATTCTCAACAACGCCACTAACCGCACGCAAACCACCCAACTGGGTGGGATCATCCTCGGCAACCCGAACCTCAAGGGCACCGCCGCCAACACTATCCTCAACGAAGTCAATGGTGGCAGCCCTAGCCAGTTGCGCGGTTACACTGAAGTGGCGGGGCAGTCGGCGCGGGTGATCGTCGCCAACCCCTACGGCATCAGCTGCAACGGTTGCGGCTTTATCAATACGCCGCGGGTGACCTTGAGTACCGGCAAACCGGTGCTGGATAACGGTCGTCTGGACCGCTTCCAGGTTGACCAGGGCAGCGTCTCCATCGACGGCGCAGGGCTCAATGCGGACAATGTCGACCGCTTCGAAATCATCACTCGCTCGGCGAAAATCAACGCCGAGATCCAGGCGAAAAACCTGACCATTGTCGCCGGTCGTAACGACGTCGACGCGCAAAGCCTCAACCCCACACTGCGCGCCGCCAGCCCCGCTGATGCGCCGGCACTGGCCATCGACTCTTCGGCCTTGGGTGGCATGTACGCCGGGGTGATCAAACTGGTCGGCACCGAGGCGGGCGTCGGCGTCAGGCTCGCCGGCAGTGTGGCCGCCAGTGGTGGTGATATTCAGATCGATGCCAACGGTCATCTGAGCATCGCCCAGACTTCCGCCGCTGGCGCGGTCAATGTCAAAGCCGCCAGCCTCGATGCCCAAGGCCCGGTTTACGCCGGCACCGCGTTGAATGTGCAAACCCAAGGCGCATTGACCAACCAGCAAACCCTCGCTGCTCGCGACAGCATCACGCTGAGCAGCGGCGGCCAGTTGACCAACAACGGCTTCATCGAAGCCGGGGTCAACGCCGACACCAGTCGCAACGCCAGCGGCGACGTCAGCCTTAGCGCACAAAACCTCAACAACGCCGGCAAAAGCGTGGTGGCCAGCCGCAACCTGACGGTTAACACTGCGCAGACCCTGAACAACCAGGCAGGGACCTTGAGTGCCCAGCAAAACACTAGAATTACCGCCGCGACGCTGAACAATCAGAACAAGGGTCGGGTGCTGAGCAACGCCACGCTGGACTTGAAAGCTGATCAGGTGCTCAACAGCCAAGGCTTGATCGGCAGCAATGGCAATCTCACCGCCGACCTCGGCCACTTGAATAACCACACTGGTGAAGTCTCCAGCGCTGGGAACACGACCTTGAAGGCCGCGAGCCTGGACAACAGCGGTGGCAGCCTTGTCACCCAGCAAGGTCTGGACATTCGTCTGGACCAGGCTCTGAGCAATATCAAAGGCCTGATCAGCAGTGAAGGCACATTGAATCTCAGCGCCGCCAGCCTGGATAACTCGGCGGGTAGTGTGACAAGTGCCAACGCGCTGTCGCTGATCACCCGCGCCGCGCTCATCAACCAGAGCGGTTCGATCAGCACCGATAGTAACCTGACCCTCAGCAGTCAAAGCCTGAACAACAGCCAGAACGGCTTGCTCAGCGGCAAGGGTGCGACTCGCGTCACCACTGGCACGTTCGACAACACCCAGGGTGGTCGCTTGATCAGCAGCGACATCCTCGATCTGACCGCGACCCAGGTCAGTAACGGTGTTACCAGCCGGATTGCCAGCGACAAGGCACTGACCGCCAGCGTCACCGGTTTCGATCAGCAAGGCGGTGAGCTATTCAGCAAGACCTCGCTGAGCCTGGATCTGAATCAGGGCCAATTGAGTAACCAGAAAGGCCTGATCAACGCGCCGCTGTTGATGTTGAAAAACCTCAAGGACGTCAACAACCAGTACGGTGAGATTTCCAGCGAGCAGGTCTTCACCCTGGCGGCCCAGAGCCTGGACAACAGCAACGGCAAACTGATCGGCATCCAAGGGCTGACCCTGCACATCGATCGGGCACTGACCAACGTCAAAGGCCGAATCTCAGCGCAGACCCTCGACATTCACAGCGCCAGCCTGAATAACACCGAGGGTCTGATCAGCAGCCACGGCACGCTGGGGATGAGGGTACAAAACCAGCTGGTCAATCAGGGCGGGACGCTGATTGCCGACGGCGACGTGCAACTGAGCGCGGCTAACCTCAACAACAGCAACGGCCAAGTCGCCGGTAAAACGCAGGTCACGGCCAACGTCACCACCCTGAGCAATCAGGGCGGTCAACTGATTGCAACCGGCGGGCTCCAGCTGGCGGGCGTCAGCCTCGACAACCGCAAGGGCGGTCTGGTCGGCGCGACCCGCGCGCTGCAACTGAAGGTGGGTTCTATCGACAACCGTGGCGGCGAGCTATCGAGCAAGGCTGACCTGGCCCTGATCGGCAACACGCTGGACAACAGCGACGGCGGCCAGGTGTTTGCCGATGGCGTGCTGGCGTTGACGGTTGACCAGGTGATCAACCGCACCAAAGGCCTGCTCTCGGGCAAGGCCGGGCTGAGTTTGACGGGCAATAGTCTGGACAATAGTGGCGGCTCGCTGATTACCCAGAAAAACCTCAATGTCGATCTCACGGGCGATCTGGATAACAGCCAGGGCCTGCTCAGTGCTGAAGGCATCCTCGGCATCAAGACCGCCAGCCTGACCAACACCTTGGGCCGCGTTTCCAGTGCGGGTGCGCTGACGCTCACCAGCGCAGGTTCGGTCGCCAACCAAGGGGGCGAGATAGTCACTGAGGCCAGTCTCGAGTTGAAGAGCGCCAGCCTCGACAACCGCAACAAGGGCAGCATCAGCGGCAAAGGTGCGGTAGTCGTCAACACCGGTGCTTTTGACAACAGTCACGGCGGACGTCTGAACAGCGGCGACAGCCTTGATCTCACGGCCACACAAGTGACCAACCAGGAAACCGGTAGCATCGGCAGTGCCAAAGCCCTGACCGCCAGCATTACCGGTCTTGACCAGCAAGGCGGCAAGTTGTTCAGCAAGACCTCGCTGAACCTGAACCTGAACCACGGTCAATTGAACAACCAGAACGGTTTGATCAACGCGCCGTTGTTGATGCTCAATAACCTCAATGGCATCAACAACCAGAGCGGTGAAATCTCCAGTGCCCAAGCCTTCACACTGGCGGCCCAGAGCCTGGATAACAGCAACGGCAAGCTGTTAAACAACCAAAGTCTGACCCTGCGCATCAATCAGGCACTGACCAACGTCAAAGGCCTGATCGCCGCTGCGGCCCTCGACGCTCAGGCCTCCAGCCTGGACAACAGCGGCGGCACCTTGACCAGCCGCGCTAACCTCGACCTGAATATCGACGGTCAGTTGAATAACCAGAATCAGGGCCTGATCAACGCCACGACCGCGCTGAACATCAACAGCGCCGGTCTGAACAACCAGAATGGTTCCCTGCTGGGCAGCGCCATTGCCATCGACTTCGGTGTGGCCACCGGCGACCTGAACAACAGCGCCGGCCTGATCACCACCGCCGGCGGGCTAAGCATCAACCACCTGCGTGACCTGAATAACCACAGCGGTGAAATCTCCAGCAGCCAGAGCGTCAACCTGAGCGCCCGCACGCTGGACAATAGCGCCGGTAAACTGATCAGCAATAACCTGCTGACAGTGAATGCCGACAATGTGCTCAACCAGGGCGGCCTGATCTCCGGCTGGCAGGGGCTGAGCGTGAATGCCGCGAGCCTCGACAACCGTAACAAAGGCACGCTGTCCAGTCGCGACGGCGATGCGGACGTGAATGTCAGCGGCGCCATTTTCAACAGCGGCGCAGGCGCGCTGGTCAGCCAGAAAGCCCTGACTGTCACTGCGGTGAGCCTTGATAACAGCAACGGCGGCATTCTTTCCAGCGGCGGCGACCAGATCCTGACGGTCAACGGTCAGCTGAACAACACCCAGGGCGGTTTGATCGATAGCGGTGCAACCCTGGCCATGCAGGCAATGACCCTGGGCAATGCCAGCGGCACCGTCAACGCGCAACAAACGCTCAGTTTCACCGGCACCACGCTGGACAACAGCAACGGTACTCTGGTGGGCAACGGCGCAGTCACCCTCGACTTGCTCGGTGCTTTGAACAACACCAACGGCAAGCTTTCCAGCGCGGGCCCTCTGGTTGTTCAGCGCTCGACACAGATCAACAACCAGGGTGGCCAACTCGGCAGCCAAGGAGTGATGACGTTACTCACCGGCGGCCTGGATAACCGCAATCGCGGCACGGTCGCGGCCAACGATCAACTGACTCTCACCACCGGCGGCGCGGTGCAGAACAGCAGCGACGGTCTGATTTACAGTCAAAACGGTGGCCTGCAAGTACACGCCGCCAGCTTCGCCAATGCCAAGGGCACACTACAAAGTCAGGGCAATCTGAGACTCACCGTAGGCGACGATATCGACAACCAGAGCGGTAGGATCCTGGCCAAGGCGGGTGTCCTGGCCATCAGCGCCGGCAACTTCGACAATCGAGGGGGCGTGCTCTCTAGCCTGCAAGGTGCATTCACAGCTCACCTGACCGGAGTGCTGAAAAACGGTTACGACCTGAACAACAACCGCCAGGGTGGCATCACTCAGGCCCATCGTCTGAACCTGACCGCGCTAGGCGGTATCGATAACGATGGCGGGCGCATCTCGGCGCAAACGGGCGATGCGATCGTCACTACCACGAACTTCGACAACCGCAACGGCAGCCTCTACGCCAAAGGTCGGGTCAGCGTCACCGGCAACAACGTCGACAACGACGGCCAGATCGCCGGCAACCAAATCGACCTCAATCTCACCGGGGCTCTGAACAATCACCTGGGCATCATCGAGAGCGACACCACCCTCGCGATCAAGGCCGCCAGCCTCGACAATCAGAACGGTCAACTGCGTGCCCTGGGCACCAGTGGCAACACCAGTTTCCAGATCGGCGGCCTGTTCGACAACCGTAACGGCACCCTGGAAAGCGCCAACACCGACCTGAGCCTGGGTGTCGGCGGATTTCTCAATGGCGGCGGCAGTCTGTTGCACGTCGGCAACGGCACCTTCGACATCTCCACGGCCAACGTCACCGGCGCCGGTGGCAGCATCGTCACCCGCGGCGGCCTGACCCTCAACGCCGACAGCTGGGCCAACAGCAGCGTGATCCAGGCCGGGCGCCTGAACGTCAACGTCAACAACTTCAGCCAGACCGCCGATGGCCAACTACTGGCCTCCAACAGCTTCGTCGGCAGTGGCGGCAATTGGTACAACGACGGCTTGATCGCCAGTGATGGCAGCTTGAGTCTGAATCTGGGAGGCACTTACTGGGGCAATAGTCGGGTCAGCAGCCTGGGTACGCTCGGCCTGAGTGCCGCGCAACTGAGCCTTAACGCGGCCTCCAGCATCGCCGGTGGTGGTGACACCACGATCAACGTCGGTGGCCAGCTCACCAACGCTGGTCGCCTGACCTCGGCCGCTAACCTGAATCTGACCGCAGGCGCGATCAATAACCTCGGGACGCTGGGCAGCGGACAGCAACTGACCGTCACCACCGGCTCACTGGTCAACGATCACGGACTGATCTTCAGCGGCGGCGACATGAGCCTTCGGGTCAATGCCCTGAACAACAGCTACGCCAACATCTACAGCCTCGGTAATCTCAACATTGATCGTGATGGGAGCGGCGGCCTGGCCGGCAGCATCGTCAACAGTTCTGCATCGATTCAGAGCGACGGCAGCATGAGCCTGGCGGCGAACACGATTCAGAATATCCGTGCGGTGCTGACCACCAACAATCAGGGCATCTACACCGCCAGGATTGGCGAAGTCGGGTGTATCGAAGGGGTCAATGCCGGCGATTGCCGCGGCAAGCAAAACCATGTCTGGGAGATCGTGCAGCGCGATAAATTTGAGGTCACCGCTGCCAGCGCCGCTTCCAGCATCACGGCGGGCGGAAACCTGAGCATCAACGGCGGGGATTTGCTCAACCAAAGCAGCACCATCGCCACCGGCGGCAGTCTGACGGCAATGCTCGCCAACCTGACAAACAGCGGTATCGAGACGGGTGAAACCGAAGCCACACGGGTATTTGTCTCTGAGCGCACTAGGAATGCACGGCCCTGGTATAGCGCGGCTGGTGCCTTCAACAACAAGTACTGGTATCAAAGCAGTGGCTACAACGTCAATGACCTGAGTGGGCTTGAGGCGGGGATGAGCCGCTTTATCGGCATGACCGAAACTGAACTGACCCAGTTTCGCAAGACCGAAAAAATCGCTTCCAGCGACCAAAGCTACGCCGCCGTGATTCAGGCGGCCGATGCGGTCAACATCAGTGCCCAGAACAACATCGACAACAGCGTGGTACGGCCCGGCTACAACTACGTCGGCAGTGGTCCAAGAACCGGCACCGGTTCCTCGGGGAGCCAGTACTCGACCCGCATCACGCTTAACCAGCAATTGCCGCCAGACCTTGCCCAGCAGCAAGTCAATCCGCTGGCTCTGCCGGGTTTCAGCCTACCGACCGGCCAGAATGGTTTGTTCCGCCTGAGCGGACAAGACAGCAGCACACCCGTCGCCAGCGGCCCGCAAAGCTGGACCATGGGCGGCGCGAGCCTCACACCGGCGCAGCGCCAGCAACCACTGCCTACCAGTCAGGCGCGGGAAATCCAGCTGGGCAGCATCGCTCAGGTTTCTGCCAGCGCCGTTGATCTGAGTCCAACTGATCGTCAGGTCGTCAACGTTGGTGTTGATGCCCGCGCAATCATTGCCAGCGCGCCAGATGCAGACCTATCGGGTGCTGTATTGCCCGGCCGCTCCATGGCCTTTACGGTCAATCGTGTCCAGGGTTTACCGGCCAGCACTGTTGTGTCCAACCCACACAAATACCTGATCGAAACCAACCCGGTACTCACCGACCTTAAGCAATTCATGAGTTCGGATTACCTGCTGGCGAACCTCGGCTACGACCCGGATCAAAGCGCCAAACGCCTGGGTGACGGTTTCTACGAACAGAAACTGATTCAGCAGGCGGTGGTCGCCCGCACCGGCCAACGCTTCATCGATGGTCAGACCTCGGACGAAGCACTGTTCAAGTCCCTGATGAACAATGCCATCGCCAGCAAGGACAAACTTAACCTGGCGCTCGGCGTGACTCTCACCTCCGAACAAGTCGCGGCCCTGACCCATGACATCGTCTGGATGGAAAATGCCGAGGTCAATGGCGAGCAAGTGCTGGTGCCGGTGCTGTACCTGGCCAACGCCAACAACCGCCTGGCCGCCAACGGTGCCCTGATCCAGGGCAGCGATGTCACCCTGATCGCAGGCAAGGACCTGAACAACGTCGGTACCTTGCGCGCCAGCAACAACCTGTCCGCTGCAGCCGGTAACGACCTGGTCAACAGCGGCCCGGTAGAGGCCGGTAATCGTCTGGATCTGTTGGCGGGTAACAACCTCACCAACAAGGCGGGGGGCATCATTGCCAGTCGCGATGTCAGCTTGACCGCCATCAATGGCGATGTGATCAACGAGCGTACCGTCACCACCCATCAAAGCAGCACCGGCTACAAAAGCGAGCAACGTGACTTCGTCGACAACGCCGCTCGTATTGAAGCGGCCAACAACCTGACCCTCAACGCCGGCCGCGACGTCAACAACAGCGGCGGTGTCCTGAAAAGCGGCGCCGACACCACGATCAACGCCGGTCGAGACGTCAACATCACCTCCGCCGAGCAGATCGTTAGCAACGCGCGCGGCAGCAACCACCGCGATCAAACCATCACCCAAAACGGCTCCAGCGTTGAAGCCGGCCGCGACCTGACGATCAACGCCGGCCGTGACCTCATCGCCATCGCCAGCCAGATCGACGCCAAACGCGACATCGCCATGGCCGCCACCGAAAACCTGACCCTGGCCTTGGCCGCTGATGAACAGCACTCGTACAGCAAGAGCAAGAAGGTCACCAGTCAGGAAGACCACGTCAGCCAGGTATCTACCAACCTGACGGCGGGCGGTAGCGTTGCGCTGAGTGCCGGCAAGGACATGACTCTGATCTCCAGCCGGGTCAATGCTGGAAACGAAGCGTACCTGGTGGCAGGCGACACACTCCAACTGCTGGCCGCGCAAGACAGCGACTACTCGCTGTACGACATGAAGAAAAAAGGCAGTTGGGGCAGCAAGAAGACCCAGCGCGATGAGGTGACCCAGGTCACCCATGTTGGCAGTGAAATCAATGCGGGCAGTGATCTGTCACTCAAAAGTGGCGGGGATCAGCGTTACCAGGTGGCCAAGCTGGAAAGCGGCAACGACCTGAGGCTACAAAGCGGCGGGACAGTGACGTTTGAGGCGGTTAAAGACCTGCATCAGGAGAGTCACGAGAAGAGCAAAAGCGACCTGGCATGGACTAGCGCCAAGGGCAAAGGCAATACCGATGAGACGTTGCGCCAGACCGAAATGGTAGCTCAGGGAAAATTGGCAATCCAGGCGGCCAATGGGCTGAAGGTCGATATCAAGCATCTCGACCAGCACACCATCAGCCAGACCATTGATGTGATGGTCAAGGCCGACCCGCAGTTGGCCTGGTTGAAAGACGCCGAGAAGCGTGGGGATGTGGATTGGCGGCAAGTGCAGGAGGTGCATGATTCTTTCAAATACAGCAACTCCGGGCTCGGCCAGGGGGCAATGTTGGCGATTATCATCGTGGTCACCGCACTGACGGCAGGGGCCGCCAGTGGAGCCTTGGGCACTATGGCTGGGGCCAGTGCCGGGTCTGGCTCAGCAATGGCCGCTGCTGGCTCTACTGCAATGGTACAGGCGGGTACGGCGGTCGGGACTGCGGCGGCTGGGTGGGGGAATGTCATGGTCACCACAGCACTCTCGTCCATGGCGGGAACGGCAGCAGTCAGTACCATCAACAACAAAGGCAACCTGGGCAACGTCGTGAAAGACGTGACCAGCGAAGACAGTTTGAAGGGATATGCCACAGGCGCGGTGATCGCCGGGTTTGGTGCGGCCTATACCGATAGTTGGGGTCGAACCTTAACGCCGGAAGGGAATTATCAAGTGGTGGATTATGGCGAGCGACTTAAAGCTTATGCCGCCAATACTGCGCTGAACGGGGTGTTGAGTGGAAAAGATAAGGATGCTTGGATGAGTATCGCGGCAACGGGCGCATTGATGGAGTTGTATCAGTATTCGGCTGGGCGTGGGCCGGATGTTCGGCCTGGGGTGGATAGACAAGCAGGGCCTCAGTTTGATACTGCAGAAAATGACTTTGTTCCGCTAGAGCTAAAAGATGCCCTGATGCGAGAAGGTAAAAATATTGGGCTTAACAAGGTGATAGGGTGTGATAGCTTTTATTCGGTTTGTCATGGTACGCCTATAAGTAATATGCTAAATAAAGTTCCAGGATTTAATGCTTTTGCTACTTTGCACGACGGCTGGATGGTGGATCTGGAGACCTACAAAGGTGGTTCAATGTCTATTTTTGAAAATATTGGAAGTATGGTGCCTGCGCTAATAACTAATTACGGTGCCTTGCATGACAAATATAGATCGTTAATTGACGCGGAGAAAAATCGTGAGAAAAAGTAGTGTAATTATCGTAGTGATTTTTTTTCTCGCAGGGTGTGCTCCATCCAATTCTGCATGGGTTTCTAGTAAAAATGGATGGACTGGAACGAGTTTTGAATCTCACATTTATAAAATATGTTCTCGTACTCCTCATACGTGTACTGAATCTTTTTGGTCGCCGGCGAATAAAAATAAGACATTTGATCGTGTGCTTGAGGAGGGGGGAGGTAATCGCTTCTACATTACTTGGATTAGGGATTGCCGTTACTCTGTTTTTGTGTCGTCGGAGGGGCTAGTGGTTTCGTGGCGGTATGAAACTGAAAAAACGGAGAGTTGTTATATTTTTTAAGGGGCACCTCTAAACCTTTAAAGGAGAGCTAGTGATGGTTTTCGAAAATACTGGCAGTATGTCGCTGGCTATAATTGTTAATTATGGCGCACTTTATGATAAATACAGATCTTTGATTGAAGCGGGAGAAGCGTGATAAGAACTAGCCTGATCGGTTTGAAATAGGGGACAGACCATGATTCTTTTGATGGGTAAGCGAAAACGTGGTCTGTCCCCTTATTCCTGTCCCCTTATTCCTGGGTGGGTAAAAATGACTCAGAATGTCAACGGTGTTGAAGTTCACTACGTGCGGAACACAAATTCCGGTTTTGTTGACGATTTTAAATTCAAGTGAAGATCATGCGCGTAAATTGCATAAGCCAAAACGGGAAATCCCTCTCGGACCAATTTATTCGTCTGGGTTATACGAAAAAGTCGGACTTCTCCCTCTCCGTCGGCAAGGAGTATGAGGTGTTCGCAATGTCGTTGTGGTGTGGGGTGATCCTGCTTTTACTAGCAGACGAATACCATTTGCCCAATTGGTTTCCGATGGAGCTCTTCTCACTGAGTGATCCTGGCGTACCCGCGGACTGGTCGTTTTTGCCTAGTCTAGCTAACGAGAACGGATTGCAGGCTCTTTGGGGTTATGAGCGATTGATTACCGATGCATCGCACTATGATGGCCTTGTAGAGCGCGACCCCGTGGCTTTGCGCTACTTTTATGAGGAGGAGTGTCTTCGCCGTCGATGTGACTAATGAAATAGGGGACAGACCACGATTCTTTTGATGGGTAAGCGAAAACGTGGTCTGTCCCCTTATTCCCGTGTCCCCTTATTCCCCGCCCTTATTCCCCGGAAGGGAAATATCAAGTGGTGGATTATGGCGAGCGACTTAAAGCTTATGCCGCCAATACTGCGCTGAACGGGGTGTTGAGTGGAAAAGATAAGGATGCTTGGATGAGTATCGCGGCAACGGGCGCATTGATGGAGTTGTATCAGTATTCGGCTGGGCGTGGGCCGGATGTTCGGCCTGGGGTGGATCGAGAGCAAGGGCCAGAGTTCACGGCGTTGCCCGATGGTTTTGTTCCTAAAGAGCTAAAAGACGGTCTTGAGCGCGAAGGTAAAAATATCGGGCTAAATCAAACCGAGGCTTGTGGTAGCTTTTACTCGGTTTGTCATGGTACGCCCATAAGCAATATGTTGAATCAAGCTCCAGGGTTTAATGCGTTCGCAACCTTGCACGATGGCTGGATGGGGAGTCTGGAGGCATTTAAAGGAGCGTCAATGACAGTTTTCGAAAATATTGGCAGTATGCCGCCGGCTCTAATCGTTAATTATGGCGCGCTGTATGATAAATACAGACCTTTGATTGAAATGGAGAAAAAGCGTGATAAGAAATAGTTTTATTGTTCTAGTGTTTTTTCTTGTGTCGGGTTGCGCGCCTTCTCGCTCTGCTTGGCACGATAGCAAGGATGCTTGGATCGGGACTAGACTTGACTCTCACATCTATACAATTTGCACGCATACTTGTGGAGGATCACTTTGGTCTCCTGTGAATCAAAGTCAGGTGTTTGATCGTGTCCTTGATGAGGGGGGAGGTAAGCGTTTTTATATTACATGGATAAGGGACTGCCGATACTCTATTCTTGTTTCCCAGGCTGGAATTATAGAGTCATGGCGATACGAGACTGAAAATACGAAAAATTGCTATATTTTTTAGCTTTTTGAGTCGTGTGCTCAGCGGCTGGAAGAGCTGAATGCAGCACGGTCATTGAATTGAAGTGGGCGTATCACGGTACGAATGGATAAAGGTTTCAGATACGAAAATAATTAACGATGTCGGGAAAAAAACAGAGTCCATGCAAAAAAATGGGATCAGATCTCGATTTTCTTAATGAGGCGAATTTCGGGAAATAGGGGACACGGGAAATAGGGGACAGACCACGTTTTCTCAACTTTTAGTTAGGGTTCAAGCGTCATGAACTGGAAAAGGAGTTTCCATATGCCGCGTAGAGCACGCGTACTGATGCCAGGAGTCCCTCTGCATCTGATTCAGCGAGGGAATAACCGCTCGGCCTGTTTTTATTCTGAGGAGGATTACCTTTTTTATTTGGAGCATTTGGCCGAGCAGGCAAGAAAGCATAATTGCGAAATCCACGCGTGGTGTCTGATGACCAATCATGTCCACCTGCTTCTGACACCTGGCCATTCAACTGGCGCGAGCTTGCTGATGAAGGGGCTTGGTCAACGGTATGTTCAATACATCAATCGTACGTACCAGCGCAGTGGAACCTTATGGGAAGGCCGCTTCCGTTCCTGCCTGGTGCAGGAGGACCGTTACGTATTAGCTTGTTATCGCTACATTGAGATGAACCCGGTTAGAGCAGGGCTCGTGGAGCATCCTGCAGAGTATCGCTGGTCGAGTTATCGAGTGAATGGTCAGGGGGAGCAGTCAAGACTCATCACGCCTCATGCCCAGTACAGAGCGCTAGGTAGTGTGGGTACACTGAGTTCTGAAACCTATCGAGAGCTTTTCAAACATCAACTTGATTCAGGTTTGGTTGATCAGATTCGAGCGTCTACTAACGGTAACTACGTGCTTGGGGGAACCAGATTTGCTTCGGAGGTAGAGGGGGCGTTGGGGCGGCGGGTAAGAAGAGGTAAGCCGGGGCGGCCAAAGAAAACGGCTGATTTCGACGTTGCGCCTCTGCTTTAGAAAACGTGGTCTGTCCCCTTTTTTCTTTCGTCTGGTTTTTTGCGTATCAGCTGTCAGCCTTTGCTGTTGCGCTATCCAGTTCCTTCAGGCGTTTTTCGATCAGTTGGCATTTGTCCGGCAGATCTTTGCTCGGATGCCCAAATCCATCTTTTGTAGCTCAACGTTGATCTCTTTGTCTTTGGCCGGGTTCTGCTCGGAGATCCTGGTCACCTCCTTGGCCGGTTGCTCGCATTTGGCCGTCGCCTCTCCTGAGTACAGGCCCAGGTGGGCAGGGCGTAGATCAAGGGCAGCGAGGGTCATCCTCAGGCGTTAAAGAGGGGTTGCAGGCAAGGCTTGGGCAGAATGATAGCCAGTCGCCTTTATCGCGACTGGCGAAGTGCTGCGAAGGTTATTTAGGCGGGTAGTTGGACAGGACCTTGGCCACGGTTTGCTGAATCGCCATATTGCTTTCGCTTGGGCCGGGCGAGTAATTGTTCATGACCTGTTCGGCGCTGCCACGCCAGACCAGTTTGCCGTCCCGGCCATCGAGCATGTCGACCTGGATGGTTGCCACTTTGTAGTCGTAGCTGCGAGTTTCGTAGTACATCGGGGCCGCCCAACGATTGCCCCACATACCGTAGTTGGTGGCGGTGTACTGTTGCTGACGGTTCTCCACAATCAAATAGGTTTGTATTTTGAGGTCACCCTTGCTGCTGCCCTGGGCCGGGCGCAGGCCGCGCTGGTCCAACTGCTCGCTGACGGCCTGGCGGATACGCTTCTCGGTCAGGTCGCTCTTGATTCGGGGGTCGTCCGGGCGGTATTGCAGGGCAGGCTCTTCCCATGTCCAGCTGCGGAAGGCAGTAAAATCGCGGCTAGCGTCGTAGTCTTGGCTGATGCGGTTTGTCTGGCAGGCGCTGAGCAAAATGGCCAGTGAAAGTAAACCGACATGGCGGAACATGATGGTTCTCCGGTTACGTTAGAGCATGGGCAGTTTCAAAAAACGATCTGCTCTAACTAAAAGGATACGCCGTCAGGGCCTTTTGAACAGCTTCGCGTAAAGTGTCGTTATGTTCATTCATACTGCTCTGGCTGCTGGTCTCGGCACTGGCACTCCAGACGGGTTGGCCGCTGCTGCCGTCGAACAGGTCGACGCGTACCACCATCACCGGGCCGCATCAGAACAACCCCTCTTGGATTTTCCGCTCCAGGATGGCCATTAACTCGCGACTGGGGTATTGGGCTTGCAGTCCCCAGGATTTACAGCCGAGGGCATGACGAAAAGCATCGGCGTCCATAAGGTCCTGGGAAACCCCACAGCGCCGACAGCGCAGTTCGGCTTAAGTGAACAGCATTGCACCAGGGTGGGCCTTTTTGTGGGGGGGGTCTCGTCCTGAATAAGGTTTACACCTGTTTAAGGACTAGACACAGTTCTGACGGATAGATCAGGCGATAACTATCCTGACACCGAGGGTTCCTTCTCGCCCGCAGCGCCCGCTGTACTGGCTATTGCAAACGCCACGGCACAAGCCAGTAACGAGAACACAGCGAAAGCACCCATCAGATATAGATAAGGCAACACATGATTCCACGCTCGAGCTACGCCCAGGAAAGCGGCGAATAGCCAGCCGCTCATGGAGAACGCCCCAAAGAGAGCAAGGCGGATACGGGCGCAGCTGTCTAACAGGACGAAGGGAGCCTTTTGCAACAGTGGGAAACCGACTCGATGCAACAATGCGCCGTTCAGGCTAAGCAGCGCGACGACGCTCACCTTGGCCCAGAGCTTCTGATTGAGCAGATACGCGACCCCGTCATCGAGGTAACCCTGGAGCACCAACAGCAGGCCGCTTCCCCAAAGGGCCAGCAACGCGAGGGTGGCAATCTTTTGAGTTTCCTCCAGATACTCACGCCGCCCTTGATCCAGAACTTCCTTGCGCCAACTCCAAAGCTTGTGATCGGCCAGTAACACCCGGCCCAGGGCAATACAAGTGGCGAGCAGATGACCGTAGACGAGTAGCATTTTAAGCATTGCCTTGACCTTGTTTTTATTTGGGTCATGCACTCCCTGCGCCCTAAAATTGAAACTAAATGATACACATTAATATTTGCACCGGCAAGTTTCGAGCTCGCCCGCGTATTCGGGATCGCTTGTTCAGTCCAATGCAAAACGATTGGTTATTTACGGGTCTGTTCGGTATCTGCGGTTCTCTCTCGCGGCGAACAGATTCAAAAAAGGCCCGCCGATGTGGCGAGCCTCCGATCTACAAGACGGCGGCATTGTTTAGAGTGCCTTCACCGGTATGCAAATCTCACATTCCAGCACGCCGGTTTTCTCATCGTATTGGGCATCCACCGGATACCGTTCAAAGCACGGCCGGGCATCGAACTGCATCCCGCTTTTGGGCATCCAGTCACGGCAAAGTTCGGTCCAGGCGTCCGCGATGTCCGGGCCTTTGCCTTTGAATTGGGCGATGGCGTAGAGGCCGCCTGGCAGGGTGGTGACGGCGGCGTATTCGCTGGCGCCGAAGCTGTCCGGGACTTCAACGCAGGCGTCGTAGCGGCACTTTTCGGGAGGCGTGGTGAACGGGTCGTCGTGGCCTATACCGTAGCGTACCCGTTGCAGCAGGTTGTTTTCGATCATCCACGGGGCAACGGTTGCGCGCCAGAACGTGCCGATGCCCGGGCCGTAGGGGCCGGTGTAGCGCATGTAGGCTACGCGCGCGGGGGGTAGCTCTTTGAGGGTGACGTCCATCATCTGGTCCTTCATGTGAGTGAAGGCGTCAGGATCGGCCAAGTTTGTGGCCTGTGCCTGATCAGGATTGCTCAATTGCTGCTGGCGTCGTTCGCGGATGCCGGCCAGACGCTGATCCCAGCGCCCGGGTTCGGTGGTGCGCCAGGTGCTCGGGGTGACTGAGAAGTGTTGCTTGAAGGCACGGGAAAAGGCTTCGCCGGAGCTGAAGCCGACTTCCAGGGCGATCTCCAGAATTGAGGCGTCGGGTCTGTTGGCCAGTTGCTGCGCGGCGCAGGCCAGTCGGCGTCGGCGCAGGTAATCGCCGAGGGTTTCGCCGACCCACGCGGTGAAAAGCCGATGAAAGTGCCAAGGCGAGAAGTGTGCGATTTGCGCCAGATCAGCCAGCTCCAGCGGTTGGTCCAGATGCCGGTCGATATGCTCCAGCACCCGGTTCATTCGACGCGTGTATTCGCAGAGGCTGTGGTAGGCGGGAGTCATAGTGGGGAAGTTTACAACGGTGGTGGATGTGGGGTTGGGGCGCTCAAGTATTTGTGTTGACTGTGAGGCCGTCTTCGCGGGCAGCCTCGCTCCTGCAAGGGTACGCGGTCACTGTAGGAGCGAGGCTTGCCCGCGATGGCTATTGAACTGACAACGCAGGACCTATTGGCTTCATTCGCAACAGCAGCTTGATGAACCCTTGATCGCCGGTTCGCCCTCGTAACGATGATGCTTCATCAGCTGTCAGCCTTTGCCGCTGCGCTATCCAGCTCCTTCGGGAGTTTGTCGATCAGCGTGCTTTTACCGCTATGCACATTTCGAGCTCCAGCATGTCGGCGTTCTCATCATAGGTCGCATCTACCGGGTAGCGCTCAAAACAGGGCCGAGTGTCGTATTGCAGGCCGCTGCCGGGCATCCAGGTGCTACAGAGTTTGCCCCAGGCGGCGGCGATATCCTTCCCGGAACCTTTGAAGTGGGCAACAGCGTAGAGGCCGCCGGGCAGGGTGGTGACGGCGGTGGGGTAGGTGGCGTTGAAGGTGTCAGGGACTTCGACGCACGCGTCGTAACGGCAACGGTGGGGTGGGGTGGTTTTCGGGTTGTCGTGGCCGATGCCGTAGCGCACTCGATGCAGCAGGTTGTTTTCGATCATCCACGGGGCGACGGTTTCGCGCCAGAACGTGCCGATGCCCGGGCCGTAGGGGCCGGTGTAGCGCATGTAAGCTACGCGAGCAGGTGGCAGTTCTTCGAGGGTGACGTTCATTATTGTTTTCCTTTGCTGAGTCGTCAGGGCTCAGCTCATGCAGATTTTTTGTGTTTAGCCCTCGGGCCTCTTCGCGGGCCAGCCTCGCTCCTGCGATGATCGCGTACCCCGTAGGAGCGAGGCTGACCCGCGATGGCGATTGAGTCGTCAACACAGCCCTTTGTGGCTGAACACTCAATTCATCGGCCTCACTCGGAACAACAGCTTGACGCCCCCTTGACTGCCGGTTCGTCTTCGTAGCGATCATGGTGGCGGACCCACTCCATGATTTCGTCTTCGTTACGTCCTTTTGGCGTCAGGTCGAGGAAGTTGTAGGCGCCGATCAGCAGGTCCAGCCCGCGTGCATAGGTGGAGTAGGTGTGGAAGATCTCGCCTGCGTCGTTGCGATAGAACACGCTGAGTCCAGGCATTTCGCCTGCGGTGCCGGTGCTTGTTTCGTAGTTGTAGACGGCGGTGCCGGCCGCGAGTTCTTCACCGCTGATGGTCACTTTGAAGTCCGCGTTGAAGTCGCTGCCGGCTGATGACACCCAGTTGAACTTCCAGCCCATGCGCTTCTTGAACGGCTGGAATTCGGCCAGGGGGGCGTGGGAAACCACCGCCAGCGCCACATCATGGTGGGCAAGATGCTGGTTGGCGCCGTCGATGTGATCGGACACGAACGAGCAGCCCTGGCAGCCTTCTTTCCAGCCTGCCGCGAACATGAAGTGATAGACGATCAGTTGGCTGCGACCGCCGAACAGGTCAGCCAGGCTTAGCCGTCCGTCGGGACCTTCGAAGCTGTAGGGTTTGTCGATTTTCACCCAAGGCAGTGCGCGGCGTTCGGCACTGAGTTTGTCCCGTTCCCGGGTGAAGGCTTTTTCGTGAAGCAAATGCTCTTTGCGTGCCGCGATCCACTCTTCGCGGGACACGACCTTGGGCTGTGGCTGTTGCCAAGTGTTCATGATCTTTCCTCCTGCGATGGTTGCAGCGCTTTGCCGCGAGGTTATTTACACAGCCTAGTCGTTTGGCCGAGGCTGAAATCGACAAGGCGCCCAGCGGTTTTGCCGCTCAATACTCAACAGGCTGAATCCTTGGCCGAACGTCTCCCTGATTTACCCCTGCCGCCCTGCCTTCAAACACTTCAACGTGCTGAAACTACTGCGCAGACCATCGATCTTCGTCACTAGATGCTGGCGTTGATCCGGTGTGCTTTGGGCCATCAGGTCCACCAGCAGGCTGCGGGCCGCTTGTTCGGCCTGGCTGTAGGCCTGTCGATAGGCGGGAGTCCATAAATTCTCGGGATTAACCAGAAGTTGCTCGATACGTTGCGGGAAGTCGCTGCTCTGACGCTGCTCCACGGCCGCACTGAATTGCGCTTGCCAATGGGCGCGGTTGGCGACCCTTTGCTGGTTCTGATCGCGCAATGAGTTCGACCAGGCAACCACGCGTTGTTCCTGACTCGGAGTGAGGGGGCCAAACCAGTCATTCAGGCGTTTATCCATCCGTTCGCCACGTTGTTTGATCTGTTGTTCCAGGGAGGGTTTGAGGTAGAGGTTCTGACGTTTGCGCAGGTCTTTGGCAAATGCCAGGTTCATTTCTTCGACCTGTTGATCGTCAAGGCCTCGAAGCAACTCGATGGCCGAGGGGGTGATTTCCCGGGCGGTTTGTGCGATGGCCTGCCTGGCTTCCTGGATTCGGGCTTGCAGGGCGGCGTCGGTGATCTGATCGGTTTCGACCATGTGTTGCAGGCGAACCAGCCAGTCGAGGTAACCGGGCAGTTGCGTGCGGCAATGCCACTCGAGATGTTCCTTGAGCTGCTCGTTGAACCAGCTTTTTTGCTCGGTGTTCATGTCCAGATAGTCGCTGAGCGTCCAGGGAATGATCACGTCGAGGTTGCGGTAGGTCATGCTCACGCGATTACAGCCGGACAGCACAAGGCTCAACATCAGCAACAAGGTGAAGTGCTTCAACCGGTGCGACATGGGCCAATCCTTGCGAAGTGTGGAGCAGGAGCGACGCAATTGATTGAAGCGCCCAACCTGGAGGTGCGCAAGCATTCCGGCGAATCCTCGGCAGAGAGGTCTGTTCGTCGATTTCTACAAGATTGATTAACTGGCGGGGTGTTGCGGGGAGGGCTCTAGTCCTAGCGCTTCGAGGCTCAAAGCGCTTAGGGACCAGGGGGTGACACGGGGGTATTACTTTTTGCCAAGGGTAATTTGCTTGGACGGGCCGAAAGTCTGGCCGCTGACGCCTTTGGCAATTTGCTGGATTTCGCCGCCGGATTTCAGGAAAGCAGCAATCTGGTCGTTGATCGATTCGCTGGTTTCAACGGCTGGAGCTGGCTTTGCTTTGCTGTTGGATGCTTTTACACGCATGGCGGCCATTAACCTGTAGAAAATTAACTTGGCCAGGCATCGTACAGGAAATACTTGACAATTGCTTGGTAAATATCCCCTGAAATGACCTGGCGCGCAGGTCGATGAAGCATAAGTTGACTTTCGCAATAAGCGGCTAAGCTGCTGTTTTAACTAAAAACCTTGGTGGAAATTACCAGCGGTGGACATCCTCGCGTCAGGGGAAAGCCACTCGATTGGTCTGACGAGCGGGCCCGCATTTGCCCCCAAGGCCAGGAAAATCAAGGCCCGCGGAGGTTTTTCATCTGCCATCCGGCTGGTCGCAGAACTGTACCGGCAAACTCGGGTAGAATGCCGCCCACGCAATGAGGGTATTGGAAATGGCTTTAGTCGGGCGCTACAACAGCTTGCAAGTGGTTAAACACACTAACTTTGGTTTGTATCTGGACGGTGGGGCGGACGGTGAAATTCTGTTGCCCAATCGTTATATTCCCAAAGATATTCCCAGTGAAGATGAAGACTGGCTCAACGTTTTTATTTATCTGGACAGCGATGACAAACTCATCGCAACTACTGAAAAGCCGAAAGTTCAGGTCGGCGATTTTGCCAGTCTGAAAGTCGTTGAAGTGAACAGTATCGGGGTTTTCCTCGATTGGGGTCTGCCCAAAGACCTGCTGTTGCCGTATTCCGAAGAAAAACGCCAGATGACGGCCGGCGAATATTGCGTGGTGCATGTCTACCTCGACAAACACACCCGCCGTATTACCGCCACCGCGCGCCTTGACCGCTACCTGGACAAAACCCCGGCTAACTACCAGGTCGGTCAGGAAGTTAATTTGCTGGTGGCCGAAGCGACCGATATGGGTTTCAAAGCCATTATCAATAACAAGCACTGGGGCCTGATCCACAAGAACGAAGTATTCAAGTTCATGCGCGCCGGCAAGGAGGAGAAAGGCTTCATCAAAGAAATCCGCGCCGACGGCAAGATCAGCCTGAGCCTGCAGCCGGTGGGTGAAGAAGCGTCCAGCAGTCTGAACTCGAAGATCCTTGCCAAGCTGCGCGAAAACAACGGTACCTTGCCGGTCAGCGACAAGAGCGACCCGGCGGTGATCAGTGGCTTGTTTGGCGTGAGCAAGGGCAACTTCAAAAAGGCCATTGGTGCGCTCTACAAGAACGGACAGATCGTGATTCATGCCGACCGTATCGAGCTGAGCTGATCCCGAGGGCCGGTAAGCCCGCTCCCATGGACTGTGCATAACCTGTGGCGAGGGGGCTGCCCCCCTCGCCACAGGTCTTGTGTCCTGCTATCGGCTTAACGGGTGCTTACCCGAAGCGCTCAATACTTTCCCTTATCTGTTGTATACAGTTCTACTGTCTATCTCCCTTCCCCCATCTCAAGCCTTTCATGCACTGTTAACAGGCGCTTGCGCACTGTCTATGGGCATTTAGCCGGCGAAGTGTTTGCTGTCGATCCCCTGAATCAATTGCCGGTCAGCCGTTTAAACACCTGCCTTGCAGCCATATAAGCCACAGGTTTTAACGGTATGGCACGCATTCTGCGTACCGACTCGTATACAAACTGTGCCAGCTCCCGTACGCAGTGTGATTGAAAGGTCAATCGCGAGGGCTGAGCCTGTACTTTCGAGGAGTCACGCGATGACCGAGCAACTACCCAACGGCTATAGCCCCCGCCTGTATAACCAGGACCTGGGGCCGCTGCCGCAGAAATGGAACTGGTACAACATCTTTGCCTTCTGGATGAGCGATGTGCACAGCGTCGGCGGCTATGTGTTCGCCGCCAGCCTGTTTGCCCTGGGGCTGGCCAGCTGGCAGGTATTGATCGCCTTGCTGGTCGGGATCTGCATCGTGCAACTGATTGCCAATCTGGTGGCCAGACCGAGCCAGCAGGCAGCGGTGCCATATCCGGTGATTTGTCGCTTGGCCTTTGGTGTGTTCGGGGCGAATATTCCGGCGGTGATTCGCGGCTTGATCGCGGTGGCCTGGTACGGGATTCAGACCTACCTGGCCTCCAGCGCACTGATCATTGTGGTGCTGCGGTTTTTCCCCGCGATGGCGGCTTTTGCTGAGCCGCATTTTGCCGGGTTGTCCTACCTTGGCTGGTTCGGATTCCTGAGTCTGTGGTTCGTTCAGGCGCTGGTGTTCTGGACCGGTATGGAGTCGATCCGGCGTTTTATCGACTGGGCCGGGCCGGTGGTCTACGGCGTCATGTTCATGCTGGCCGGCTGGATTGTCTGGAAGGCTGGCTGGAGCAACATCAGCTTCACCCTGGCGGAAAAGTCGCTGTCCGGCTGGCAAGCTTTCGGCCAGGTGATCGTGGCGACGGCGCTGGTGGTGTCGTATTTCTCCGGGCCAACCCTGAACTTCGGCGATTTCAGCCGCTACTGCCGCAGTATGCGGGACGTGCGGCGCGGCAATTTCTGGGGCCTGCCGGTGAATTTCCTGGCGTTCTCCCTGGTGACCGTGGTGATTGTGTCCGGGACCCTGCCAGTGTTCGGCGAGATGCTCCACGACCCGATCGCCACCGTGGCGCGAATCGACAATAACGTGGCAGTTTTGCTGGGCGCTTTTGCCTTTGTCACCGCGACCGTTGGCATCAACATCGTCGCTAACTTCGTCTCGCCAGCCTTCGATTTCGCCAACATCGCACCGAGCAAGATCAGTTGGCGGGTCGGCGGCATGATTGCTGCCGTGGCCTCGATCTTCATCACGCCGTGGAACCTGTTCAACAATCCGCAAGTGATCCACTACACCCTGGATGTGCTGGCGGCGTTCATCGGGCCGTTGTTCGGGATTTTGCTGGTGGATTACTACCTGATCAAAAAACAGCAGATCGAGGTCGACGCGTTGTTCGATGACAGTCCCAACGGACGTTATTACTACAACGGCGGGGTGAACTGGACCGCCGTCAAGGCACTGGTGCCGGCCACCGTCGCGGGCATTGCCATCACCTTTACCCCGGTCTTGCTGCCGATGGCTAATTTCGCCTGGTTCACGGGCTGCTTGCTCGGCGGTTTGCTGTTCTATGTCCTGGCGCGGCGCGAGCAGGCACCGCTGCGAGCAGCACAGGCCACAGCGGTTTCTCGCTGAGGCGCCTTGCTTCGCGCAAGTTGGCACAGCAACGCGGTTCGTCACTAAACGTCGACAGGCCCCTATAATCGACAGCACATAATTCTTCGCCCCGGACTCGCTCCGGGGTTTTGTTGTTTCTGTCGAGTAACTGCCATGTTTTTGTTTGTCTTCGAGGTTTTGCGGTGATCGCCACACGGCGCAGCGCCGATGGTTTTGCCCTGCAAGTGATGCTGGGTCTGTGCCTGATCTGGGGCGTGCAGCAGGTCATGATCAAATGGGCGGCAGCGGACATCGCACCGGTCATGCAAGCGGCCGGACGCTCTGGAATCTCCGCGGTATTGGTCGCATTGCTGATCTTCTGGAAAGGCGGTTGGGAACAGGTCGGCAGCACCTGGCGCGGCGGTCTGCTCGCTGGCGGTCTGTTTGGCCTCGAGTTTCTGTTCATTGCCGAAGGCCTGAAGCTGACTACCGCGGCGCATATGTCGGTGTTCCTCTACACCGCCCCCATCTTCACCGCGTTGGGTGTGCACTGGCTGTTGCCGAGTGAGCGACTGCGGCGGTTGCAATGGCTGGGGATTCTCCTTGCGTTTGTCGGCATTGGATTCGCGTTTGCCGGCGGTTTGTCGTTGGACAACCTTGATAAACGGATGCTGTTGGGGGACGCGATGGGCGTATTGGCCGGGGCGGCTTGGGGCGCGACCACAGTAGTGGTGCGTGCTTCACGTTTGTCAGAGGCGCCAGCGACCCTGACGCTGTTTTACCAACTGATCGTAGGCTTCGTCGGTCTGCTGGTGATTGCCGCCCTGAGCGGGCAGATCAGCCATGTCAGCCTGACCACGGTGGCTGTGGCAAGTGTGCTGTTCCAGGGCCTGGTGGTGTCGTTCTTCAGTTACCTGACCTGGTTCTGGCTGTTGCGTCGCTACCTGGCGGCGAATCTGGCGGTGTTCTCCTTCATGACGCCGTTGTTCGGCGTCACGTTCGGCGTGCTGCTGCTGGGTGAGCCGCTGAGTTTCAACTTCGTGGTCGGTGCCGTGCTGGTGTTGCTCGGCATCACCTTTGTCAGCGCAGAACAGTGGATGCGGCGTCGTTTGCGCAAAGCTCTCGGGCAATGACCGGACGCAACAATAGCCCACCACCCAGCAGCAACCCGGTACCGGCAATCATCAACCCTGGTTGCAATCCTCCACTGAAATGGCTGCTCAGCGCTGCCAGCAACGGCCCGCTGAGCTGACCCACGGCGAAACAGGCCGTCAGCAGCCCGGCGTTGCGTTGGGTGTTGTGGGGGGCCAGTTCCCGTGAGCGTTGCATCACCAGTTGCATGCAGGCCAAAAACGGCGTGCCGCACAGGATCACCCCCAATGCCAGCCCAAGACCGTTGCCCAGCAGGCAAGCGAACACCCCGGCGGCTTGCAGCCATAAGGTCGCAATCAACCAATGCCGGGTGGTATTCGGGTTGTATCGACGCAAACTGACCAACACCACGCCAATGGCCGCGGCCAGGCCGAAGCACGGCCAGAACAGGTCGGCCTGCCATTGCCCGTGAAAGTGCGCGCTGGCCATTTGCGAAAGGAACGTCGCGGGAATGATGTAGCCCAGACCGTATAAGGCGTAGATCAAACCCAGCCGGGGAATTGCGGCGTTGCCCGAGGCCACGGTTGTGGGCGCCGCGGTCATGCTGGCTGCCGGTTGCGGCAGGATCGGCAGAATCACCAGCAGCATCAGCAACGCTACACCGGCATACACCAGCCACAGCGTGGCCGAACTTTGCCCCATCAGGTTCGAGCCCAGTGCCAACAATCCCGTAAGAAAAATCCCCAACCCTGGTCCGGCAAATACCAATGCCCCGAGTCGTGGACGCCCGGCTGAGACGGCCAGCGGCTGACTCAGCGCAGTAATCATCACCAGCACCCAGGCGCTGGCCACGCCGGTGCCGAAGCGCAGCAGCAGATGCGACCAGAAACCCGTGGCCCAGAACGAAGCCAGTGTCAGCAGTACGCACAACCACAGACCGCCGAGCAAACGGCGACGAACCTGCTCAGGGCGGCGGGCGAACATCGCGTCCACTGCGCCGATGAAGTAACCAAGGTAGTTGGCCGCAGCGATAAGCCCGGCGGCGGTCAGATCGATCTGACTTTCGCTGATCAAGTGCGGCAACTGCGGGGTCAGGGCGAAGCGGCCAATTCCCATGGCCATCATCAGGGCGATAAAACTGGCCAGTAAGCGAATCAGAGGTGACATGGTCTGGATTCCTGCAAAGGAGCAATGACCGTCAGGCTAAGACTGATTGACTTTCTTTAAAAATGAATAATAGTGAGTAACTTGTTCATTTTTGGAGAAAGGTGTGGAGTTCAGCCAATTACGCATTTTCCAGGCTGTTGCAGAGGAAGGTTCCATTACCCGGGCGGCCGATCGGCTGCATCGGGTGCCGTCCAATCTGTCGACCCGGCTCAAGCAGTTGGAGGAACAACTGGGCGTCGAACTGTTTTTGCGTGAGCGTCAGCGCTTGCAGCTTTCACCTGCGGGTAAAGTCTTGCTGGACTACACCGCGCGGCTGTTTGCCTTGCACGACGAAGCCCATGCGGCGGTGCAGGGTGGTCAACCGGCCGGTGACTTCGTGCTGGGCACCATGTACAGCACGGCTGCGATTCATCTTCCGGCGTTGCTGGCGCGTTATCACCGCACCTACCCGGCGGTGAACCTGCAGGTGCAATCCGCTCCCAGCGGTGAGCTGCTGGAGGGCTTGCTTGCCGGTCGGCTCGATGCGGCACTGGTGGACGGCCCGCTGGAGCTGGCCGGGCTCGACGGTGTACCGCTGTGCGAGGAAAAACTGGTGCTGATCAGCGAGGCTGATCATCCGCCGGTACGCAGTGCCCTGGATGTGCAAGGGCGTTCGGTGTTTACCTTTCGTCAGGGCTGTTCTTACCGGATGCGTCTGGAGGCGTGGTTTGCCAATGATCACGCGGCCATGGGCCGGGCGATGGAGATCGAGTCGTATCAAGGGATGCTGGCCTGTGTGATTGCCGGTTCCGGTGTGGCGTTGATGTCGGAATCGATGCTTGCCAGCCTGCCGGGGCGAGAAAGCGTGGCGGTGCACCCGCTGGCCGAGCCGTTCGCCAGCGCCACCACCTGGCTGATGTGGCGCAAGGGCATGGTTGGCGCCAACCTCAATGCCTGGATTGAGCTGCAACAGGCGGCCAGACCGGTTCAGGCGCTGGAAACCCGGGCCAGCGCCTGAGTGTTTCCCAGCACATTCGAACTAATTCTGTAACAGTTCATTGTCATACCGGGCGAGCATTGCGTAGGACTTCGGACTATTATCTGTATGAAGCGGCTACAGAATCCCGGTCGCTCAGCACTACCCTGAAGGGGGCACCATGAAAGAGAAACTACAAAACTGGCTCCACGACCTCGGTGTTGCTCTCGGCCTGATTGAACCGCCTCTGCAACCCGTGCCAGTGCGCACTGACGACGAGCAGCGTCGGCGCCAGCAGCGCAGGTAAATGATCGATGGCTGAG
The DNA here is from genome assembly GCF_059421425.1 of Pseudomonas sp. GW821-FHT02H09. NCBI lineage: Bacteria > Pseudomonadati > Pseudomonadota > Gammaproteobacteria > Pseudomonadales > Pseudomonadaceae > Pseudomonas > Pseudomonas sp. GW821-FHT02H09. The sequence continues at coordinate 238,356 of NZ_JBWKVA010000009.1, forward strand.
CCATCCTGCGCACTGCGCAGGAACCCTTGCATCATGCGAAAAAAAGGCCCGGCTTCCTGCTGACTGATCAACGGGAACCAGGCCAAAAACCTCATTTTTTAAAAGCGCGGCTTGATGGTCTTCCATTCAGGTTTGTAGCGCTGCGTCTGTTTCACGCCGTCGCGCTGACGAATCCCACCGCCTGATTTTATGACCGCTTCACGCCCCGAGCCTTTATACCAACCCGGCGTTGCCAGCAACGCGGACATTAGTGCCGGGAAATCTCCAGCAGAAACCGGCACAAGTCATTGGCCGTGGTCGCGCTCTTGAGGAGCTGATCTTCCTCGCTGGTAAACGCACTCAGCTCAAACTCGTCCTCCAGGCGGAAGATAAGGTCCTCGATATCCTGTTTGTCCAATCCCAACTGCTCCAGGCTCACGCCGTCATCGAAATCCTCGTTGCCATCCAGCAGACGACTGATGAAGCGATGCACGGCATTACGAACGGCTGCTCTTTTCATGGTCATTCCTCGCGCGGCTCAGATGCTGCTGGTCAGGCGTGAAGGAATGATCGGCAGCGTTTTTTCAGGAGTGAACCCGCGGGAGGGGGCGGCGATTTCAGGAACGGCGGTTCTTCGATGGGGCGGCAGATGATTGATTGTGTTTCAGTGCCGTTCATACACACCTCTGGCAAGGGGAGGTTGTCGTTGTTTTTTGGCCCGTCCAAGGGTTACGCGATAGCTGTCACGAATGACGCTAGCGATCCTTGTACCGTCCTCCTGCAAAAACGGCAGTCGCTAACTGCCAGTACAGCACACATTACTGATGCTGACGGTTCCACTCATCTATCAGTGTGCGCAAGCGCTCTCCGGAAAAACTCGCGAAATGCCCGCCATGCACGGTGCGGATCGGCAGTTCGCGCAGTCGCTGAAGGCTTTTCGCGTAGTCCTCGAGATTGGAGTGGTAGGCGTTTTCGATCAACGGACCGTCATAGATGATGTCGCCGCTGAACAGCGTGCCGGTGGCCGCCTCCCAGAGGCTGATACCACCCGGTGAATGGCCGGGAGTGTGCAGCACTTGCAGTGTGCGATTACCGAGGTCGAGCACGTCGCCTTCTTCGATCAGACGGGTGGCGGGCGCAGCCCTGACCCGGTATTCGGCGTAGCACAACGGGCAATCCGGATGGGCTTCAAACATGTCGTCGCCGACGAAGGCGGTGGCCAGGGTGTTGTCACCATTGGGCTCGGCGAGGATTTGCGCTTCAGCCGGGTGGACCAGGCGCTCGGGGAATTCGTGATGGCCGGCAATGTGGTCGAAATGGCAATGACTGGCCACTGCCAGCAGCGGTCGTTCGGTGAGCCAGGGCAATTGCTCGCGCAGGCTGACCAGCCCGGATCCGCTGTCCACCAGCAGGTCTTTGTCGCGGCCCTGGATATGCCACAGGTTGCAGCGGTAGAAGGGGCGGATATACGGCTCGTGAATCAGGCGCACACCGTCGCTCAGGGTTTTGACTTCGAACCATTGATCGCGGCTGACGATTTTCATTGGGGGCTCCTCAGGGGGGAAAAACTTCAGGCGAAAAAAAGGGTACGGCAACCGACGCCGTACCCATCGAAGAAAAAGGTAAACCGTTGTTACGCTCAGATTAGATCGCGTTGGCCACTGCCACCGGGCGAGGGGACAGCAGGCTGACCAATACGAAGCTGATCAAACCTACCACCAGGCTGTAGTAGATCGGCGTGTTGGCATCCAGACCGTCCTTGACCATGAACGCCAGTGCAGTGACAAAGCCCAGAGCCATGCTGGCGATTGCCCCGGCGGTGGTCGCACGTTTCCAGAAAATGGCACCCATCAGCGGGATCAACATGCCGCCCACCAACAGGTTGTAGGCCAGGGTCAGGGCGCTGATCACGTCGTTGACCACCAAGGCAATACCCAGCACCGCGATACCGGTCAGCAGGGTGAACAGACGGTTGATGCTCAGGCTCGACTGTTTGCCGCCGCGCAGTCTCGGCAGCAGGTCTTCGGTCAGGGTGGTGGAGGCGGCCAGCAGTCCGGCACTGGCGGTGGACATCATGGCCGCCAGCGCTGCGGCGATCACCAGACCGCGCAGACCGTCCGGCAAGGACGCTTTAACGATCGCTGCGAAGGCATTATTAACGTTGTCCAGATCTGGCAGCAGCACGTGAGCGGCCATGCCGATCAGGGCGCAGGCCAGGCCGTAGGCGATGCAGTAGAAACCGGCGAAGGTGCCCGCGTATTGCGCGACTTTTTCATTTTTGGCGGTGAACACTCGCTGCCAGATGTCTTGGCCGATCAGGATCCCGAAGAAGTAGATCAGGAAGTAGGTGATGATCGTGTCCCAGCCGATGGTGCTGAAGCTGAAACTGGACGCTGGCAACTTGGTGACCAGCTCATCCCAACCGCCGACGCGGTACAGGCAGATTGGCAGCAGGACAAACATCAGACCGACAGTCTTGATCACGAACTGGACGATATCGGTCAGGGTCAGCGACCACATGCCACCGATGGTCGAATAGACCACGACCACGCCACCGCCGAGCATTACCGAGATCCAGAACGGCAAACCGAACAGCACTTGCAGCACGGTACCGATGGCGAGGATCGAGGTCACGCCGATCATCAGCGCGTACGCCAGCATGATCACTGCGCTAGCCTGACGGGCCATCGGGTTGTAGCGTTTTTCCAGCACTTGGGTGACGGTGAAGATCCGCAGCTTGAGCAGCGGTTTGGCCAGGAACAGGTTCAACGCAATGATGCCACAGCCCAGTGCGGCGCAGAGCCAGAAGCCGGAGATCCCGTGGACATAGCCCAGACGCACGGTACCGACCGTCGACGCGCCGCCGAGTACGGTAGCGGCCATGGTGCCCATGTACAGCGTCGGGCCGAGATTACGACCGGCCACCAGGTAGTCTTCGTGGGTCTTGGCCTTGCGCATGCCGTAATAACCGAGCACCAGCATACCGGCGGCATAAATGAGAACAACAAATAAATCCAAAGCCATTACAGCGTGTCTCCGATTGTCTTTTTTATGTGGAACGTAATCGAGCTCTGCAGGAGCAGGGGGGGGCGCCTAGCTCTTGCCCGCGAAAAGATAGGCGCGGTACTGCATGCCAACCGCGTTATCTTTCATCGCGGGCGAGCCTCGCTCCTGCAGGTAGGGGGGCTTAATCAGGCTGCTTGTCTTAGTTCAGATTTGGCGCGCGAATCCGTGTGCTTGTTGCGTGGATCGTTCGGTCCGAAAACCAGTGTCGGCTCCGGGAACAGGCTCAACAGCGTCAGGTACACCAGCGATGCCAGACCCAGGGTCACCGGCAGGCTGATATCGATGCCGCCAGCCAGATTGCCCAGCGGGCCGACGAACTGCCCCGGCAGATTGACGAAGCACAGACCGACCATTGCGCTAGGAATCCAGGCACCCAGACCACGCCAGTTCCAGCCGTGCTGGAACCAGTAGCGACCGCCCTGTTCGCCACGGGTGAAGACTTGCAGGTCATCCGGGCAGTAGAAGCCACGACGCACCAGCAGACCGATGATCATGATCACCATCCACGGGGTGGTGCAGGTGATGATCAGTACGGCGAAGGTCGACACGCTCTGCACCAGGTTTGCCGCAAAGCGTCCGATGAAGATGAAGGCAATCGACAGCACGCCAATCAACAAGGTCGCCTTGACTCGCGACAACACCCGTGGGAACACGCTGGACATGTCCAGCCCGGTGCCATACAGCGAGGTGGTGCCGGTGGACATGCCGCCGATCACCGCGATCAGGCACACCGGCAGGAAGAACCAGCTCGGTGAAACCGCCAGCAGGCCGCCGACATAATTGTTCGCCGCAATGTAATCCGGTGCCTTGATGGCAACGATGGTCGCGGTGGCGAGGCCGAACATGAACGGAATCAGCGTGGCGATCTGCGAGATGATCACCGCCGCCATGATCCGGCCTTTCGGGGTGTCCCGCGGGATGTAGCGGGACCAGTCGCCGAGGAACGCGCCGAAGGAAATCGGGTTGCTCATGGCCACCAGCGCGGCACCGATAAAGGCTGCCCAGAAACCTGGCTGGCCGAGGCTGACGCTACCGGCAAAGTTAATGTCGAAAGGCCCTGCGAAGGCGAAGATCCCCAGCAGGAACAGCAGGCTGGCGCTCCACACTGCGATCTTGTTGACCCACAACAGGAAGCGGAAACCGTAGATACACACGGTCAGTACCAGAATCGCGAACAGACCGTAGGCCAGGGCCAGGGTCAGGTCGTTTTCCGGAACGCCGATCAAGCGCTTGGCGCCGCCGATCAATGCATCACCCGAGCTCCACACCGAGAGCGAGAAGAAGGCGATGGCGGTCAACAACGACAGGAATGAGCCGACGACCCGACCGTGCACGCCGAAGTGCGCACCGGAGGACACCGCGTTGTTGGTGCCGTTGATCGGACCGAACAGGCCCATCGGCGCGAGGATAATCGCGCCGAACAGTACGCCCAGCACAATAGCCCAGACGCCGGCCTGAAAGGACAGGCCGAACAGCACCGGGAAACTCCCGAGCACCGCAGTAGCAAAGGTGTTGGAGCCACCGAAGATCATTCGAAAAAGATCGATGGGCCTGGCGGTACGCTCATGGTCCGGGATCTGTTCGACCCCGAAGGTTTCAATAGTGTTGATGCTTTGTTCTTTGTTGTTGTTATTCATGATCTGCTCCGATCATCAAGGCGCGCTCATCGTGCGTGAGCGTCACCTGTGTTGGCTAAGGGGAGGGCAGTCTTTCCGGCATTGCGGACAAATGTTCGTGGCAGGCCAGCCAACGGCCTTGTTCTTCTTTGCGAAACCCCTGTTTTTTAAAAAGAATGGTTTCGCGTTCCTGGCTAAAAAGTTGCTCCCCTTGCATGCGCAGCTCGGTGGCGACGTCATGAATAAAAATCGCCACATCACCCTGCAGGCTGACGAAGGCGTTGCTCGAGGTGCACGAAAGCACCTCGAAGCCATCCTCGCGGCGCCAGTTGTCCCACAAGGCCTGGTAAGCATCGCGCGACAGCAATGGCGTTTCGAGGGTGTAGAAAACGAAGCTGGCATCGGCGCTAAACGCGCCGAAGTAGGCTTCGCGATCGTTGCGGGCAAAGGCCGACACCAGTTCTGCGGCGGCTTCCAACACCTGATCACGTTCGCTCATGGTCATTCCTCAGCGGTGGGTCACACCTGGCAGTACGCAGAGCATTTCGTACAGCAGGTTGGCGCCCAGCAGCGAGGTGTTGCCGGTGGTGTCGTAAGGCGGCGAGACTTCTACCAGGTCGCAGCCGATCAGGTCGAGCCCTTGGCAACCACGAATGATCTCGATCGCCTGGATGGTGGTCAGACCGCCGATTTCCGGGGTGCCGGTACCAGGTGCCCAGGCCGGGTCGATGCCGTCGATGTCGAAGCTCAGGTACACCGGACCGCCGCCGACTTTCTCGCGAACTTCAGCCATCAGTGGCGCCAGCGAGTGGTGCCAGCATTCTTCGGCCTGAACCACACGGAAGCCCTGTTTACGGCTCCAGTTGAAATCTTCAGCGGTGTAGCCCTGAGCCCGCAGACCAATCTGCACCACGCGGTCGCAGTCCAGAAGGCCTTCTTCCACGGCGCGACGGAAGGTGGTGCCATGGGCGATCTTCTCGCCGAACATGTGATCGTTCACATCGGCGTGGGCATCGATATGCACCAGACCGACTTTGCCATGCTTCTTGTGAATCGCACGCAGGATCGGCAGGGTGATGGTGTGGTCGCCACCCAGGGTCAGCGGGATAACGTTGTGGCTGAGGATATCGTCGTAGGCTTCTTCGATGATGCGCACGGCGTCCAGCAGGTTGAAGGTGTTGATCGCCACGTCACCGATGTCGGCAACCGACAGCGAGTCGAACGGCGCGGCACCGGTGGCCATGTTGTACGGGCGGATCATCACCGATTCAGCGCGGATTTCACGTGGGCCGAAGCGGGTGCCGGCGCGCAGCGAGGTGCCGATGTCCAGTGGGACGCCGACAAAAGCAGCATCGAGCCCTGCCGGTGATTGCAAGTGGGGAAGTCGCATCATGGTGGCGATGCCGGCGAAGCGCGGCATTTCGTTGCCGCCCAGTGGTTGGTGAAAAATTTTGTCCACGGGATAAGCCTCATCGTTGTTTTATTTGTCAGGAGGCGATTGTGCAGAAATGTAGTGAACGGGAAGAATCGCTACTGGCAAATACTTAGTTCAGATTTTTCTAAACTAATGGTTGGTAGGGGATTAGACTTGATCGTTCCCACGCTCCGCGTGGGAATGCCTCCCCGGACGCTCCGCGTCCAGCTCTGTGGATCTGACGCAAAGCGTCACTGGCTGCATTCCCACGCGGAGCGTGGGAACGAGCTTTGAACACATTTTCCAGGTGGAGCCCCCATGGCCAACGCTTTACCCGACCTGAAACTATTGCGCATCTTCGTCAGCGTGGTGCGGCATCAGGGGTTTGCCAATGCTCAGCAGGAGCTCAACCTGTCGACGTCGGCCATCAGCACTTACATGAGCCAGCTCGAAGCGGCGTTGGGCCTGGTGCTTTGCCATCGCGGCCGGGGTGGTTTCAGCCTGACCAGCAAAGGTGAATTGTTCCATCAGGAAACCCTGCGCCTGCTCGGCGAACTGGAAGGATTCGAGCAATACGCCGCAGCGCTCAAGGGCGAATTGCGTGGCACCCTTAACCTGGGGGTGATCGACTCGACCGTCAGCGACAAGGCCCTGCCGTTCGCCGAAGCCATCGGTGCCTACAGCCAGGAACACCCGGCGGTGCATTTGCACTTATCGGTCATGAGTCCCTATGAGCTGCAGCTCGGGGTTCAGGACAATCGTCTGGACCTGGCTATCGGTGCGTTCTCGACTCGCATGAGCGGGCTGGTCTATATGCCGCTGTACCGCGAGCAGCACTGGCTGTATTGCAGCAATCGCCATCCATTGTTCACCGAGCGACGTATCCCGGAGCAAGTCATCACCCAGCAACGCATGGTCGGTCGCGGCTACTGGAGCCAGGCCGAACTGGCTCGCCACGGCTTCAAGCACAGTGCGGCGACGGTGGAAAGTATGGAGGCGCAACTGATTCTGGTGCTATCGGGTGCCTATATCGGTTATCTGCCGGAGCATTACGCTCAGGCATGGGCCGACAAGGGGGATTTGCGCGTGCTGCTGCCGGCGACCTTTGGCTATCAGGCACCGTTCTCGATGATCGTGCGCCGTGGTCGCAGCCGCGAACCGCTGATCCAGACCTTCCGCGACTTGCTCAAAGCCCAGCTCAACCAGGCCTGATCGGGAGAACCTCATGTCCAGAAGCCAATGCGCCCGTTGCCTGCGCCCTGAAACCCACTGCCTGTGCCCGCTGATCCCGCAAATGGACAGTCGCACCCGAGTGCTGCTATTGCAGCATCCCAGCGAGGTGAACCATGCGCTGAACACCGCACGGCTGGCGGCGCTGGGCTTGAACAATGCCGAGTTGATCGTGGGGGAGGTGTTCGAGGATTTGCCCGCGTTGTTGAATCCACCCGGCTATCAAGCGCGACTGCTGTTTCCGGCGGATGATGCGCAACCGTTGCAAGCCTACGCTGGGTCGGATCAACCATTGCTGCTAGTGGTGCCGGACGGTACCTGGCGCAAGGCACGCAAGTTACTGCACCTCAATCCGTTGCTGGCGGCGCTGCCCCGCGTGACGCTGGCCGAGGGTTCGGTCTCCCGTTACCGTTTGCGCAAGGCTCCGGGGCCGGGGGCGTTGTCGACGCTGGAAGCGATTGTCCAGGCATTGCAGACCCTTGAAGCCCCGACCTCGTTCGAGCCGTTGCTGCGACCGTTTGAAGCGTTGATCGATGGGCAGATTAAGGCGATGGGGGAGGAGACTTTTCGGCGTAATCATGGTGAAAGTAAGGGCTAAAGAGATTGTTCCCACGCAGAGCGTGGGAACGATCAACGAACGATCACGTGGGTTTAGCGTTCGCGCATCGCCTCGGTCCGGGCTTTGAGCACTGGTTTAAGCAAGTAATCCAGCACGCTTTTCTCGCCGGTGATGATGTCCGCGGTGGCGACCATGCCGGGGATGATCAGCAGCGGTTTGACTTCGCCGCCCAGATGGTTTTTGTCGGTGCGCACCTGGATCAGGTAGAAGCTGTTGCCCTTGTCGTCGGTGATGGTGTCGGCGCCGATCAGTTCCAGTTTGGCGCTTAAACCCCCGTAGATGGTGTAGTCATAGGCGCTGAACTTGACCATGGCTTTCTGCCCGGGATGAAGGAATGCCACATCCTGCGGACGGACCTTGGCTTCAATCAGCAGGTTGTCTTCCAGCGGCACGATCTCCACCATGTCGCTGCCCGGCTGGACCACGCCGCCGATGGTGTTGACCTTCAATTGCTTGATCACACCGTGCACCGGCGAGACCACGGTGGTGCGGGTTACCCGGTCGTCGATAGCGATGCTCGACGCGGTGATTTTCGACAGGTCGGTGCGTTTTTCGTTGAGCTCCTTGGCGGCGTCCGACCGGAAGCCTTGCACCGATTCATCGAGCTTGCTCTTGATCTCGTTGATTGCCGATTCAGCCCGTGGGATGGCCAGGGTGGTGGAGTCCAACGAGCCGCGAATCTCCACCGCACTGCGTTTGAGTCGAAGGATTTCCACCGGCGAAACCGCACCGGTCCCCACCAGCGGCACCGACATGTTCATTTCCTGTTGCAGCAAACCCAGGCTGGAACTGAACTGGCCCTGTTTGGAACGAAACTCCGCCAACTCCTGGGTTTTTTGCCGAAGTTGTTCCGTCAGTGTGCGTTGCTCGCTGGCCAGGCGGCGTTGCCGTTGTTCGAACAGCGAGCGCTCGTCTTCAGCCACTTGTGGGGCTTTGGCGATGACCTCGTCGGAGAGCTTGAAAGGCCGACCCTCGGCTTCGGCAGACAGCCGCTCGACCTTTGCGATCAAGGCAAAGCGTTCCGCTTCGCTCTCGCCCTTGTTGGACAGAAACCGTGTGTCATCAAGGCGCAGCAGGGTATCGCCCTTGTTCACTATTTGCCCTTCACGCACGAAGATCTCGGTGACGATGCCGCCCTCCAGGTTCTGGATCACCTGAACCTTGCTCGACGGTATGGCCTTGCCTTCACCTATCGTGACTTCTTGCAGCACGGCGAACCTGGCCCAGATCAGCGCGGTGATGATCAGCGCCGCGGCGATCCACACCGTCATCCGCGACCGGCGCGGCGAATCCTGCAGCGATGCTCCGCAGATGTCGGGCATGAATTCGCTTTCTGCGCTTTTGCTGAAGCTGTCGAAATAGCCGCGTGAACCTTGTGAAGCAGACATGGGCGACTCCTGGGGTCTGTTGACGTTTGGTGGCGAACCGCGTTGCTGTGCCAACTTGTGCGAGGCAAGGCACGGGATGCCGCTAATGGTTGTTCCCTTGGCAAATCCCGCAATGCAGCCTCGCGCAAGTGGGCTCCCGTCGCGGTCGTCACCAAACCTCAACAGACCCTAGACAGCCGCAGAGCCGACATGGCCCTTGCGCAGTGCATCGATGACCGCTTCTTTCGGACCGTCCGCGACGATCCGGCCGTGGTCCAGCACCACCAGCCGATCCACCAGACTGAGCATCGAGGTGCGGTGGGTGACCAGCAGCAAGGTCTTGCCCTGAACCCACTTGTGCAGGCGTTGGCGCAGAACATCTTCGCTGCTGTTGTCCATGGCGCTGGTGGGTTCGTCGAGCAACATGATCGGCGGGTCAAGCAACAACGCTCGGGCCAGCAGCACCATCTGACGCTGGCCGCCGGACAGCAACTGGCCGCGTTCACCGACGGGGCGATCGAAGCCTTGAGGGTGTTGACGGGCGAGGTCGGTGACACCGGTCAGTTCGGCCACTTCGAGCATCCGCGAGTCGCTGATATAGCGGGCGCCGAGGGTCAGGTTGTCCCGCAGGCTGCCGGCCAGCAGCGGCAGGTCGTGAGCGACATAACCAATTTGCTGGCGCAGGTCGGCGACATCCAGTTGCCGCAGGTCGAGACCATCGAGCAACAGTTGACCTTCTTCCGGTGCATAAAAGCCCATTGCCAACCGCACCAGGGTACTTTTGCCCGAGCCGCTGCGGCCGATGATGCCGATTCGTTCACCGGGTTTCATGCTGAAACTGATATTGGCCAGGGCCGGTGTGTTTTGCCCTTTGTAGCGGAAGGTCACCTGGCTGACATCCAGCCCACCCTGCAATTGAGTGCGCTCCAGCGGCCGCTGTTTGGTGTCGCGCTCTTGCGGCAGCGACATCAGCGTGTCGGTGCTGCGCATGGTCAGTTGGGCTTGCTGATAGCGGGTGATCAGCCCGGCGATTTGCCCCAGCGGAGCCAGTACCCGACTGCCGAGCATGTAGGTCGCCACCAGGGCGCCGACGCTGAGGTTGCTGGCGATGATGCTGTAGACCCCGGCGACGATGGTCGCCATGCCGGAGAATTGCTGAATGAACAATGTACCGTTGGTGGCCAGCGCCGACAGGTTACGCGCATGGCTGTCCAGTCGGGTCAGTGCGCCGTGGATGCTTTCCCATTTGTGCTGGCGTTCGCTTTCGGCGCTGCAAGCCTTGAGGGTTTCCAGACCACCGAGGGTTTCGATCAGCAGCGCCTGGCGTTCGGCGCCCAGGCTCAGGCTTTTCTGCACAGTGTCGCGCAGGTGTAGCTGAATCAGCATGGCGACGAGAATTGTGATGGGGAAGGCCAGCAATGGAATCACCACCAGCCAGCCGCCGAGCAAGCCGATCACCACCAGCATCAGCACGGCGAACGGCAGGTCGATCAGGCTGGTCAGGGTCACGGCGGTGAGAAAATCCCGCAGGCCCTGAAAGTCGTGGATACTCTGGGCAAAGCCGCCGATGGTCGCTGGCTTCGCCTTCATCGACATACCGGTGATGCGCTCGAACAAGGTGGCGGAAAGGATGATATCGGTTTTCTTCCCGGCCTGGTCCAGCAGGTGGGCGCGGACTACCCGTAGCACCAGTTCGAAACCGGTGCCGATCAGCAGCCCGATGGACAGCACCCAAAGCGTCGAAGTCGCCTGATTCGGTACCACGCGATCATAGGTCTGCATAACGAACAACGGCACCATCAACCCCAGCAGGTTGATCAGGAAACTCGCCAGAATCGCATCGCTGTACAGCCAGCGCGACAGCTTCAGGGTGTCACGGAACCAGGCTTCGACCCTCGGCACCAGTGGTGTGCGCAAGTCTTCGAGTTCATGCCGTGGCCGGGCGAACAGCGCCTGGCCGCTGTAGTCTTCGGCCAGTTCTTCACGGCTGACCCATTGTTCACCGCCCTCGGCTTCGCTCGGCAGGATCAGCACCTTGCCGTCGTCGCCCCAACGCCGCAAGACCGCGCATCGGCCATGTTTGAGAATCAGCAGCACCGGCAGGTTGAGTGCCGAGATAGCCCCCAGCTCTCGGCGCAGTAAACGCGCCTGCAAGCTGGCCCGCGCTGCGGCACGCGGTAGCAAGTCCAGGCTCAGGCGCTGCTGGGGCAGCGGTAGTCCGGCGCTCAGGCTGGCGCGGCTGACAGTGCAGTCATGCAGTTTGCAGAGGATCAATAATCCGTCCAACAGCGGGTCATCAAAGCTCTGGCGCGGATCGACACCAGAGTTTGCAGGTTCCATGCTGGTCAAATTGAGCTCTCCTTTACCTACCTCATTTCTGGCAAACGGGCTTCGCTTCTCACTTCTGTTTGTGCGATCGCTTCGGCAGGCACCACTACTTTTTCTTTGTTCAACAACTCGCCCATGTTGGCCAGAACGCGGTACATGGAGAACTCTTCGGTGTAGCGCACTTCGGTATAGCGGCGGTTAGCGTTGTACAGCTCGTTTTCGCTGTCCAGCAGGTCGAGCAGGGTCCGTTGGCCAAGGCCGAACTGGTCCTGATAGGCGGCCCGCACACGGGTGGTGGTTTCGGCGTATTCACGGGTGGTCGGGATTTGTTTCTTCGCGTTGACCATGGCGTTCCAGGCCAGCGTGATGTTCTCGTTGAGCATGCGCAAGGCATTGTTGCGGATGTCCATGGCCTGGTTGATTTTGTGTGCGTCCGATTGCAGGCGAGCTTTGTCACTGCCGCCTTTGAACAGGTTGTAGTTCATCACCACGCCGACCCGCCATTCGTTGTCGTGGCCCTTGTCACCTTGAATATTGTCGTTGGCACCGACTGCAGCTTCGGCATCGAAGCGTGGATAGAACGGTGACTTGGCAACCTCGTACTGGCTCTCGGCGGCATGAATGTCAGCCTGGGCGGATTTCAGGTACGGGTTGTTCTCCAGCATGCTTTTCCGCGCATCGGGCAGAGTGGCGGGGACTTCGCCTCTGATCGAGGGGAGGGTTTCCAGCTCATCGGGCATGCGCCCGACCGCGCTGAAGAAATTCGCCTTGGCATCGGCCAGGTCGGCTTCTGCAGTATCGAGGTTGTTTTGCGCCAGTGCCCGACGGGCGCTCGACTGATCGCGGTCAGCGTTGCTGCTCACACCGCGTTCGGTACGCAGGCCGATCTGATCGTTGACTCGCAAGTGCGCCTGCAGGTTGTTCTTGGCCAGGGTTACCAGTTCACGGCGCTTGAGAACTTCGAGGTACACCTCGATGGTGCGCAATGCCAGGCTTTCGGCAGTGCCACGAGTAAAGTAAGCCCGGGAGTTGACCACTGATTTGGTCCGCCCGACTTCATTGGAGGTGTTGAAACCATCGAACAGCATTTGCCTCAGACGCAGTTCCGACCGGGTGTAAGTCAGGGTTTCAGTATTGTGATTACCCAACGAGCGGGTGGAGCTGTTGTCGCTGAAGCCGCGCCCGTAAGCGGCATTCAAATCGACGGTAGGGTAGAAGCCCCCTTTGGCAACTTTCACGTCCTCATCGGCAGACAGGCGATTGTTCTCGCTGGCATGCAGTTCCGGATGGTTATCCAGTGTGCTCTGAATCGCTTCGGTCAGTGACATGGCGTGGGCCTGATGTGAACAAGCCATGGCCAATAAAATCGCGCTGCAGAGGGGGTTCGAAACGCCCATAGTCCCTGATCCTGATGGTACTTATCGGTCGCCAAATAATTGACGACCTTTATAGGTCAAACCGTTTCAGGTTTGTAACAGAGAGCTAAGAACATCCTGGAGAGCAGCTAAGAAGAATTTCTCATAAAGCCTATGTCAAAAAAAAACTTATGCGCTCTGCTAAATCCAGCACGTTGTTCAAACCGAAGGCCCCCTTGATTTATACGCTCCAGGGGCTTTGGCGGTCTGAAGGAAAGTTCAATCACTTTTTCAACATAGGGCGGGGAAGTGGTGAAGGGGATGGAACCCGACGTGCCGTGGTCGAGGGGGACCGCTTGTTTGTCGGGGATCAACTGGTCACCGGTGCCGAAGGCGCGGTGGTCGTGCATTTGCAAAATGGCCAGCAATTGCCCCAGGGACGTGACAGCAGCCTGCAAATGACCTCGCAACTGCTGGTCAGCGGTCCTCTTGGGTCAGCAGCGCCTCCAGGTCATAAGGCGAGACTTCCTCTGGCTTGATCGGGTAACGCCAAACACCCTTGGCATCGGCAAAGCGCCAGAGGGGCGCGCCGTCTTCGGCCAGCACCACCCAGGCCAGATCATCACCGGGCAACTGCAGCGGGAACAGGCGGTCGGCGGACCAGGGCCAGCATCAAGAGCAGGCAGAAGAACCAGCGCCGGTACAGCCTCAGCCAGCCTACGCCGCCGTCCGGGTTTTCAGCTCATTCGAGCCGCGCCAGTGTTGAGTGCCCATGGCCCTTCCGACCCATTCGCCAAAAATAGATCGCCAGAATACCGACGCTATAGTGCCCACTTGTCGGAATATTGGCGCATTGTACCTTTCCCTCTGGGTAACGCCTTTACAACGCCTGACCCGACAGCTAAAAAAAATATCAAACTGATACCAGGAAAGGCCGTTTCCCTGAGTCAGTGCTACCCCAAGACACGGCCCCACCCAGCCATAATTTCAGGAGTCCCTTCCACATGGGTGCTCTCAGTTTATTGCGTGCCATGCGCTGCGCAGCTGCAGACTCGGCCCCACGTTTGCCCAACCTGTCCTGCGGTCCGCTCCTCAAGCGCGGCGAACCTCTCCACCATCGCGATACCGGCGCCCCTCTGCCGGCAACGCCCATCCCGGCAGTCGGCTGTCCAGCTGGCCGACGATGTCTGGCAGCCGCCTCGCACCGCTCCTGAACAACCTGAGCGGTACAAGAACGGGACTTCACCCCAATCGCCTCACAGACATCGGATGACGACATCGTGAATGGACAGAACACTGCGCCGGTTTGCTCCAGCAAGGAAGAGTCCGTTTTGTGGCTGTTAGCAGTCCGTAGCGATTCTTAAAAGAACTGGCATTCTCGGGAGAAAGACATGGCTACCACCACAACTACCAGCGGCGGAACCGTCACTTCGTTTTCCAACACGCCGCAAGCCCAGGATGACACCTTCACTACTGGTGTTATTGGCACGAGCAGCGTGACCATCACTGAAGATCTGCTAGCAGTCGTGTATCTGGATGTCATGTCCAATGACCTCGGCGGCAACGCGAAGACACTCTGGTCACTCGATAACGCGACCAGTGTTTCTACTGACACCAAGGTTTATGCTCCGGCCGACCTCCTGGTCCAAGACACAAGCAGAATTGAGGCGACGAGTTCTGACACCAGTATCAATGGTGCAAAGATCTGGATTACGTCGGATGGCAAGGTCGGCTACGACACCGCTGCCTTGTCGACTGCGTTCAAGGCACAACTCCAGGCGCTTGCTCTTGGCGAGTCCCTGGCGGACAGCTTTACTTATGCGATTCGTCTCGGCAACGGCACGCTCAGTTGGGCCACTGCGACGGTGCAGTTTGCGGGGCGCAACGACGCACCGGTGGTGACAGGCACGGTAACCGGCAATGCCACCGAGGACGGGCAAGCCGTCACGTTGAACGCGCTAGCACACGCCTCAGATGTCGATCATGGCACGATACTCACTGTCGTTAATGTCCCGGCCTCTCTGCCTGCCGGCGTGAGCTATGACGCGACAACGCACTCTTTCACGCTTGACCCGACAAACGCTGCCTATCAACACCTCGCAGCGGGCGAGCCGATGACGGTGACGGTGAGCTTTGGTGTTACCGACGGCATCGCCACGACTCCCGAGTCGGTGTCATGGTCGATCACCGGCACCAACGATGGCCCGGTGGCGGTGGCCGATGCGGTCGCCGGCACGGAAAACCAGACCCTGTCCGTCAACGTGCTGGCCAACGACACCGATGTCGATGACGGCCACGTGTTCACGCTGAACTCGGTCAGTGCGCCGGCGAACAAGGGCACGGCCAGCGTGGTTGGCAACCAGCTGGTGTTCAACCCGGGGAGCGATTTCGACCACCTGGCACAAGGCGTGGTCGAGCACGTGACGCTCAGCTACCAGATGCAGGATCAGTACGGGGCACTCTCGAGTTCCACGGTGGACGTGACGATCACCGGCACCAACGATGCGTCGGTAGCGGTGGCCGATACGGCTGCCGGTACAGAGAACCAGATGCTGACCCTCAACGTGCTGGCCAATGACACCGACATCGATGACGGCCACCTGTTCACGCTGAACGCGGTCAGTGCGCCGGCGCACAAGGGTACGGCCAGCGTGGTCGGCAACCAGCTGGTGTTCAACCCGGGGGGCGATTTCGACCACCTGGCGCAAGGCGTGGTCGAGCACGTAACGCTCAACTACCAGATGCAGGATCAGTACGGGGCACTCTCGACCAGCAGCGTGGACGTGACCATCACCGGCACCAACGATGCGCCGGTGGCGGTGGCCGATACGGCTGCCGGTACAGAGAACCAGACCCTGACCCTCAACGTGCTGGCCAACGACACCGACATCGACGACGGCCACCTGTTCACGCTGAACTCGGTCAGTGCGCCGGCAAACAAGGGCACGGCCAGCGT
>NZ_JBWKVA010000010.1:0-139498 GCF_059421425.1 Pseudomonas sp. GW821-FHT02H09
CGTCCCCTTCGTCTAGTGGCCTAGGACACCGCCCTTTCACGGCGGTAACAGGGGTTCGAGTCCCCTAGGGGACGCCACGATTACCCGCTCTGCGGGATTTATAGGGTCATTCAATTATTGAATGGCCCTTTTGTTTGTCTGGCATTCGCCAATTCTCTTATTTCTCTGTCTTCAGCTTTCTGTTCTCAAAGAATGGCTCTTCTGACCAACGGTCACATCAACGACTTGCGAAAATTTATTATGAGAATAATATTTTAGTCGTAATATTCGGAGGCAACGATGAACGATAAAAAAGCTCAAACCCGCGAACGTATCTTGAAGGCCGCAAGCGCAGCGCTGATTCAGCGTGGTCCGGCCGAGCCGAGCGTGGGGGAGGTGATGGGTGCCGCCGGGCTTACGGTGGGTGGCTTCTATGCGCACTTTGAAAGCAAGGATGCGCTGATGCTGGAGGCGTTCAGGCAACTGCTCGCTCAGCGCCGTGGCTTGATCGCGCAAATGGATGCCGAGTTGACCGGTGAAGAGCGTCGCGCCTTGGTCGCCGCGTTCTACCTGTCACGCAAGCACCGTGATTCTACCGAACAGGCTTGCCCGATCCCGGCTTCAGTCGGGGAGTTGGGGCGCCTGCCGGACGACTTTCGTCAGGCGCTGAATGAGCACCTGGAGTTGATGGTGGCGCAATTGGCGGCCAGTCCGGAAGACACCGACAAGGCTTTGGCCGATATCGCCCTGATGGTTGGTGGTCTGGCTCTGGCTCGTGCCCTGGGTGCCGGAGAGTTATCTGATCGACTGCTACGTGCCGCCAAGTCGGCGGTGCTGTGACCTGAAGCGAAAGCCTGAGGAGATGAGCGATGAGCACTTTAAGCTGGGTTCGTGGCGTTAATGGCACCCTGGGCTGGTTTGCACCGCAGCTGATTGCCCGCAAGATGCGGCTGGCGTTCATGACGCCGCGTGAACTGCCGCCGCGCGGTTGGGAGTTGCCGCTGCTGGCGAAGTCCGAGCGAATCACCTTGCGATTCGGGCTTTCGGCGTTGCGCTGGGGCCAGGGTCCAACGGTGTTGTTGATGCATGGTTGGGAAGGACGGCCGACGCAGTTCGCCAGCCTGATCACCGCGCTGGTCGACGCCGGTTACACGGTGGTCGCGCTGGACGGCCCGGCCCACGGTCGATCTCCTGGTCGTGAGGCGAATGTCGTGTTGTTCGCCCGCGCCATGCTTGAGGCTGCCGCCGAATTGCCACCGCTGCAAGCGGTCATCGGTCACTCCATGGGCGGTGCCAGCGCCATGCTGGCGGTCCAGTTGGGTTTGCGTACTGAAACCCTGGTCAGCATCGCCGCTCCAGCCCGCATACTGGGTGTGTTGCGCGGTTTTGCCCGGTATGTACGCCTGCCGCCCGCGGCGCGTTCGGCATTTATCCGGCAAGTTGAGCAGGAAGTCGGCATGCAGGCGTCTCTGCTCGATGTGGCCCACTATCAATTGGATATGCCAGGGCTGATCGTGCACGCCGAGGATGACTGCTTTGTTCCGGTCAAAGAATCGGAGCTGATTCACGAGGCCTGGTTTGACAGCCGTTTGTTGCGACTGCAAGAGGGCGGCCATCAGCGTGTACTGGCTGACCCGCGTTTGATCGACGGTGTGCTGGCCCTGCTCGCCGGTCGCAGTCTGCAATCGCGCCAAACCGCCTGAGCATCCGTTACACTGCCTCCGAATTCATCTGACCGGGGGAGTAGGGCATGGGCTGGGACCTGGCAACGCCATTTATCATTGATCTGCAGGTGGGGGCCGAAGACATTGACGGGCTCGGGCATGCCAATAACGCGATGTATGTCACCTGGCTCGAGCGCTGTGCCTGGCGTCATTCGCAGCGTTTGGGACTGGACCTGACCGAATACCGACGGCTGGATCGGGCGATGGCGGTGGTCCGCCACGAGATCGACTACCTGGCTGCTGCCTATGAATGTGATGAGCTGCAATTGGCGACCTGGATCGTCGATTGGGATCAGCGTCTGAAAATGACCCGGCGCTTTCAATTGGTCCGCCCAAGCGATAACACCACCTTGCTCCGGGCCCAGACCACTTTTGCCTGTATCGAGCTATCCAGTGGCAGGCCCAAGCGTATGCCCGCTGAGTTTATCGAGGGCTATGGCCCGGCGTTGCAAGTCGCAATCTAGCGCCGATCTGTGGCGAGGGGGTAGGCCCCCTCGCCACAAATGCTGGCGCAACTCTTTCGCCTGAAAACCCAGTAAACTGTCGCACGTTTTTTTGCCCGCGTTTTTCGTTGAGTGTTATCCATGCAAATTGCTTTGGCGCCCATGGAGGGGTTGGTCGACAACATCCTGCGGGATGTTTTGACCCAGGTTGGCGGGATCGATTGGTGTGTGACCGAATTCATTCGCGTCAATGATCGTCTGCTGACCCCGGCTTATTTTCACAAGCTGGCTCCTGAGTTGCTCAGCGGCGCGAAGACCGCTGCCGGCGTGCCATTGCGCGTGCAATTGCTCGGCTCTGACCCGGTGTGCCTGGCGGAAAACGCCGCACTGGCCTGCGAGTTGGGCTCGCAAGTCATTGACCTGAACTTCGGCTGTCCGGCCAAGACCGTCAACAAGTCTCGCGGCGGCGCGGTGCTGCTCAAAGAGCCGGAATTGCTGAACGCGATTGTCGCCCAAGTCCGTCGCGCGGTGCCGGCGCATATTCCGGTGACCGCCAAGATGCGCCTGGGCTTCGACAGCCCGGACGGCGCGTTGGTGTGTGCAACGGCTCTGGCCGAGGGCGGGGCTGAGCACATCGTCGTGCATGCCCGAACCAAGACCGACGGTTACAAGCCGCCTGCCCATTGGGAGTGGATTCCACGAGTTCAGGACGTGGTCAAAGTACCGGTGTTCGCCAACGGCGATATCTGGAGCGTCGAAGACTGGCGCCGCTGCCGTGAGATCAGCGGTGTCGAAGACATCATGCTCGGTCGCGGACTGGTCTCGCGCCCGGATCTGGCGCGGCAGATAGCCGCCGCGCGGGCCGGTGAGGAGGTTGTCGAGATGTCCTGGGCCGACCTGCAGCCGATGCTTCATGAGTTCTGGGCGCAGGCCGTCGCGCAACTGACGCCACGCTCTGCGCCGGGGCGTTTGAAGCAGTGGCTGGCGATGTTGACACGCAATTACCCTGAAGCGGTTGAGCTGTTCACTGCGATGCGTCGGGAAACCGATCTGGATCAGGTCGGGCGTTTGCTGGGCATTCAGCGCACCGAAGCGGCCTGATTTTTTTCAAAAAAAGCCTCTTGAAATGTGTGGGTCAATCCTTATCTCTTTTATACGCGATGCCGAATTCGGGTCGCGGAGATAACCACTTGCTGAATTTCAGGAGATAGATCATGAGTACTACATTTTCTTTGGCTCCACTGTTCCGTTCTTCGGTTGGCTTCGATCGTTTCAACGATCTGTTCGAGTCGGCGCTACGCAATGAGCCAGGTAGCACCTACCCACCCTACAACGTGGAAAAACACGCGGAAGATCAATACCGTATCGTGATTGCCGCGGCCGGTTTCCAGGAAGAAGACCTGGAGCTGCAAGTCGAAAAAGGCGTATTGACCATCAGTGGCGGCAAGCGCGATACCGGCGAAGACGTTACCTATCTGTACCAAGGTATCGCCCAGCGGGCCTTCAAACTGTCCTTCCGCCTGGCTGACCATATCGAAGTCAAGGCTGCGGGCCTGAGCAATGGTCTGTTGAGCATCGACCTGTTGCGTATCGTGCCGGAAGAGGCGAAAGCCCGGCTCATTCCAATCAATGGAACGCAAAAACCGGCTCTGAAGCACTGATTTTTGCCATATCAGCCAACTGCAATAGAAAGGGCGCCATCGGCGCCCTTTTTTGCGCCCCTCATTTGAGCAGCTTCTTGAACTCGTTCAGCGGTAACGGCCGGCTATGCAGGTAGCCCTGATACAAATGGCAGCCCAGGCCCTGCAAAAACTCAAGCTGCTCATGGGTTTCCACGCCTTCGGCAATCACCGTCAGCTCGAGGCTGAGGGCCATGGCGACGATGGCGCGGATGATTTCCGCGTCGTTCGGGTCGCTGGTTGCGTCGCGGACGAAGGACTGGTCGATTTTCAGCGCATCCACAGGCAGGCGTTTGAGGTAAGTCAGCGAAGAATAGCCGGTGCCAAAATCATCCATGGCAAAGCTCACCCCGAGCTTTTTCAGGCGGCGCATCTTGTTGACGGTGTCATCGAGGTTCTGGATCACGATCCCTTCGGTGATCTCCAGTTTCAGCAGCGAGCAGGGCAGTTGATGGTTGTTCATACTGCGTTCGATGTGTTCGACGAAGTCGTTCTGACGAAATTGCCGTGGACTGATATTCACGCAAAGGCTGAAATTGAGCGGGTCGATCCGGCCCTCATCTATCAGTTGGCGGAAGGCCAGGCAGGCCTCATTGAGAATCCAGGTACCGACTTCCAGAATCAGCCCGCTCTCTTCCAGGACTTTGATGAAATCTGCGGGGGGTTGCGCGCCCAGTTTTGGGTGCTGCCAGCGAACCAGTGCTTCGGCGCCCACTATGCGGTTGCCCCGTGCGTCGACTTGTGGCTGGAAGTGCAGGCTGAACTCGCCTCGTGAGAAGGCCAGGCGCAGGTCGGTTTCCATGCGCAATCGCTCACTGGCGGCTTTTTGCATGGTGCTGTGGAACATTTGCGTGGTATTTCGTCCGGAATCTTTAGCCCGGTAGAGCGCGATGTCCGCGCGCTTGAGCAAATCGCTCGGGGTCGAGCCGTGGTCGGGGATCAGGGCGATGCCGATGCTCGGTGTGACTTGCAACCGTTGACCGTCGAGAAACATGGGTTCGGACAGCAGATCGCGCAAGGTGTCGGCCAGCTCGCGTACTTGATCGCTGACTTCGCCGCGTGAGCCTTCCAGGCCGCTGAGCAATACCACAAACTCGTCGCCGCCAAGGCGCGCGACGGTGTCCTCCATGCGTACGCTGGCTTCAAGCCGGGCGGTAATGATTTTCAGCACCGTATCGCCGACCGGGTGACCGAGGGAGTCGTTGATGTGCTTGAAGTGATCGAGGTCGAGGAACAGCAGGGCGCCACGCAGGCTATGCCGTTTGAGCAGCGCTATCTGCTGGCTCAGGCGGTCCATCAGCAGTGCACGGTTGGGCAGGTTGGTCAGAGGGTCGTGGTAAGCCAGATGGCGGATCTGCGCCTCGGCATTCTTCAAAAGGCTGACGTCCCGCGCCGTCAGTAGCAGGCACGGCGTTTCATTCAGGGTAATGGGCTCGACCGATACCTCCACCGTGAGAATATCCCCGCGCTTGTTACGGCCGAGCATTTCCAGATGATGAACCCGGCCTTTCACCCGCAATTCGGCCAGCAAGGTCGAGCGCTGTTTCTCTTCGGCCCAGATACCGACCTGATACACCGTGCGCCCGATCACTTCATCGGCGCGGTAGCCTGTCAGCCGACAGAAACCGTCATTGACCTCCAGGTAGCACCCGGTGTCGCGTTCGGTGATGGTGATGGCATCGGGGCTTGAATGGAATGCCTTGGCGAACTTCTCTTCGCTGGCCTTGAGCGCAGCCTCGGAGCGTTGCTGTTGGGTAATGTCGCGCAGAGTGGTCACGATGCAGGGTTGGTCGCCGACGCTGATCTGGCGACTTGAGATCACGCAGGTCAGGACTTGGCCATTCTTGTGATGAACAATGACCGCGACATTGTTCAGCGCCTGCTCGCGGATGACTTGCTCGATGCGTTGCCGGCGTTGCGCTGAATCGTCCCAGAGCCCGATCTGATCGGCGCTGCGGTCCATGACGTCGGCGGCGGTCCAGCCAAATGTCTGGGTGAAACTGGAGTTGATCTCGATGAACTGGCCGGTGTCCTGGCGTGTCACGCAGATCGGGTCCGGGCTGACCTGGAACAGACTGGCAAATTTCTCTTCGGAGGTGATCAGGCGTTGTTCGCGCTCAACCTGCTCGGTGATGTCCAGCAAGGTGCCGGCCATACGCAATGGATTGCCATCTTCGTCGCGGTAGAGTCGGGCACGGCTTTCCAGGAAGCGCGAGCTGCCGTCTACCAGCTGCACCCGATAGGTCAGTTGATAGTTGCCGGCCGGTCCTTCGCGCAAGCTGCGGTAGGCATCGCGCATGCTGTCGCGCTCTTCACCGGGGACGCCTTCAAAGAACGCATCGAAGGGTTCGTGAAAAGGCTTGGGGTCCAGACCGTGAAGCTGTGCCGCGCGTGCCGAGCCATAGAGCATGCCGCTGGGAATGTGCCAGTCCCAGGTACCGAGCTGGGCAGAGTCCAGTGCCAGGTCGAGGCGCTCCTGGCTGTCTTTGAGGGCTTGTTCGGCATTTTTGCGTTCGGTGGTGTCAAGGAAGGTGCTGAGCAGATAGGGCTGCCCCTCCAGCTCAACTTTTTGTGCACTGAGAATGCCATCGTGGATTTGCCCGCTGCTGGCACGAAACTGCACCTCCATGTTGGTCAGTTCACCTTTGGCCTTGGTGGCCTTGACCAACCGCGCGCGTTGCTCCGGATCGACCCAAAGACCCAGCTCCAGTGTGGTGCGGCCGATTGCATCTTGCACTGGCCAGCCGAACAGGCTTTCGAAATATTGATTGGCCTCGCTGATCAGGCCGTCTTCCTGGCGGGTCAGCAGCACCATGTTTGGACACAGATGAAACAGCGTGGCGAAGCGTTTTTCCGAGCTGCTCAAGGCTTGTTCGCGCTGGCGTTGATGGGTGATTTCGCGGATCACGCCGATCATTCGCGGTTTGCCGTTCTTGTCCGGCACCAGGCTGCCGCTGATCTCCAGCCAATGCAGGCTGCCGTCCGGCCAGCGGATTCGGTGGTGCATTGCCTGCTCCAGTGGCGCGCCGGCGACCACCGCATTGAAGGCGCGCATGGCTTTGGCCCGATCCTCGATGGGCACCAGGTCCAGATATTCCAGGTCGGCTGGCAGCGGTTGCCGCGGGTCGAAGCCAAACAAGGCTTGAGTGCCGCGAGACCAGCTGATTTGCCCGCGTTCTATGTCCCAATACCAGGCGCCCAGGCGGGCACCGTTCAGCGCGGCGAGCAATTGCGGGGCGCTCTCCCAGCTCTGTTCCGACGTTTTCGGGTCCAGCGCCTTTATGCGCGGCATAGCGGGCGTGGAGTGGCGAGTGCGGTCAGAGGATTTGTGCATTGGCTGCGGGCCTTGAGCTCAATAGGGCATTTAGCGCGAGGGATCCAGACTATATCGGGTAAGCACAACTTATGCCGGTGTCCCTGGCAAATCGATTTGTGCATCCAATAAGGCCATGAAAGCCCGCGCAGCATTCGACAGCGTCCGTTCGGTGTGCAGGATATAGCCTAGCTGGCGAGTGAGCTGTATGCCCGGTAAAGGAATACGCGCCACCTGATCATCGAGCATGGTACGCGGTAAAACACTCCAGGCCAGGCCGATGGAGACCATCATTTTGATGGTTTCCAGATAATTGGTACTCATGGCGATGTTCGGCGTCAGCCCCTGGGCTTCGAACAGGCGCTGGACAATATGGTGGGTAAAGGTGTTGCCGCCGGGGAATACCGCTGGATGCAGGGCGATATCGGCCAGGCTGACCACTCCATTGCGGACAAGTGGGTGTTCCGGCGCGGCGACGAAGTCCAGCGGGTCATCCCAGACCGGTGTTGCCCGTACCAGTGTGTGCGGCTCCGGTGCAAGGGTGATCACCGCCAGTTCGGCGCGGCCATGGAGGATTTCTTCGTAAGCCACTTCCGAATCGAGGAACTGAATGTCCAGCGCTACGTCCGGATAGCGCCGGGTAAAGGCCCGCAACAACGGTGGCAAGCGGTGCAAGCCGATATGGTGACTGGTCGCCAGAGTCAGACGGCCGGTGACCTCGCCGGTCAGGTTGGTCAGCGCGCGGCGAGTGTCATCCAGCACATTGAGTATCTGATAGGCCCGGGGCAGCAGGGCACGCCCGGCTTCAGTCAGGCCGACTTCACGGCCGAGCCGGTCGAACAATCGCACCTTGAGTTGCTGCTCCAGCCCGGCAATGCGTTTGCTGATGGCCGGCTGCGTCAGGTGCAGGCGTTCGCCTGCACCGGAGAAGCTTCCGGTCTCGGCAATCGCGATAAAGGCATTAAGGTTGGCCAGATCCATGGTTGTATTCCAGATTGTTATCCAAAGCATGAAAAATATGAATTTGAGTTATTTAATGTAACGCCATAGGATCGACCTCACAAGCCAAGGGGTTATTGAAATGCATCAAAACCCGGGGCATAGAAATACGCTGATGAGGACCGTCTGATGGCCGGCAAAACGCTCTACGACAAGCTTTGGGATTCGCATTTGGTTAAGCAGCGCGACGATGGTTCGGCGCTGATTTATATCGATCGTCACATCATTCATGAAGTGACTTCGCCGCAGGCCTTCGAAGGCCTGCGTCTGGCCGGGCGCAAGCCTTGGCGCATCGATGCCAACATCGCGACCCCGGACCACAACGTACCGACCACCCCGGAGCGTAAAGGCGGTATTGAAGCCATCGTCGACCAGGTCTCGCGTTTGCAGGTTCAGACCCTCGATGACAACTGTGATGAATACGGCATCGTCGAATTCAAGATGAACGACATCCGCCAGGGCATCGTCCACGTCATCGGTCCGGAGCAGGGCGCGACCTTGCCGGGCATGACCGTGGTCTGCGGCGACTCCCACACCTCGACTCACGGCGCATTTGGTGCCCTGGCTCACGGGATCGGCACTTCCGAGGTCGAGCATGTGCTCGCCACTCAGTGTCTGGTTGCGAAAAAAATGAAAAACATGTTGGTTTCCGTTGAAGGCCAATTGCCTTTCGGCGTGACGGCCAAGGACATCGTCCTCGCGGTGATCGGCAAGATCGGCACCGCCGGCGGCAACGGCCACGCCATCGAGTTTGCCGGTAGCGCGATTCGCGACTTGTCGGTGGAAGGCCGCATGACCATCTGCAACATGTCCATCGAAGCCGGTGCACGGGTTGGTCTGGTCGCCGCGGACGAAAAAACTGTCGCCTACGTCAAGGGCCGTCCGTTTGCTCCGAAGGGCGCGGAATGGGACCTGGCGGTCGAAGCCTGGAAAGATCTGGTGTCCGACGCTGATGCGAAGTTCGACACCATCGTTGAACTCGACGCTACTCAGATCAAGCCGCAAGTCAGCTGGGGCACGTCTCCGGAAATGGTGCTCGCAGTCGATCAGAACGTGCCGGACCCGGCGAAAGAGATGGATCTGGTAAAACGCGGCTCCATCGAGCGTGCCTTGAAGTACATGGGTTTGAGCGCCAATCAGGCGATTACCGATATCCAGTTGGACCGTGTGTTCATCGGTTCTTGCACCAACTCGCGGATCGAAGATTTGCGCGCTGCGGCGGTGATCGCCAAGGGCCGTAAAGTGGCCTCGACCATCAAGCAGGCGATCGTGGTGCCGGGCTCGGGTCTGGTGAAGGCGCAGGCTGAGTCGGAAGGTCTGGACAAGATTTTCATCGAGGCCGGTTTCGAATGGCGTGAACCAGGCTGCTCGATGTGTCTGGCAATGAACCCGGACCGTTTGGAGTCGGGCGAGCACTGCGCATCGACCTCCAACCGCAACTTCGAAGGCCGTCAGGGTGCCGGTGGTCGTACGCACCTGGTCAGCCCGGCGATGGCTGCAGCGGCGGCCGTCAACGGTCGTTTCATCGATGTCCGTGAATTGATCCAGGGAGCGCAGTAATCATGAGAGCTTTTACCCAGCACACTGGTCTTGTCGCGCCTTTGGATCGTGCCAACGTCGACACCGATCAGATCATTCCCAAGCAGTTTCTCAAGTCGATCAAGCGCACCGGCTTTGGCCCGAACCTGTTCGATGAGTGGCGTTACCTGGATGTGGGGCAACCATATCAGGACAACTCCAAGCGTCCGTTGAACAAGGAGTTCGTGCTCAACGCCGAACGTTATCAAGGCGCCAGCGTGTTGCTCGCCCGGGAGAACTTCGGTTGCGGCTCGAGCCGCGAGCATGCGCCATGGGCACTGGAAGAATATGGCTTTCGCAGCATCATCGCGCCGAGCTACGCCGACATCTTCTTCAATAACAGCTTCAAGAACGGCTTGTTGCCGATCATCTTGAGCGATGCCGAAGTCGATGAGCTGTTCCAGCAGGTCGAGGCCAACCCGGGCTACCAGCTGCAGATCGACCTGCAAGCCCAGACGGTGACCCGTCCGGACGGCAAGGTATTGAGTTTCGAGATTGACGCGTTCCGCAAACACTGCCTGATCAACGGTCTGGACGATATCGGCTTGACCCTGCAGGACCATGAAGCGATTGCCACTTTCGAAGCCAAACATCGTGCGAGCCAGCCTTGGTTGTTTCGCGACGCGTGATTGATTCGAAATTGTTGTAGGCAGTTGCGGCCTCATCGCGAGCAAGCTCGGCTCCTGCAAGGGAGTGCGTTGCCCTGGTAGGAGCCGAGCTTGCTCGCGAAGACGGCCGCACAGACAACACAAAGCTCGCCCCCAAAGGAAATCAGCATGACCAGTAATGCCCATAGCCAAGTGGTACAAAAGCAATTCGGTGAACAGGCCGCGGCCTATCTGAGCAGCGCCGTGCACGCTCAAGGCACCGAGTTCGCGTTGCTACAGGCCGAGCTGGCCGGGCGCTCAGATGCAAAAGTTCTGGATCTGGGTTGCGGCGCCGGTCATGTCAGTTTTCATGTCGCGGCGTTGGTGAACGAGGTCGTGGCTTACGACCTGTCTCAGCAGATGCTCGACGTGGTGGCTGGCGCGGCGGTCGATCGAGGGCTGAGCAATGTCACTACAGTGCTGGGCGCTGCCGAGCGTCTGCCGTTCGCCGATGGCGAGTTCGATTTCGTTTTCAGCCGGTATTCGGCGCACCACTGGAGCGATCTCGGTCTGGCCCTGCGCGAAGTGCGGCGGGTGCTCAAGCCGGGCGGGGTAGCTGCGTTTATCGATGTGATGTCGCCGGGTAGCCCGTTGTTCGACACTTACCTGCAAAGCGTCGAAGTGCTGCGCGACACCAGTCACGTGCGCGATTATTCTGCCGGTGAGTGGTTGCGTCAGGTCAGCGAAGCGGGTTTGCATACCCGCAGCACGACTCGCCAGCGTCTGCGTCTGGAGTACACCTCCTGGGTCGAGCGTATGCGTACGCCTCAGGCGCTGCGGGTGGCGATCCGTGAGTTGCAGCAGGCCATGGGCGCTGAGGTGCGCGAGTATTTTGAGATTGAGGCCGACGGTTCGTTCAGTACGGATGTACTGGTGCTGTGGGCCGAACGATAGAATTTTTCCCCGGTGAACCCGCGAGCCTGCGGGCACGCCGACAGATGAAATGAGGAAAGCATGAGCAAGCAGATTCTGATTCTCCCGGGTGACGGTATTGGTCCGGAAATCATGGCCGAAGCGGTCAAGGTGCTGGAACTGGCCAACGACAAGTATCAGTTGGGTTTTGAGCTGAGCCATGACGTGATCGGCGGCGCAGCCATCGACAAGCACGGCGTGCCGTTGGCTGATGAAACCCTGGAGCGCGCTCGTGCTGCCGATGCGGTGCTGCTCGGCGCCGTGGGCGGCCCGAAGTGGGACAAGATCGAGCGTGACATCCGTCCTGAGCGCGGATTGCTGAAGATTCGTGCGCAACTGGGGCTGTTCGGCAATCTGCGCCCGGCGATCCTTTACCCGCAATTGGCCGATGCATCGAGCCTCAAGCCGGAAATCGTCTCTGGCCTGGATATCCTGATCGTCCGCGAACTGACCGGCGGTATCTATTTCGGCGCGCCCCGTGGCACCCGCGAGCTGGAAAATGGTGAGCGTCAGGCCTACGACACGCTGCCCTACAGCGAAAGCGAGATCCGTCGTATCGCCCGTGTCGGTTTCGACATGGCGCGAGTACGCGGCAAAAAGCTCTGCTCGGTGGATAAAGCCAACGTACTGGCATCCAGTCAGCTGTGGCGTGAAGTCGTTGAGCAAGTGGCCAAGGACTACCCGGACGTCGAGCTGAGCCACATGTACGTCGACAATGCCGCGATGCAGCTGGTGCGTGCACCCAAGCAATTCGACGTGATTGTCACCGACAACCTGTTTGGCGATATCCTGTCTGACGAAGCGTCGATGCTCACCGGTTCCATCGGCATGCTGCCGTCGGCGTCGCTGGATGCCAACAACAAGGGCATGTACGAGCCGTGCCACGGTTCGGCGCCGGACATCGCGGGGCAGGGCATTGCCAACCCGCTGGCGACCATTTTGTCGGTATCGATGATGCTGCGTTACAGCTTCAATCTGCTGGACGCCGCCGATGCCATCGAGAAGGCCGTGAGCCTGGTACTGGATCAAGGTTTGCGCACCGGCGACATCTGGTCGAACGGTTGCACTAAAGTCGGTACGCAGGAAATGGGTGACGCAGTAGTCGCCGCGCTGCGGAATCTGTAATCTCTCGGGCCCGCTGCCACTTTCACCCATGAAAGCAGCGGCCCACTTTTTCAAGAAGGTGTAGTTGCGATGAAACGTGTAGGTCTGATCGGTTGGCGCGGTATGGTCGGTTCCGTGCTCATGCAGCGGATGCTGGAAGAGCAGGATTTCGATCTTATCGAGCCGGTGTTTTTCACCACTTCCAATGTCGGTGGCCAAGGCCCGTCCGTGGGCAAGGACATTGCTCCGCTGAAGGATGCTTACAGCATTGAAGAGCTGAAAACCCTCGACGTGATTCTGACCTGCCAGGGTGGCGACTACACCAGCGAAGTCTTCCCGAAACTGCGCGAAGCCGGCTGGCAGGGTTACTGGATCGACGCCGCTTCCAGCCTGCGCATGCAGGATGACGCGGTGATCGTGCTGGATCCGGTGAACCGCAAGGTCATCGATCAGCAGCTCGACGCGGGCACCAGGAACTACATCGGCGGCAACTGCACCGTCAGCCTGATGCTGATGGGCCTGGGCGGTCTGTTCGAAGCCGGTCTGGTGGAGTGGATGAGCGCCATGACGTATCAGGCGGCCTCCGGTGCCGGCGCGCAGAACATGCGTGAACTGATCAAGCAGATGGGCGCTACCCACGCCGCTGTCGCCGATGAACTGGCCAACCCGGCCAGCGCCATCCTCGACATCGACCGTAAAGTGGCCGAAGCCATGCGCAGCGACGCTTACCCGACCGAAAATTTCGGTGTGCCGTTGGCCGGCAGCCTGATCCCGTGGATCGACAAAGAGCTGCCGAACGGTCAGAGCCGTGAAGAGTGGAAGGCCCAGGCCGAGACCAACAAGATCCTCGGTCGCTTCAAGAGCCCGATCCCGGTGGACGGCATTTGCGTGCGCATTGGCGCCATGCGCTGCCACAGCCAGGCGTTGACCATCAAACTGAACAAAGACGTGCCGATTGCCGATATCGAAGGGCTGATCAGCCAGCACAACCCTTGGGTCAAACTGGTGCCAAACCAGCGCGAGATCAGCATGCAGGAGCTGAGCCCAACCAAGGTCACCGGCACCCTGAACGTACCGGTGGGCCGTCTGCGCAAGCTGAACATGGGGTCGCAGTTCGTCGGTGCTTTCACCGTCGGCGACCAACTGCTGTGGGGCGCGGCCGAGCCGCTGCGTCGCATGTTGCGGATTCTGCTTGAGCGTTGATCGTTTGAAGCATTGAAAAAACCCGTGTCTCGAAAGAGATGCGGGTTTTTTTATGATGCAGTGATCGTTCCCACGCTCTGCGTGGGAATGCATCCCGTGACGCTCCGCGTCACATCTACGGCGGACGCAGAGCGTCCATGGCGGCATTTCCACGCAGGAGCGTGGAAACGATCAGTATTGTGACGAATTGCCTAGGCATCTCTCGACCGGTAAAGTGCCGCTCCCCCGTTTCGCCTGAGGTAGCAACATGAGCCAGTCCTTTGATATTGCCGTGATCGGCGCCACCGGTACTGTCGGCGAAACACTCGTCCAGATTCTCGAAGAGCGTGATTTCCCTGTCGCCAACTTGTACCTGCTGGCCAGCAGCGAGTCGGCCGGGCACTCGGTGCCGTTCCGCGGCAAGAACATGCGAGTGCGTGAAGTCGACGAATTCGACTTCAGCAAGGTTCAGTTGGTGTTCTTCGCTGCGGGTCCCGCGGTTACGCTGAGTTTCGCGCCGCGTGCTACAGCTGCCGGTTGTGCGGTGATCGATTTGTCCGGTGCCTTGCCCGCCGCGCAAGCGCCGCAGGTCGTTCCGGAAGCCAACGGCCAGGTGCTGGCCGGGCTGAAAAAACCAGTACAACTGAGCAGCCCAAGTGCATCGGCCACCGCGTTGGCGGTAGTGTTGGCGCCGTTGCGTGGTTTGCTCGATATTCAACGCATCAACCTGACGGCCTGCCTGGCCGTTTCCGCGCAAGGTCGCGAAGCCGTTCAAGAGCTGGCCCGGCAAACCGCCGAACTGCTTAATGTCCGCCCGTTGGAGCCGCGATTCTTTGATCGGCAGATGGCGTTCAACCTGCTGGCTCAAGTTGGCACCCCTGATGCTCAAGGCCACACGTTGTTGGAAAAGCGCCTGGTCAGGGAGCTGCGTGAGGTCCTGGCGCAGCCTTTGTTAAAGATTTCTGTTACCTGTGTTCAAGCCCCGGTGTTTTTTGGCGATAGCTTTAGCGTGACCTTGCAGTCTGCGACCGATATCGACCTGGTGCAGGTCAACGCGGCGTTGGACGCGGCTGCGGGCATCGAACTGGTCGAAGCGGGTGATTACCCGACGGCGGTCGGCGATGCGGTGGGGCAGGATGTAGTGTATGTCGGACGGGTTCGGACCAGTGTCGACGACCCGGCGGAACTTAATCTGTGGCTGACGTCAGATAACGTACGCAAAGGTGCCGCGCTGAACGCTGTGCAGTTGGCTGAGTTGTTGATAAAAGACCTTCTGTAAAAGATACTTGGCAACAATTTGCATAATGATTCTGGCCGGGCAGTATGCTCGGCTGGTTGTTGCTGGAGGTGAGCCGCTTTACGGGGCTTCCAGGGGCATGAATGAAATAATCGCGTGCAGGTCACGTTCATCACTGCACGCAATGCCTTACGGCAGCGGCTACTACACCTTCTCGCTAGCCGAGGAGTGTTCAAACAAAGGATGAGGCAATGGTTCAAGTTCGCAAACTGGTGTTAGCAATTGCGGCCGCCTCGGCGCTGTCCTCCGGTATGGCGCAGGCCCTTGGACTCGGCGAGTTGACCCTGAAGTCGACTCCGAACCAGCCGCTGGTGGCAGAAATCGAACTGCTTGATGTCAAGGACCTCACCGCTGCCGAAGTAGTGCCGAGCCTGGCGTCATCGGAAGAGTTCGCCAAGGCTGGTGTCGACCGTCAGGCATTCCTCAATGACCTGACCTTCACCACGGTACTCAATGCCAGTGGCAAAAGCGTTTTGCGCGTGACTTCGAGCAAGCCGCTGTCCGAGCCGATGGTCAAGTTTCTGGTGCAGGTGATGTGGCCTAGCGGCCGTCTGCTGCGTGATTACAGCGTGTTGCTGGATCCTTCGAAGTTCTCCCCGCAAACTGCTGAAGCCGCTGCTCAGTCCGCGCCAGCTCCAGCTGCTGCGGTCACCGCTCCGCTCACCGGGGCAGGCAAGCCTGCGCAATACACCACTACGCGGCGCGACACCCTTTGGGAGATTGCCGCGAAGGCTCGTAACGGCGGTTCGGTCCAGCAGACCATGCTGGCAATTCAGGCATTGAACCCGGATGCCTTTATCGACGGCAATATCAATCGGTTGAAAGCCGGTCAGGTATTGCGTTTGCCGGCCCCTGAGCAAATTACCAGCCTGCCGCAGCCTAAGGCTGTTGCCGAAGTCGCCGCGCAGAATACTGCCTGGCGCCAGGGCCGCCGCCTGGCCTCGCGCCCGCAGCAGCTGGACGCCACCAAGCGTGCGCGTGGCGATACCGCGCCGTCGCAAACAGCAGCCAAAGATAATTTGAGTCTGGTTTCCGCGGATTCCGGCAAAGCGCGTGGCAAAGGTGCGGCTGGCGACAGCAAAGCGCTGAGCAACAAGCTCGCCGTTACTCAGGAAAGCCTCGATTCGACCCGGCGCGACAATGCCGAATTGAAAAGTCGCATGACGGATCTGCAAAGCCAGCTGGACAAACTCCAGCGCTTGATCGAGCTGAAGAACAATCAGTTGGCCAAGATGCAAGCCGAAGGCGCGGACGCTTCCAAGCCTTCGGTGGCGATGCCGGCCGAGTTGGTCGCACATTCTCAGGCTGCGGTGACGCCACCGGCAGACGCGGCGCCAGTACCGGCGCCTGACGCTGCCAAACCTGCAGCGGTACCTGCCGAGACGCCGATTCAAGCGGCGACCCCGGCCGCGCAAGAGTCGAAATACAATGATCTGCTGACCAATCCAGTCTTGTTGGGGCTGATTGGTGGCGGTGCGGTGGTGGTTCTGCTGTTGCTGCTGCTGTTGGCGCGTCGTCGCAAAGCTCAGCAAGAGGCCGAAAAGCATATGCGCATGGCCCGTGCCTTGTCAGAGGAAGCTGAGTTTTCCAGCGATCTGGAGCTGCCGGAAAGCAGCTTCGAAGGTCTTGAAGTTCCACCGCCGAGCGTCAAGCTCGCTCCAGCTCCGATCGCGCCCGTTGTAGTTGTAGCGCCCATTGCCGCACCGTTGGTAGCGCCAGCGGCTGAGCGTTCGGACGACGTTCTGGCGCAAGCGCAATCGCACATCGATCGCGGTGCCTTGAATCAGGCTGCCGAGATTCTGGAAGTGGCCATCAAGCAGGAACCGCAGCGCAGTGACTTGCGCTTGAAACTGATGGAAGTCTATGGCGCACAGGGCGATCGTGACGCGTTTGTCGCTCAAGAGCGTCAGTTGGTCGCCAATGGCAAGAATCATGCTGAAGTCGAACAGCTGAAAAGCCGTTTCCCGTCGATGGTTGCAGTGGCGGCCGTCGCAGGTATCGGCGCGGCGGCGGTGGCTGCTGCGCTGGACGCACAATACGTCAAGGATCTGCTGCTTGATGAGCCTGAGGCGCCAGCCCCGGCCGCAATGGATGATGAGTTTGATACCGCCTTTGATCTGAGTCTGGATGATCTGGAAGCGGCTTCTCCTGCGGTGGTCGTGCCTGAGCCTGAGCTTGAAGCCTTTCCGCTGGATGATGATTTGAGCTTCGAATCGGTGTTGCAGCAGCAGGCCGAAGCGAAGGAGAGCCTGGACGATCTGTCGGATTTCGATCTTGATCTGGGCGGTGACATGCCAGCCGACGCGCTGGCCGATGACGAGTTCCTGTTGAGCCTTGACGATGACCTGAAAGACCTGCCGGTCACTGAAGTGCCGACGGTTACCACGGCGCCGATCGATGATCTGGAGCTGCCGGCTGATTTCGATCTGTCTCTGTCCGATGAGCTCGATGCGCACACCGAGCCGGATGCGTTCGCTGTGGAGCTTGATCACGTCAACGCCGAGCTGGATCGTCTATCGCAAAGTCTGAAGCAGCCGCCTATCGCAGAGTCGTTCGCCGGGCCAAGCTTCACGGTCGAGGACGCAGCGATCGACACTGACGAGCCTGAGTTCGATTTCCTCTCGGGTACCGATGAGGTCGCTACCAAGCTGGACCTGGCTCAGGCTTACATCGACATGGGCGACAGCGATGGTGCACGGGATATCCTCAGTGAAGTGATCACTGAGGGTGATGACAGTCAGAAAAGCGAAGCCAAGGAAATGCTGGCACGTTTGGCCTGATACATCGCACCCGCTTTAACGACAACGGCAGCCATTGAGGCTGCCGTTG
This sequence comes from Pseudomonas sp. GW821-FHT02H09, assembly GCF_059421425.1. Taxonomy (NCBI): domain Bacteria; kingdom Pseudomonadati; phylum Pseudomonadota; class Gammaproteobacteria; order Pseudomonadales; family Pseudomonadaceae; genus Pseudomonas; species Pseudomonas sp. GW821-FHT02H09. The sequence continues at coordinate 17,687 of NZ_JBWKVA010000010.1, forward strand.
TTGTTTCTGTGGTCGCTAGACCTCTAATACCCCATGCCAGTGTGCGAGTCAGGCCAGCAAATCCTCATAAAATGCCCCAAACGGACGAGTAGGGTGGGCGATCTGGATTTCCAGAATCCACAGGCCAACATCGGGGCAGGCTTCGAAATTTCCCAGATCCCCGGCGCGATAGATGGCGTGGGGGAAATCACTGACGCGATGGCCTTTGATGTCCAGGTTCAGTACCCATCCCATGGCCGTTGCCTGCGCCTCGGCGTAGCGATACAACTCAGGCCCGGCTACCTGATGGGTTCGCCAATAGTCGTGAACCTGATCAAACAGGGTTTTGGCAGCCGTGGCGCAAGCGTGCATCTCTGGATCGTTGCCGGTGGTGAAGGTTGCGCCGCAGTCCCCCTCATGCTGATCCCAGACCACGCCCAGGTCGATAAAGAAAATATCGTTGTCACCCAGTGCCGGATCGCCTTCGGAGCGCTGTTTGAATGTTTTTAAAGTGTTTTCGCCGAAACGGATCAGCAGTGGATGCCAGATGCGGTCCATGCCCAGTTCTTGCAAAACCTCCAGGCCCAGCGCTTTGGCTTCGGATTCAAGCATGCCGGGCTTGATGCGTCTGGCCATCTCTTCGATGGCTTCCCAGGTCTTGCGTTTGGCGTGGCGCATGCCTTCCAGGCTATAGGCCAGGCCAACGGCTTCTTTGTTTATGGCGGTCATCGATCAGGTCTCGGTAAGGGGTTTTTTTGATCTTCGTTGTATATAAATATATATAGCGATGTCGTTGGGCAGGATGCAATCGTTGCGTGAGGTGGCGATCAAAAAGTTGAAGTCTGAAACTAAAAACGGCGTGAACATGGCGTCTCGGTCTCGCGGCCTTATAATGGACACCTTTGCGTAAATCAGCAGGCTGTAAGTCCTTGGCAAATATAGATAACGCGGCCGCCGAAATGGCGGCCGCAGGCTTTTCCAGAATCGCTTTGGGTGTTGAATACAAAGGTTCGCGTTATTGCGGCTGGCAGCGTCAGGCTTCCGGCGTTTTGACGGTGCAGGAAACCCTTGAAAATGCCTTGTCCAAAGTCGCCGACTCTCCGGTATCGCTGATGTGTGCCGGCCGTACCGACGCCGGCGTGCATGCCTGCGGGCAAGTAGTGCATTTCGATACCCAGGCCGAACGCTCGATGAAGGCCTGGGTCATGGGGGCCAACATCAATCTGCCCCACGATATCAGCGTGAGCTGGGCCAAGGTCATGCCTGCCGATTTCCATGCACGCTTCAAGGCGATTGCCCGGCGCTACCGTTATGTGATTTACAACGATCAGATTCGCCCGGCGCATTTGAATCAGGAAATTACCTGGAACCATCGCCCGCTGGATGTACAGCGTATGGCCGAAGCCGCCGAGCATCTGGTCGGGACTCACGATTTCAGTGCGTTTCGCGCCGGTCAGTGCCAGGCCAAGTCACCGATCAAGAAGCTCCATCATCTGCGTGTGACCCAGCACGGCAAGATGATCGTGCTGGATATCCGTGCCGGTTCATTTCTGCATCATATGGTGCGTAATATCGCTGGGGTGCTGATGACCATCGGCGCCGGTGAGCGGCCGGTGGAGTGGGCCAGGGAAGTGCTCGAAAGCCGTATTCGTCGAACCGGTGGCGTGACCGCCCATCCGTACGGGCTGTATCTGGTACAGGTTGAGTACCACGACGAGTTCCAATTGCCCGAGCGTTTCATTGGCCCGCATTTCCTGACCGGCTTCTCGGAACTTGACGGCTGACGCCCGGAAAAGCATTTGTTACCATCCGGGACTTTCTCGGATCAGCCCTGAGGTTCAAACGACATGTCAGCCGTTCGCAGCAAGATTTGCGGGATTACCCGCATAGAAGACGCCTTGGCAGCCGTCGACGCCGGGGCGGATGCGATTGGTTTTGTGTTTTACGCCAAAAGCCCTCGGGCGGTGAGTGTGCAGCAGGCGCGGGCGATCATCGCGGCGTTGCCGCCATTCGTGACCACTGTCGGTTTGTTCGTCAATGCCAGTCGTTGCGAGCTGGGCGAGATTCTCGATGCCGTGCCGCTGGACCTGCTGCAGTTTCATGGCGAGGAAACGCCGTCCGATTGCGAGGGTTATCACCGGCCCTACATCAAGGCGCTGCGGGTCAAGGCCGGCGATGACATCGCTGCCAGGTGCGAGGCTTATGCGGGTGCCAGCGGGATATTGCTGGATACCTATGTCGAAGGCGTTCCTGGAGGTACCGGAGAAGCGTTCGACTGGTCGTTGGTGCCGCAGGGCCTGAGCAAGCCGATCATCCTCGCCGGAGGTCTGTCAGCGACGAATGTGGCTGAGGCCATCGCCCGGGTCCATCCGTATGCGGTGGACGTCAGTGGTGGGGTGGAGCAGAGCAAAGGCATCAAGGATCACGCAAAGATTCGTGCGTTTATTCAGGCCGTACGTAGCAGCAGCTAGCCGATGTGACGGCTGGCAGTCTGCCGCCGTCCATAACACCACTGTACACAACAGGCTTGGCACCGTCCCTGGACGGGCCGAAATTAAAGTGGCAGCCGCTCTGGAGCGGCTGCCGGGATGGCTGAGGATTTGTTCGGTTACACGCAGGTCAAGCCTCGCGCTGACCGCGGTAACCAACGAATCATCGCCGCACACATGAATTTAGCTCAAGGGCATGCGCGGGGCTGCGAACGTCAAATGTTCGGGCCGCCGGTACTGGAGAAAGAAAGCATGAGCAACTGGTTAGTAGACAAACTGATCCCTTCGATCATGCGTTCCGAGGTGAAGAAAAGTTCGGTGCCTGAAGGTTTGTGGCACAAATGCCCGTCCTGCGACGCCGTGCTGTATCGTCCGGAGCTGGAAAAGACCCTGGATGTTTGCCCCAAGTGCAACCACCACATGCGTATTGACGCTCGCGCTCGTATCAATATCTTCCTCGATGCTGAAGGTCGTGCCGAACTGGGTGCTGACCTGGAGCCAGTGGATCGTCTGAAATTTCGCGACGGCAAAAAGTACAAGGATCGTCTGACCGCGGCTCAGAAGCAGACCGGCGAGAAAGACGCGCTGATCTCCATGAGCGGTACTCTGCTGGGTATGCCTGTGGTGGTCTCGGCGTTCGAGTTCTCCTTCATGGGTGGCTCGATGGGCGCCATCGTTGGTGAGCGTTTTGTTCGTGCCGCCAACTACGCGCTGGAAAACCGCTGCCCGATGATCTGCTTTGCTGCTTCCGGCGGTGCGCGGATGCAGGAAGCGCTGATTTCTCTGATGCAAATGGCCAAGACCTCGGCGGTTCTGGCGCGTCTGCGTGAAGAAGGTCTTCCGTTTATCTCCGTTCTTACCGACCCGGTCTATGGTGGGGTTTCCGCCAGTCTGGCGATGCTCGGTGACGTCATCGTTGCTGAGCCCAAGGCCCTGATCGGCTTCGCCGGCCCGCGTGTGATCGAGCAGACCGTGCGTGAAAAACTGCCGGAAGGCTTCCAGCGCAGTGAGTTCCTGCTGGAGCACGGCGCCATCGACATGATCATTGCTCGTCAGGAACTGCGCCCGCGTCTGGGTAACCTGCTGGCGCAAATGATGGGCCTGCCGACGCCGGTATTCATTGCCGCCCCGGTCGAGTCGATCGCGATCCCTCCGGTGCCTGCAAACCTATGATCGAACGTACCCTTGGCGACTGGCTCGCCTACCTTGAGCAATTACATCCGTCGGCCATCGACATGGGGCTGGAGCGCTCGCAAGAGGTAGCGTCCCGGATGGGGCTGGGCAAGCCGGCGCCTCGGGTGATCACGGTAACGGGTACCAACGGCAAAGGTTCTACCTGTGCGTTCGTGGCTTCCTTGCTGCGAGCGCAGGGACTCAAGGTCGGCGTCTACAATTCGCCGCATCTGCTGCGTTACAACGAGCGGGTGCAGGTCAATGGCGTCGAAGCCACTGACGCTGAACTGTGCGAGGCCTTCGTGGCGGTCGAGTCCGGTCGCCGCGAAATCTCCCTGACTTATTTCGAGATGGGCACCCTGGCGGCGTTCTGGCTGTTCCAGCGTGCCGGTCTCGATGCCGTGGTGCTGGAAGTCGGTCTGGGTGGTCGTCTGGATGCGGTCAATCTGATCGATGCCGATCTGGCACTGGTCACCAGCATCGGCGTCGATCACGCTGACTGGTTGGGTAATACCCGTGAGTCGGTGGCTTTCGAAAAGGCCGGCATTTTCCGCCAGGGCGCGCCTGCGCTCTGCGGCGATCTCAATCCTCCTCAACCCTTGCTGGACAAAGCGCGCGAGCTGAGTTGCCCGTTTTTCCTGCGTGGTCGCGATTTCGATCTGGGTATCACCGAGCATAACTGGCAGTGGCGCGGCCTGGATGCGCAAGGTGGTGTTGTCGAGTTGCATGATTTGCCTCTGCTCGATCTGCCGATGGAAAACGCGGCGCTGGCATTGCAGGCTTACCTGTTGCTCGGTTTGCCATGGCAGGCGAAGCAAATTGTCGAGGCGCTGAAAGCCACTCAGGTGGTCGGGCGCCTCGATCGGCGTCAGTTTGATTGGCACGGCAAGCGTCTGAATGTGCTGCTGGATGTGGGACACAACCCGCATGCAGCGGAGTATCTGGCCCATCGCCTGGCTCGCCGCCCTCTGGCAGGCAGGCGTCTGGCGGTGTTTGGTTTGCTGGCTGACAAGGACCTCGATGGAGTTCTTGCGCAGTTGAGTGGTAGTGTCCAGCAGTGGGCTGTTGCCCCGCTGGATTCTGCGCGCAGTCGCCCGGTCGAAGATCTGCAGGCGGCCTTGCAGAACCTTGGTGCGTCGGTGACGTCCTACGAAAGTGTCGCTGCCGCGCTGGAAGGGCAGTGTGCCCAAGCGGCGGCCGAGGATGAAATTCTGTTGTTTGGATCATTTTATTGTGTTGCCGAGGCGCTCCAATGGTTAGCCCGGCGCTCCACGGAGGAGGCTGCAAATGGCTTTGCTGGATAACGTTTACAAGCAGCGCATGGTCGGAGCACTGGTCCTGGTGGCGTTGGCGGTAATCTTCTTGCCGATGCTGTTTTCCCGTCAGGATGAGCAGCGTCAGATAACCGTTGACGCCCCGGCCAAGCCTCAAGCGCCTGCGGTGCAGCAAGTGCAGGTTGAGCCAGTGGTCGTGCCTGAGCCGCAAAGCCTGCCGCAAGAGCCGGTTCCCAGTGATGACGAGATCGCTGATCAGGAGGTGCCGGCCAAGCCGGTCGCGCCGATGACTCCAGTCCCGGCGCCGGTCGTAGCCAGCAAGCCTGTAGCTCCCGCGCCGGCACCAAAACCTGCAGCAGCCCAGCCTGTTGCACCGGCGCCGAGCAAGCCCGATGTGAGCCAAAGTCGCATCGATGCCAATGGTCTGTCAGTCAGCTGGTCGGTTCAATTGGCCAGCCTGTCCAGTCGGGAAAGTGCCGAGAGCTTGCAGAAATCCCTGCGCAGCCAGGGTTACAACGCCTATATCCGTTCTGCAGATGGCAAGAACCGGGTGTTCGTCGGGCCGCTGATCGAGCGCGCTGAAGCCGATCGTCTGCGCGACTTGCTGGGTCGTCAGCAGAACCTCAAGGGGTTTGTGGTGCGTTTCCAGCCTGAGCGCGGCTGAAGCCACGTTGCTCGTAGCAGCTGGCGCAGCCTGCGTCCGGCTGCGCAGCAGTCATAAGTCCGGCTTGCCTGAATGACCGAGATGCCTGGTATTGCGACTGCTGAGCAGCTGGACGCAACCTTCGCCAGCGGCTACGCAGGTCGTGTTATCGGCTGACGCTATCTCATTGATTTGAAATGCACTGACAATCGCAGCTTACCGACAGGCATGCGCTCTGCTAAAATGCGCCGCCTTATCCGTCTGTAGGCTGCACTGTGCTATTTACCTGGGTTGACTGGGCGATCGTTGCAATCATCGCCATCTCCGCTTTGATCAGTTTGAGTCGCGGCTTCGTCAAAGAAGCACTTTCGCTGCTCACCTGGATCATCGCAGGAATCGTAGCCTGGATGTTTGGTGGCTCATTGTCCCAGTACCTCGCCGGATACATCGAAACACCTTCGGCTCGCGTGATCGCGGGTTGTGCCATCATGTTTGTCGCCACCTTACTGGTAGGCGCCATGATCAATTATCTTATCAGCGAGCTGGTTCGTGTCACCGGCCTGTCCGGGACCGACCGGTTTCTCGGCACGGCCTTCGGTGCCGCGCGTGGCGCGTTGCTGGTGGTCGTGGCGGTCGGGCTGTTGAGCCTGGGCCCGGTACAGCAGGATTCGTGGTGGCAGGAGTCACGACTCGTGCCAAAATTTCTATTGGTCGCAGACTGGTCCAAAAACCTGATCCTGGGGTGGAGCAGTCAGTGGCTTGCCAGCGGTATCAGCGTACCCGCTGAAGTACCGTTCAAGGAATACCTCTTGCCGACGGCCAAAACGCCTCGGTGAGATGTGTTCAGTTCAGATTCATTAAGTAGGGGTTGCGTCGCATGTGTGGCATCGTCGGTATCGTCGGTAAGTCGAACGTCAATCAGGCGCTGTATGACGCGCTAACCGTCCTCCAGCACCGCGGCCAGGACGCTGCCGGTATCGTGACCAGTCATGACGGCCGGTTATTCCTGCGCAAGGACAATGGCCTGGTCCGTGATGTGTTCCATCAACGGCATATGCAGCGCCTGGTCGGTCACATGGGCATTGGCCATGTGCGTTACCCGACCGCGGGCAGCTCGACCTCGGCCGAAGCTCAACCGTTTTACGTCAACTCGCCTTACGGCATTACCCTGGCGCACAACGGTAACCTGACCAACGTTGAACAACTGGCCAAGGAGATTTACGAATCTGACCTGCGCCATGTCAACACCAACTCCGATTCGGAAGTCCTGCTCAACGTGTTCGCTCACGAGCTGGCCCAGCGCGGCAAGTTGCAGCCAACCGAAGAAGACGTTTTCGCCGCCGTAACCGACGTGCACAATCGCTGCGTGGGTGGTTATGCCGTGGTTGCGATGATCACCGGTTATGGCATCGTCGGTTTCCGTGACCCGCACGGCATTCGTCCGATCGTCTTCGGTCAGCGTCATACCGATGAAGGCGTCGAGTACATGATCGCCTCGGAAAGCGTTTCCCTGGACGTGCTTGGTTTCACCCTGATTCGCGACCTGGCACCGGGCGAAGCGGTCTACATCACTGAAGACGGCAAGCTGCACACCCGTCAGTGCGCGACCAATCCGAAGCTCACACCTTGCATTTTCGAGCATGTCTACCTGGCGCGTCCGGACTCGATCATCGACGGCGTTTCGGTCTACAAGGCTCGCCTGCGCATGGGTGAGAAGCTTGCGGACAAGATCCTGCGTGAGCGTCCACAGCACGATATCGACGTGGTTATCCCGATTCCGGACACCAGCCGTACGGCTGCACTGGAGCTGGCTAACCACCTGGGCGTGAAGTTCCGCGAAGGTTTCGTGAAGAACCGCTACATCGGCCGGACCTTCATCATGCCGGGCCAGGCTGCACGGAAAAAATCCGTACGCCAGAAGCTCAACGCCATCGAACTGGAATTCCGCGGCAAGAACGTGATGCTGGTGGACGACTCCATCGTTCGCGGCACCACCTGCAAGCAGATCATTCAGATGGCCCGTGAAGCGGGTGCGAAGAATGTCTACTTCTGCTCGGCGGCACCCGCTGTTCGCTACCCGAACGTCTACGGTATCGACATGCCGAGCGCCCACGAGCTGATCGCACACAATCGTACCACCCAGGACGTTGCCGATCTGATCGGCGCCGACTGGCTGGTCTATCAGGACCTGCCGGACCTGATCGAAGCGGTTGGCGGTGGCAAGGTCAAGATCGAGAGCTTCGACTGCGCGGTGTTCGATGGCAAGTACGTCACTGGCGATATCGACGAGACCTACCTGAACAAGATCGAGCAGGCGCGTAACGATGCCTCCAAAGTCAAGACTCAGGCCGTCAGCGCGATCATTGACCTGTACAACAACTGATTTGGAATACAAGACTAAGGAGTAGGCAGCATGAGTCAGGATTGGGATGCCGGTCGGCTGGACAGCGACCTCGATGGCGTAGCTTTCGATACCCTGGCCGTGCGCGCCGGTCAGCACCGTACGCCGGAAGGTGAGCACGGTGATCCGATGTTCTTCACCTCCAGTTACGTGTTCCGCACGGCCGCCGATGCGGCTGCGCGGTTCGCCGGTGAAGTGCCGGGCAACGTCTACTCGCGTTACACCAACCCTACGGTGCGGTCGTTCGAAGAGCGTATCGCAGCGCTGGAGGGTGCCGAGCAAGCGGTTGCCACGGCAACCGGCATGGCAGCCATCCTGGCGGTGGTCATGAGCCTGTGCAGCGCCGGTGATCATGTGCTGGTGTCGCGCAGTGTGTTCGGCTCGACCATCAGTCTGTTCGAAAAGTATTTCAAGCGCTTTGGTATCGAAGTCGATTACGTGCCCCTGGCGGACTTGTCCGGTTGGGATGCGGCAATCAAGGCCAATACCAAATTGCTCTTTGTTGAATCACCGTCCAATCCGCTGGCCGAATTGGTGGATATCGCGGCATTGTCCGGGATTGCCCATGCCAAGGGTGCGATGCTGGTCGTCGACAACTGCTTCTGTACGCCGGCGCTGCAACAGCCGTTGAAGCTGGGTGCGGACGTGGTGGTGCATTCGGCCACCAAGTTCATTGATGGCCAGGGCCGTTGCATGGGGGGCGTAGTTGCCGGTCGCAGCGAGCAGATGAAAGAAGTGGTTGGTTTCCTGCGTACTGCCGGGCCGACCCTGAGTCCATTCAATGCCTGGATTTTCCTCAAGGGCCTGGAAACGTTGAACCTGCGTATGCGCGCTCACTGTGCCAGCGCTCAGGTTCTGGCTGAGTGGCTGGAGCAGCAGGACGGGATCGAGAAGGTGCATTACGCCGGCCTCAAGAGCCATCCGCAGCATGAGTTGGCCCGGCGTCAGCAGCGTGGCTTCGGTGCGGTGGTGAGTTTCGAGGTCAAGGGTGGCAAAGAGGGGGCCTGGCGCTTCATCGATGCAACCCGACTGATTTCGATCACTGCGAACCTGGGCGACAGCAAAACCACCATCACCCATCCGAGCACCACCTCTCACGGCCGTCTGGCGCCGCAAGAGCGTGAGGCTGCCGGGATTCGTGACAGCCTGATCCGCATTGCGGTCGGTCTGGAAGATGTCGCTGACTTGCAAGTGGATCTGGCGCGCGGGTTGGCAGCCTTGTGATCGATTTGTCCATGGGGGCGAGTAGCACCAATGGTCGTGTCGCGCTGGTTACCGGCGCGGCGCGTGGCATCGGTCTGGGGATTGCGGCCTGGCTGATCAGCGAAGGCTGGCAGGTGGTGCTGACTGATCTTGACCGCGTGCGTGGCTCCAGGGTCGCCAAGGTCCTCGGTGAAAGCGCCTGGTTCATCACCATGGATGTGGCGGATGAGCAGCAAGTCGCCTTGGGCGTTGCCGAGGTGCTTGGTCAGTTCGGGCGCCTTGATGCGCTGGTTTGCAATGCGGCGGTGGCCGAACCGCGCAATATCACGCTGGAAAGTCTTGATTTGGCTTACTGGAATCGTGTTCTGGCGGTGAACCTCAGTGGGCCAATGTTGCTGGCCAAACACTGCGCGCCTTATCTGCGTGCTCACGCGGGTGCCATCGTCAATCTGGCCTCGACCCGCGCCGGGCAATCGGAGCCGGATACCGAGGCCTATGCGGCGAGCAAGGGCGGGCTGCTGGCGCTGACGCATGCGCTGGCGATCAGTCTGGGTCCGGAGATTCGGGTCAATGCGGTCAGTCCTGGCTGGATCGATGCCCGAGACCCGGCTGCGCGCCGTGCCGAGCCGCTGACGGACGCTGATCATGCTCAGCACCCGGCGGGCAGGGTAGGGACGGTTGAGGACGTGGCGGCGATGGTGGCCTGGCTGCTGTCGAAGAATGCGGGTTTTGTCACGGGCCAGGAGTTTGTGGTCGATGGTGGCATGACCAAGAAAATGATTTATCGGTAGGAGCGCAGCTTGCTCGCGATGCGGCTTGCGCGATCGAGCTGTTCGAATGGAAGGCTGTCCGGGAAAGATAAATTTATTTTGTCTTTTTCAGAAAAACTTCAAGCGGGGTATTGACTTAGCTTCGGTATCTGCGTAAATTTCGCGGCCTCAACGAAGCAAAGGGTGATTAGCTCAGCTGGGAGAGCATCTGCCTTACAAGCAGAGGGTCGGCGGTTCGATCCCGTCATCACCCACCACTTCTTGAGAGTCTTTCGAAAGAAAGATGGAAGCTTTTAAAAGCCTCCACCGACGCGCAGCGGTAGTTCAGTCGGTTAGAATACCGGCCTGTCACGCCGGGGGTCGCGGGTTCGAGTCCCGTCCGCTGCGCCATATTTTCCAGATCGGGTTTTCCCGGTTTGAGATTGAAAAGCCTAGAGCTTTCCAGTCAGATGATTTCAAAGGTTCAAATGGACGCAAGTCCAAGCGATACGCAGCGGTAGTTCAGTCGGTTAGAATACCGGCCTGTCACGCCGGGGGTCGCGGGTTCGAGTCCCGTCCGCTGCGCCATATCTGCCTCAAGGCCCACTGAACGCCTTGAAGCTATGAAGAAAGCCGATGGCTGCTTCTGATTGATAGCAAAGACCCTGGTCGAAAGACCGGGGTTTTTTGTATCCGGGATTTGGCTTTCTTTTGCTTCTGGTTCCAGAAGTTTTCTCGAATTGAATAAAACAAAACCCCGCTGACTGGCGCAATGCTGTTCAGTTAAGGAATTTCTGGCTCCGCACATTCTCCGTAGCAGCTGCCGAAGGCTGCGTTCGGCTGCGCAGCAGTCGCAAATCATGCAACCACGGTCAACCTGTAACACCACAGTGCCTGATTTTACGACCGCTACGCAGTCGAACGCAGGCTTCGCCAGCTGCTACGGATCGCGTCGTCGCCTTAACTGAACGGCATTACGCTGACTGGCGGGGTTTTGTTTTTGTTGTGTTCGTGTAAATCACAAGTCGTACTTGTCCCGCAGGCCGTAGTACCAGGCGCCTAATGCGGCGAATGGGGTGCGCAGCATTTGCCCGCCAGGGAAAGGGTAGTGCGGCAGGTCGGCAAAGGCGTCAAAGCGCTCTGCCTGGCCTCGCAGAGCCTCAGCCAGGACTTTGCCCGCCAGATGGGTGTAGGTCACGCCATGGCCGCTACAGCCCTGCGAGTAATAGATGTTGTTACCCAGGCGTCCGACTTGCGGAAGTCGCGACAAAGTCAGCAGGAAGTTGCCGGTCCACGCGTAATCGATCTTCACATCCTTGAGCTGCGGGAAGGCCTTGAGCATCTTCGGTCGAATGATCGCTTCGATATTCGCTGGATCTCTCGCGCCATAGACCACACCGCCGCCGAAGATCAGGCGCTTGTCACCCGAAAGACGGTAGTAGTCGAGCAGGTAGTTGCAGTCTTCGACACAGTAGTCCTGCGGCAGCAGGCTTTTCGCCAATTCATCGCTCAAGGGTTCAGTGGTGATGACCTGGGTGCCGCAGGGCATCGACTTGGCTGCCAGTTCCGGAACCAGATTGCCCAGATAGGCGTTACCGGCGACGATAATGAACCTGGCCCTGACTTTGCCTTGCGGCGAGTGCACGACCGGATTGGCGCCGCGCTCGATGCGTATGGCGGGCGATTGCTCATAAATGGTTCCGCCCAGCGACTCCACTGCAGCGGCTTCGCCAAGGGCGAGGTTGAGCGGGTGCATATGTCCGCCGCTCATGTCGAGCATGCCGCCCACGTATTGATCGCAGGCCACCACCTCGCGGATGCGGCGCTGATCCAGCAGTTCCAGTTGAGTGTGGCCGAAACGCTCCCAAAGGCGCTTCTGCGACTCCAGGTGGCCCATCTGTTTGCTGGTGATTGCGGCAAATACGCCGCCGTCCTTCAGATCGCACTGGATCTGGTACCTGGCCACGCGCTCGCGGATGATCTTGCCGCCCTCGAACGCCATCTGGCCGAGCAACTGTGCCTGCTTGGGGCCGACGCTGCGCTCGATGACGTCGATGTCGCGGCTGTAGCTGTTGACGATTTGGCCGCCATTGCGGCCCGAGGCGCCGAAGCCGACCTTGGCCGCTTCCAGGACGGTCACCCGAAAACCGTTCTCCAGCAGAAACAGCGCGCTGGAGAGGCCCGTGTAGCCTGCACCGATCACGCAGACATCAGTCTCTACCTCATCCTGTAGCGATGGGCGCGGCGCAACCGCGTTAGCCGATGCGGCGTAATAGGACTTCGGATAGGGGGTGTTCACCATCCTGCAACCTCTGTTTTATATTTTTTACGAGTGCATCGATCCTACCTGAGTTAAAAATAGGCTACCAGCCAACGAAAAATCTTCTTTGTGGCCCTGAAAATAAAAAATTCGCATATTCATAGGCTTAGCTGCAAAAAAGGTGTTGACACCCCTCCGGAATTCCGTAGAATGCCGCCTCACAGCAGGCACGTAGCTCAGTTGGTTAGAGCACCACCTTGACATGGTGGGGGTCGTTGGTTCGAGTCCAATCGCGCCTACCAAACAAAATCCGCTCTGCTGGGCGGTCTAGAAGGGTCAACCGAGAGGTTGACCCTTTTTTGCGTCTGGCGTTTGCAAAACTTTTTCACGCCCCCCACTCAGGACGCCAGTCAGGCGTGGGGCGCGTCGCGTGCCTTGCTGAACTCCCTGGCCAGGTAGTTTGGGGGCTGACAAAAAAATCGATGCACGATGATTCCTTGCCGATTGGTGCTCAAGTGGTTACGGGTCAATACTTCTCACCTGTCTTGGGAGAATCTCTATGAACCGGCGAGAAGAATTTTTGACGAAAGTATTAGAGGTTCATCATGAATATGAGCAGGCTACGATCGTCATCCACAAAATAATGAGTGAGAACAAAGCCACAGGCCCCGAGTGGGATGCTGCCGTAGCGCGGCAGATTGCAGCCCTTGATGCCTGGATGGAATTGCCAGGGGAATACAGCAATTTCAAGCAAGATGATGGACCAAGCCGCTAATGTAAGCGCGATGCATGCTGCCTCCTGAGCTTCGGTCGGTTTCCGAATGAGCCCAAGCCGCACACTATCCCGAACGATCAGAATGTCGTCGTCATAGCCCCAAGGGGGCCGGCGACCGTCTTGTTGCGAAAAAACTGGCGATCACCTGGATGAACTCGTTGGCGATGATGCGCTTAATGCGCTGCTGGTCGATGGTTTTGTTTTCTGTGGGCATGGGGATACCTCGCCGGGGATCGGCTACAGTTGACTGCTCATCGAAATGGAGATCGAAAATGAGGTGCTTGATCTGCAAGGGCGTAGCCAAAGAGGTTCTGTCAGTCGGTGAGTTCGAGGAAAGAGACTGCCCTGGCTGCGGGCGCTACTGCATTTCTCGAGCACTGGTCACTGACATGGTGAAGCGAAATCAAAATCTTGATGTGGTGCGCACAAGAATTTTTTTGGCGTCACGTAGAGTTATCGGTGTTGTTCCGGCGATAACGCCATTCGATGTTGCTTATAACCAACTGATTGTCACCTGAACAGGCGGCTGCTGAGGCGTTCAGCGCAATAGGCGAGGGTGGGTCAGGCGGGTTCATTCGAGCGAATGCCCGCCCATTCATTATTTCGGATCGAAGGTGCCCAGGGTCAGTTGGGCCTGGCTCTCACATTGGCCTGTTGAAATTCATATTTGAACCAGGCGTATCGGGGGCTCATCCGGTTTATATATGTAACCAGGCCAGAGTACCCAGCACTACACTGGCTCCCGCCGCACTATAGGCGACCCTTTTCAGCCATTCCTTGCGCGTCAGCAAGGTAATCGCCGCCAGCGAAATGGCAATCTGAATTGCCGTCATCGCCTGGGCCCAGCGGTGGTGCTGATGCAATGCCAATTCTGACTTTTCATCCCACTCGCGAGCCTCTGCCTCGAGTGCTTCTGCTTTCTGGCGCACCACTTCTTTTTCATCTTTATAGCGTTGCGCTTCGGCGGTGTAGTGTGCGGCATCGACGCCAGGGATATGGATCGCCAATTCAGACAGGTTTTGCCGGCTGGATTTGGCCTGGTAATAATTCCACTGGTTGGAGGCTTCGGTTTTCTTGATGGCGGCGTTGTTCTTGTCCATTGCCGCTTCGCTCTCCGTGGAGCCCGCCTGATAGCTGAGCAAGGCACCTATGGTCGCCATGATCGCCGTCATCACCGCTATCTTGCTGGCGAAATTATCGCCGTGGGCATGGGCGTTTTTGGTGACGTGTTCCAGATGTTCTTCATGGGGGCTGGGGACTTCGAACTCTTCAGACATGGACTTTGATCTTTGGGGTTGGACAGGTATTGAAGTGTAAATGGACTGATCGCCAAAGGCTCTATATCAATGGAAAACTGTCGAGTCGAGGTGACGAATTGTTGGCTTTTCGGATCGTGCTCGTTCGCCACGACGCAGGGGAGGGTAAAGCAAGGTGCTTTTATCGACGGTTTGCTGCTTCAAAAATGGGAATTAGACATGGCTAAGGCGTTGCAGCTGGTTTAAGCAGCGCTGTGTTTTATGGGCTACTACTGTCAGGCCGATATTCTTTTCTTCATGGATAGGAGGTCAAGTCGATGCTTGCGCACTGGTTCCTTGCGGCAATTCATCTTCTGGCATTTGCAACGGGGTTCGCGGCGGTGCTCGCTCGCGGAGCGGCTTTGCGTCGTGTCGCTGTGAGCGCCACTGAGGTCCGGAATGTATTGTTTGCGGATAACTGCTGGGGAATCTCGGCGGCGATTCTTTTGGTCACCGGTGCGGTTCGCGCCTTTGGCGGGTACGAAAAAGGCACGGACTACTACCTGCACCAGCCACTGTTTCATCTCAAGATGACGTTGTTCATCGTTATTTTGCTGCTTGAGACTGCTCCGATGGTCGCCCTGATCAAATGGCGGATCGCCTTGAGTCGAGGGCGTACGATTGACGTTCGGCGTGCGACGCTATTCGCCAGGATCAGCCACATTGAGGCATTGCTGATTGTTCTCATGGTGGTAGCGGCGACAGGCATGGCTCGTGGGCTGGTGTCCGGCTAGCAGTTTGCAGGGCTGTCGAAGAGTGCTGCGACAGAAATCGCAACCTTCTTCGCGGGCAGCCGGGTTTTCCGGTGCTTGAACCCCATGGATATGTGCTGCGATTCAATCAGGATCCTGGTCTCACGTCTGTTGATGGCCAACAGGCTTGGCACATTTGATTGAAAGCTGCGCTACAAGGAAAAGCCATGTCGTCCATTCGCCGCTTTCTCGCGCCGGCACTGAGTTTTAACGGCGGCTTCGTTGATACGCTGGGGTTTCTGGCGTTGCAGGGATTGTTTACCGCGCACGTGACCGGGAACTTTGTCACGCTGGGGGTCAGTATCGTGCACGGTACTTCCGGGGCGCTGGCCAAGTTGTTGGCATTGCCGGTTTTTGCCCTGGTGGGGGGTTGTCCCATTTGGCGGCGGTGG
Organism: Pseudomonas sp. GW821-FHT02H09; assembly: GCF_059421425.1. NCBI lineage: Bacteria > Pseudomonadati > Pseudomonadota > Gammaproteobacteria > Pseudomonadales > Pseudomonadaceae > Pseudomonas > Pseudomonas sp. GW821-FHT02H09. The sequence continues at coordinate 33,072 of NZ_JBWKVA010000010.1, forward strand.
CCATTCACGCCCGAGGCTGGGCGCCGTTACGCATTCTGCTCATTGCGCATACGCTGTTGCTGGCCGCGTTTGGAGGGCTTGCCCTATGGCTGGGACCTTTCCCCGATGGGGACAGCGCCGCGGCATTGTTGACGGGCATGACTGGCGTCGCGGCCATGGCGATTCAAAATGCTGTTTCCCGTCAGCACATGAAAGGAGCGCCGCCCACCACGCTCATGACAGGGAACGTGACTCGGTTCGCCATCGACCTCTTTGCTTTGATAGCTCAGCGCAATGCCGCTGAAAGAGCGGCGATCATTCAGCGCTTGAAGCCGATCGGAATGAATCTGTTGGGGTTTGCCGTGGGTTGCATCAGTGCAGCGCTGCTGTACCTGGCGTGCGGGTTCTGGTCTGTGTTGGTTGCAGTGGCTGTGGCAGCCTGGACATGCGCCGCTGCCAAGGAGGAGGGATGGAGGGTCGAGGCAAAATGATCAGGCAAGAGCATGCTCGGGTTTTTCGCCAGCCATCGCTGTGAGAGGAGAGGCTGGCTACTGATGAGGCTCAGGGAGTCTCGCGTTTGTCCGGCGCAGTCAGTCCTGCCTGGATACGCTGATAAATCTCTTCGCGATGTACGGCTACGTCTTTCGGAGCGTTGATACCAATCCTGACCTGTTGGCCACTAACGCCCAGAATGGTGATCGTAATATCGTCACCAATGTTTATGCTTTCACCGACTTTGCGGGTGAGTATCAGCATGATCTTCTCCTTGATTGCTTTGTAGGGCACCTGATTCAGATAATGCAGATGTCGGTAGTATGTATAGATTACTGCGAAGTGCCACTGTAGGTGCCTCTTTCAGACGCGTAGCCACTGTATTAATTTCCAAGCTGTAACTATACAGGGCCTATACACATCATTCTCGTTGTTTTCGGGCAGGTTTGTCGCGGCCAGGGGTGGTCGTGGGTGGTAAAATCGTCGACTTGAATTTTCGAGGGGAAGGCTGTGCGTAAACTGGCGATGGTAATGGCGGTGTTGGTGCTGGCGGGATGCGGTGAAGGAACCGGCGTCGAGCACAAGGCCCCGTCTTCGGCGGCTTCAGCTGCACAACCTCCGGCGGCTGCGGCAGCGCCCCAGTGGGATGTCGAGGTTAGAGGGGACACCTTGCAGGCCGTGAGCGATTTGACCGGCTGGTTGATCGAACACGGCTTCATTTGCTATGTGACCACCGTCGGCGGCAAACAGCGGATTCTGGTCGGCCCTTTCAGTTCGAAAGCCGAAGCCGAAGCCAGGCAGGTTCAACTGACAGCCAGTCTGGAGCGAGCCAAAAAGCGCAACGTCGAGTCAGTGGTGGTTGAGCATAGCGCGGCTCAGTGATCGGTCATCCCGGCAAGTCAGAAAACAAAAAAGGCCTCGAGACAGTTTGTCCGGGGCCTTTGCGTTTGAGCAGTGGTTCAGCCGCAGGCTTTCATGTCCACTGCTAGTGCCAGCAAACGGACAATCATTGACTCAGTCTTCCTTCGGCACGACCCAGAAAATGTGCACGCCGCCATCGTCGCGATAGGCGAGGGTGACGTTATCGTTCTCGGCAATCTCTTCGAGCAGGCGCTCCCATTCATCCACGGGTTCGTCCGGGAGACGGAAGATCAATGCGGCTTTGGCTGTTTGTGCGGTGGGGGAGTTAATGATTTTCTGAACGCGCAAACCGAGTCGTTCGTATGCGCCTGGAGATGTAGTTGTTGCTGAGGTATTGGCCACGGAACAATCCTTATCAAGCTGTATGTGCATACAGTATTTAACTGTAGGATTTTTCGCAACTGCTTAAGATCCCAGAAAACCCTCTGATAGCGATTTATTCCGTCTGGTGTAAGTCGATTGATTTTTTCGAGAAAGGGGAGGCGCAGCGGTGCAGGGCGGGATCAGCAAGTGGGGGTAGAACCACTCACCGTTAAAGGTGAGTGGTGCGACAGATGCCCGACCTGATCAGGTCGGGCGATGTGAATCAATATTCCCAGAACATCCGCTGCAGATCTTTGCTGTCCTGAGTCTTGGTCAGGGCGACCATCGTCAGGATGCGGGCTTTTTGCGGGTTCAGGTCATGGGCGACGACCCAGTCGTATTTGTCATCAGGCTGCTCTGCGTTGCGCAGTACAAAACCCCCGGCATTTACGTGGGAAGAGCGAATGATCTGTACGCCATCCTTGCGCAGTGCCTGCAAGGTTGGAACAACGCTCGAAGAGACCGAGCCATTACCGGTGCCGGCATGAATGATGGCTTTAGCGCCCGATTGAGCCAGGGCCTTGTAGGCGGTGCCGCTGACATTGCCGTAGGAGTAGGCGATTTCGACGTCAGGCAGGCTCTTGATGGTTTTGATGTCGAATTCAGAATCCATGGTGTGACGCTTGGCTGGCAGGCGGAACCAATAGGATTTGCCTTCGACCACCATACCCAGCGGACCCCAGGCGCTTTTGAAGGCCTCGGTCTTGAGGTTGATCATCTTGCTGACATCACGGCCCGACTGGATTTCATCGTTCATGGTAACCAGCACGCCCTTGCCGCGAGCATCTTTGCTGCTGGCAACCGCGACAGCGTTGTACAGGTTCAGCATGCCGTCAGCAGACATGGCGGTGCCTGGGCGCATCGAGCCAACGACGATGATTGGCTTGTCGGTTTTCTCGACCAGGTTAAGGAAGTATGCAGTCTCCTCCAGCGTGTCGGTACCGTGAGTAATGACGATGCCATCGACGTCTTTGCTGTCGGCCAGTTCAGCGACACGGCGACCCAGTTGCAGCAGGTTTTCGTTGGTGATGCTTTCCGACGCGATTTGCATGACTTGTTCGCCACGCACATTGGCCAATTGGCTCAGCTCGGGAACACCGGCAATCAACTTATCGACACCCACTTTGGCCGCTTGATAAGTGGCGCTGTTGGCGGTACTGGCACCAGCCCCGGCGATTGTCCCGCCGGTCGCGAGAATTACGACGTTAGCCAGTTTTTGTTTGGCTTCGACTTCTTTTGCTTGCAGTGCGGTAGGGAGCAGCAACAGGAGGGCCAAAGCGCCCGGAACAAAGGTATTGAAAGCAGATTTCATTATTTTTTCTCTTGTTGTAATGAAGGTGCTGATGCGGGTTTATCAAGACACGCCCCGGGCAGATCTGAATGCCGTGGGGTCCTGGAGGAGAGCAGGATCTGTACCAGATGTACTTTGATTGGCTTGTTAATATAAGTAGTTGATATTTATCAATTTTTTATTTTGAATTTGATTTTTCGTACAGGCCTGCGTCCGGCTTTCCGACGATATGGACGCTTTACGTTCGGCTCTCCGAAAAAAAAGGCTACGGCAAATGTCGATTGGGCCTGGCACATACCGGGCGGGGATGACGAAGAGAGTGGCAAGGCCAACGCGTCGGCCAGGATTTCTTCGGGGTGTTAGCGAACTCTGCGCACGCGCTCTTGAAACGGGAAGTTCTGGCCGTTGACAAATGACAGCCGGATTCGCATAGTTCGATCCAGGCAAACGTTTGCGCGTGTTTCCAGGTGATCTTTTATGATCAGCCTGGAAATCTTGTCTCGATCCAGTGCCGCTGCGTTTAACGGCTGTCGAAGCGTGATCCAGTGCAAGCGTTGCTCACAATAATCATAAGAACGGAGTGAACCCATGAAGCTGCCATTCGCTGGACGTCTTCTTGCTGTCGCTGTGCTCGCAGCCGCATCCGCCGCGCTGCCTCTTTCCCCGGCCTTCGCCGACACCCCTGAAAAACCTAAAGTCGCCCTGGTCATGAAATCCCTGGCCAACGAATTCTTCCTGACCATGGAAGACGGCGCCAAGAGCTACCAGAAAGAGCACTCCGCAGATTTCGATTTGATTTCCAACGGGATCAAAGACGAGACGGACACTGCCAACCAGATTCGCATCGTCGAGCAGATGATCGTTTCCAGGGTCAACGCACTGATCATCGCGCCAGCCGACTCGAAAGCGATGGTGCCGGTGATCAAGAAGGCGGTCGACGCCGGCATCACGGTCATCAACATCGATAACCAGCTGGATGTCGGTGTGCTCAAAAGCAAAAACATCAGCGTACCTTTCGTAGGGCCGGACAACCGCAAGGGTGCTCGCCTGGTCGGTGAGTACCTGGCCAGGCAGCTGAAGGCCGGTGACGAAGTCGGCATCATCGAAGGTGTTTCCACCACCACCAATGCTCAGCAGCGTACCGCAGGCTTCAAGGATGCGATGGAGGCTGCGCAGATCAAGGTGGTTTCTCTGCAATCCGGTGACTGGGAAATCAACGCCGGCAACCGCGTCGCCGCCGCCATGCTGAGCGAGTATCCGAACCTCAAGGCACTGTTGGCCGGCAATGACAGCATGGCAGTCGGCGCTGTGTCGGCGGTGCGCGCAGCAGGGAAGGCGGGCAAGGTTCAAGTGGTGGGTTACGACAACATCAATGCCATCAAACCAATGCTCAACGATGGTCGTGTGCTGGCTACCGCAGACCAGTTTGCCGCCAGGCAGGCCGTATTCGGTATCGAAACGGCGCTGAAAATCCTCAAGGGTGAGAAGGTCGACGGCGCAGCTAATGGCGTAATCGAAACTCCGGTTGAACTGGTCACCAAATAGTCATTCTGGCGGCACAACGGCGCCCGCTCATCCGGGCGGGCGCATGGAGAGTTTCTTATGTCAGTTTGCACCCCGAACGCTGTCCTTTCGGTCAGCGGTATCGGCAAGACCTATGCTCAGCCGGTGCTGACCAATATCGACCTGACGCTGATGCGCGGTGAAGTGCTGGCGTTGACCGGTGAAAACGGCGCAGGCAAAAGTACCCTGTCGAAAATCATCGGCGGCCTGGTCACGCCGACCGCGGGTCAGATGCAGTTCAACGGTCAGGATTACCGGCCCGGCAGTCGCACGCAGGCCGAAGAACTGGGGATCCGCATGGTCATGCAGGAGCTCAACCTGCTGCCGACCCTGTCCGTCGCCGAAAACCTGTTTCTGCACAATCTACCCAACCTTGGCGGGTGGATCAGTCGCAAGCAACTGCGCAAGGCGGCTATAGAAGCGATGGCTCAGGTCGGGCTGGATTCGATCGATCCGGACACGCTGGTCGGCGAGTTGGGCATTGGTCACCAGCAAATGGTCGAAATCGCCCGCAACCTGATTGGCGATTGCCATGTGTTGATCCTCGATGAGCCGACCGCAATGCTGACGGCCCGCGAAGTCGAAATGCTCTTCGAACAAATCACCCGCCTGCAAGCGCGCGGAGTGGCGATCATCTACATCTCCCATCGACTGGAAGAACTGGCCCGTGTCGCACAACGCATTGCAGTGCTGCGTGACGGTTATCTGGTCTGCGTCGAGCCAATGGCCAATTACAACAGTGAGCAACTGGTCAACCTGATGGTTGGCCGCGAACTGGGCGAGCACATTGACCTGGGGCCACGCCAGATTGGCGCTCCTGCCTTGACGGTCAAAGGGCTCACCCGTTCGGACAAGGTTCGCGATGTCTCCTTTGAAGTGCGCAGCGGCGAGATTTTCGGTATTTCCGGGTTGATTGGGGCCGGGCGCACCGAGCTATTGCGGTTGATCTTTGGTGCTGACATCGCAGACAGCGGCACAGTCGCGCTGGGGTCACCTGCACAGGTCGTCAGCATTCGCTCACCGGTCGATGCGGTGGGACACGGGATTGCCCTGATCACTGAAGATCGCAAGGGCGAAGGCCTGCTGCTGAGCCAATCGATTAGCGCCAATATTGCCTTGGGCAACATGCCGGTCATCTCCAGTGCCGGCATCGTCAACGGCGATGACGAGTCGGCCCTGGCTCAGCGTCAGATCGACGCCATGCGGATTCGCAGTTCCAGCCCGTCACAGTTGGTGTCCGAACTGTCCGGCGGCAATCAACAGAAAGTCGTGATCGGCCGCTGGCTTGAGCGAGATTGCTCGGTACTGCTGTTCGACGAGCCGACCCGAGGGATCGACGTTGGCGCCAAGTTCGATATCTATGGCTTGCTGGGTGAATTGACCCGCCAGGGCAAGGCATTGGTGGTGGTCTCCAGTGATCTGCGCGAGTTGATGCTGATCTGCGACCGGATTGGTGTACTTTCCGCCGGGCGCTTGATCGAGACCTTCGAGCGCGACCGTTGGACTCAGGATGAACTACTTGCTGCCGCATTTGCCGGCTACCAAAAACGTGATGCGCTGCTCAATGAAGCGGCGCCTAGGGACATTTCATGACAACTGCTACTTCTGTCAGCATACGCAGGGGCAACTATTATGGTCTGGGCACTTATCTGGGCCTGGCCGGTGCCTTGCTGGCGATGATTGCCCTGTTCTCGACCTTGAGCAGTCACTTCCTCTCCTACGACACTTTCAGCACGCTGGCCAACCAGATTCCGGATTTGATGGTGTTGGCTGTCGGCATGACCTTTGTATTGATCATTGGCGGTATCGACCTTTCAGTCGGTTCGGTGCTCGCGTTGGCGGCGTCGGCGGTCAGCGTGGCGGTCCTCGGCTGGGGCTGGAGTGTCTTGCCGGCAGCCTTGCTCGGCATGGCCGTCGCCGCTCTGGCTGGCACCATCACCGGTTCGATCACCGTGGCCTGGCGCATTCCTTCGTTCATCGTTTCGCTGGGTGTGCTGGAAATGGCTCGCGGTCTGGCTTACCAGATGACTGGCTCGCGCACCGCCTATATCGGTGATGCGTTCGCCTGGCTGTCCAACCCGATTGCACTGGGCATTTCGCCGTCGTTCATCATTGCGTTGTTGATCATCTTCATCGCTCAGGCAGTGTTGACGCGCACGGTGTTCGGTCGTTACCTGATCGGCATTGGTACCAATGAAGAAGCGGTGCGTCTGGCGGGTATCAATCCAAAGCCTTACAAGATTCTGGTATTCAGTCTGATGGGGCTGCTGGCCGGTGTGGCGGCGCTGTTTCAGATCTCCCGTCTGGAGGCCGCGGACCCGAATGCCGGTTCCGGGCTGGAGCTGCAGGTGATCGCGGCTGTAGTGATCGGCGGCACCAGCCTCATGGGCGGGCGCGGTTCGGTCATCAGTACCTTTTTTGGCGTCTTGATCATTTCCGTGCTGGCGGCAGGTCTCGCACAAATCGGTGCAACCGAGCCGACCAAGCGCATCATCACTGGCGCGGTAATCGTGGTGGCGGTAGTGCTCGATACTTATCGCAGTCAACGCGCAAGTCGGCGGGCCTGAATCATGGCAACAATCAAAGATGTGGCTGCACTGGCGGGGATTTCCTACACCACGGTTTCTCATGTGGTGAACAAAACGCGGCCAGTCAGTGAAGAGGTCAGGGTCAAGGTCGAGGCGGCGATCAAGCGCCTGGACTACGTGCCCAGTGCCGTGGCCCGTTCGTTGAAGGCCAAGACCACCGCGACCATCGGTTTGCTGGTGCCCAACAGCCTCAACCCGTACTTCGCCGAACTGGCCCGGGGCATCGAGGATTACTGCGAGCGTAATGGCTACTGCGTGATTCTGTGCAACTCCGATGACAACCCGGACAAGCAGCGCAGTTATCTGCGGGTGCTGCTGGAAAAGCGGATCGATGGCTTGATCGTCGCTTCGGCTGGCGGTGACGCCGGCCTGGCTGCAGGTCTGGCCGCCGTGCGCACGCCTATGGTGATTGTCGACCGGGGGCTGGAGGGGATTGATGCGGATCTGGTGCGCATCGATCACGAATACGGTGCCTATCTGGCGACGCGACACCTGCTCAAGCTGGGGCATCGGGACATCGCCTGCATCGGCGGTCCGGCGCATACCAGTGTGGCGCAGATGCGCCTGGCCGGTTACTGCCGGGCGCTGAAAGAGGCAGGCGTCGAGGTGCCACAACAGCGAATGCTGGAAAGCGACTTCACCAGTACCGGCGGTTATAGCGCTGCTGCGCTGCTGTTGGAAAAGAATCCGCCCAGCGCCATATTTGCCGGTAACGACATGATCGGAATCGGTGTATTGCGTGCGGCGGCCGAGCGCAATATCCGTGTACCGAGCGAACTCTCGGTCATTGGTTTCGACGATATCCAGATGAGTCGGTATGTCTATCCGGCGTTAACGACGGTGGGCCAGTCGATCCTGCAGTTGGGCGAGATGGCGGCGGAGCGCCTGTTGCGACGGATCGCAAACCCGGAGCAGGCGACCGATCAGCGCATCGTGACACCCAGCATTGTCTTGCGAGAGTCGACTGCGCCGCTTGCCGGCGTTTTCGCTGAATGCCGCTGAAACGAATTGACGAGTACTGATGTATGCCAGCAAAAGTAGTGGTTGTAGGTAGCCTGAACATGGACCTGGTGACCCGGGCCGAGCGGCTGCCCCGGGCCGGTGAAACTCTGATTGGCGAGTCGTTTGCCACCGTCTCGGGCGGCAAGGGGGCGAACCAGGCCGTTGCTTCGGCACGACTGGGAGCTGAAGTATCGATGGTTGGCTGTGTCGGTGCCGATGCGTATGGCGAGCAACTGCGAGCGGCGCTGGTGGCTGAACAAATCGATTGTCAGGCGGTGAGAACCGTCGAAGGCTCCAGTGGCGTGGCGCTGATCGTGGTCGATGACAGCAGCCAGAATGCGATCGTGATCGTCGCCGGCGCTAACGGGCTGCTCGCGCCTGAAGTGGTTGCAGGTTTTGACGTGGTGTTGCAGGCGGCCGATGTGATCATTTGCCAGCTCGAAGTGCCCATGCAGACCGTTGGTTACACCCTCAAGCGCGGACGTGAACTGGGCAAGACCGTGATCCTTAATCCAGCCCCGGCGAGCCGTCCACTTCCGGCTGACTGGTATTCGTCCATCGATTACCTGATCCCTAACGAAAGTGAGGCGTCGGCCCTGAGCGGCTTGCTGGTGGACTCGCTGGAAACCGCTGAAGCCGCCGCGAGTCGATTGATTGCTGCCGGCGCTGGCAAAGTCATCATTACCCTCGGAGCCCAGGGGTCGTTGTTCGCCGATGGGCAGAGCTTCGAGCACTTCCCGGCACCCAGGGTCAAGGCGCTCGACACGACAGCGGCGGGAGATACGTTCGTCGGCGGTTTTGCCGCGGCACTGGCGGCCGGCAAAAGCGAAGCCCAGGCCATTCGCTTCGGTCAGATCGCGGCCGCGCTGTCGGTCACTCGAGCGGGCGCGCAGCCTTCCATTCCCACCTTGTCCGACGTACAGGCCATTAGCCCCTCATGAAAAATAGACCCTCATGAAAAAGACACCTTTGCTCAACATCGCGTTGTCGCGATTGATTGCCTCCCTGGGTCATGGCGACAGGGTGGTGATCGGCGATGCCGGTTTGCCTGTGCCGCCGGGTGTCGAGTTGATCGATCTGGCGTTGACCAAGGGCATTCCGGACTTCGTCAGCACCTTGCAGATCGTGCTCAGCGAAATGCAGGTGCAAAGCCATGTGCTGGCTGAAGAAATCCTGCTCAAACAACCTCCCGCGCTTCAGGTGATTGACGAGCTGACGGCCAAGGCTGAATTGGGCCAGCGCATGTTACTGAGTCATGACGCATTCAAAATCCTTACCCGACAAGCACGTGCGATTATTCGTACGGGTGAATGTCAGCCGTACTGCAACATTGTGCTGGTCGCAGGTGTAACGTTTTAGCTCGCTGTATCTCAACCCGTTTTTCACGCGCAAGGAGTGCGCCATGTACCGCTATGCTCAAATAGTGCAATACCTGATCCGGAGTCTGCTGCTTTTGTCATTGATCACCGCTACAAACGCCCGGGCGGCAGAAAAAATCGATTTGATCATAGACACCGATCCGGGTGCTGATGACGTCGTTGCCTTGTTGTTTGCCCTGGCTTCGCCCGAGGAACTGAACATTCGTGCGCTCACTACCGTTGCCGGCAATGTGCGACTGGACAAGACCTCACGTAATGCACGCCTGGCCCGTGAGTGGGCAGGGCGCGAAGAAGTGCCGGTTTATGCGGGTGCGACCAAACCATTGTTGCGTACACCGATCTACGCCGAGGATATCCACGGCGAGGAGGGTATCTCGGGTGTAACGGTGCACGAACCCAGGGAAGGCCTGGCCAACGGCAGCGCGATCGACTACCTGATCGACACCTTGCGTGCAGCCAAACCCCACAGCATCACCATTGCCATGCTGGGTCCGCAGACCAATCTGGCACTGGCGCTGAATCAGGCACCGGACATTACCCGGGGCATCAAGGAAGTGGTGGTCATGGGGGGCGCGCACTTCAACGGCGGTAACATTACCCCGGTTGCCGAATTCAATCTGTTCGCCGATCCGCAGGCTGCTGAAGTCGTCCTTAAAAGCGCTGTCAAACTGACCTACCTGCCACTGGACGTGACCCACAAGGTGCTGACCAGTGAGGCGCGTCTGCATCAGATCGCTGCACTGGGCAACAATGCCAGCAAGGTGGTGGGCGCAATCCTCAACGAGTACATCAAAGGCGACATGGAGCACTATGGCATCCCGGGTGGTCCGGTGCATGACGCCACGGTCATCGCTTATCTGCTCAAGCCGGAGTTGTTCACCGGTCGTCAGGTAAACATGGTGGTCGACAGCCGCGAAGGGCCGACCTTTGGTCAGACCATCGTCGACTGGTACGACGGCCTGAAGCAGGAAAAGAACGTGTTCTGGGTTCAGGACGCTGATGCACAAGGCTTCTTCGACTTGCTCACTGCACGTCTTGCTCGTCTTGCATAAGTTTCCGCCCCGCAAGTGTCCAGCCTGTGGGGTGTTACTCCTTTTCGGTGCGTGGCGTGTCCATAGTGTTGTTTGGGTGTTTTTCGAATATTTGAGCGATAAATGCCTGGGCCGCCTGCGTTCCCAATTCCTTGATCAACAGGTCGATACCGATGATCGCCAGTTCTTCAGGGCTGCCAGGACTGTAGGAGCAGTGGCCTTCGGGCCATTTGGCTTTGATGTCGGCGTCGATGGTTATGGTTGTCATGATGAACTCGCAAAGTCTGAATAGGCCGGGTAATGCCTGGAGGTCTATCCGGGTGGTTTTGGTTGTGTTGAGTTAAACATCTTGCGAGGCTTTTGGCACTCCGTCTTAGGCATGAGGAGAGGGCTATGCGACACTTGAGCTTTGATTATTTCAAGGAAAACACTTTGCAGATCGATTTGAGCACTCCTGACGGTTTGACGCTTGAGGCTGTGCGCCAACTGTTGGCTTCTGCCAGCGATGATGCGCATACCCAGTTGCGGGTCACCAAGGCCGGTATTGCCTATATTTCTTCAGGTGTCGTGGGCGGTACCGATATTGAAGGTCTATTGTTTCGTCTGGAAACCTGGGCGAAGGGATCTGGCTATGTCGGAGCGGTAGCTGCAAGTGATGCGGTCTGGGTCATGCAGATATTCAATGCACTCAAGCAGAACTGGCCAAATCCACCGCTCGACTACATCGACATCTACTGATCATTGCTCATATTCAGTCACGATTGCGCAGTGAACATTGCCTCAGGGTTGAGGCAGACTTGCCGCTGTGTGAAATCAAACCCTGTAGGAGCGAGCTTGCTCCGGGCGGCGTTCCGACGATGGACTCAAGGGCGATGCGTTTATTCAGAAAACACGCGTCATCGTTAACATCCATCGCGAGCAATCGAGCGTCGACCGGCTGCTCCTACAACAGCACCTCAGTGCTCCGTTGAAACCAACAGCCAAAATGGCTGTCGCACGATCTCTGTCCATTTTTGAAAAAGGAGGCCTCATGCCTTGGAAGCTCGCGTCATTCGGAACTTTGTTAGCAGCAGTTATCCTGTCGGGGTGCAGCACTTCCGATTCGGTAAAGGATTCTGTGGCTACCGAGACCGGGCACAGTCGCTGTGAGGCTAAAGGCGCCGAATTCGCCATTGGCAAGAAGGCCTCGCCTGAGCTCCTGGAGCAAGCCCGTACGCATTCAGGTGCGCAGTACGCGCGAGTCCTCAGGCCGAGCGACATGGTGACTCTGGAGTACCGCTCGGATCGCCTGAATCTCAACACCGATGAAAACCTGGTGATCACTCGCGTCAACTGCGGCTGACCGCTTCCGGCTTTTCTCAGGCGCATAAAAAACCCCGTCACATGGACGGGGTTTTTTTAGCCAGCCGAGAAATTACTCAGGGCGAACTTGTGCAGCTTGCATACCCTTTTGGCCTTTCTCAGCCACGAAGGAAACAGTCTGGCCTTCTTTCAGGCTTTTGAAACCGTCGCTTTCGATAGCTTTGAAGTGTACGAACAGGTCGTCACCGCCACCTTGAGGAGTGATGAAGCCGAAGCCTTTTTCATCGTTGAACCATTTAACGGTGCCGGTTTGGCGATTAGACATGGTGTATCTCCAAGAAACAAATATTTTCAGTAGTGCTGTGCTGCTCAGGCCAACTGGGCACACGGGAGTATCATAGTCGAAATGTTCGGCTTGGGAGCCCCCCGGACGTGTTGTTTGCCCCCTGGTTGTGCTTTATTTGTGATCCTGATGGGCTGGAGGCCCCGGTTTCAGGGGGTTTCTCCTGAAAAAGCGCTCAGTAAAAAAAGCCGTAAAAGCTGCGTAAATTGTGTAAAACAACCGTTTTTTGAGCGGTTTCCGGCTTCTGGAGCCTTAACATTTGCGCCGAAACGGCCTATTTCTGAACTTTGCAGACGGAGATTTCCTTCAGTGCGCGGTTGCCCAGATCGGCGCTCGGAGGGTTTTTCGCATCCATCAGCTGCTTGATCTCCTCAGTCGTGAACTTCTTCTCCAGGACGTCGGCGCCACAGGTGCAGTGTTGCTTGGCGAGCTCAGGGTTGACGCCTTGACTGGCCGCCGCAGTGCAATCCTTCATGTAGCTGGCTTTTACACCTGCGGGCCAGGCGGCCTGAGCGCTCAATGGCAGCAGCAGAGCGAGCGGAGCGGCTAGGGCGAAAAGGTGGATAAAACGCATGGCTGGAACTCCGTGAGGTCGAAAATGTGTGGCAATTCTCGGCCTATTTGAGGTGGACCGTACATCCCAAGTTCACTTTATGGCGTAAAAGCCCTGAATTCGGTGCTCTTGGAACAAGGTCGCGGCGATGACCGTTCATCTGTGCTAGGATCCTCGGCTTGGGTATTTTCAAGCTCTGGATGACTTTTTCTCCGGCAGCGGTCAAGACCCGAATAACCCTGATTTGATCTCCAGTCACTCTGGTTCGGTTTCCGGTTGGCCGCAAGGCTCCTGCCGCTGTAAGGCAGGCGTTCGTTATTGAATGGCCTGAACTGAGTCGCGTACTGGCTGCTCATCCCAACCCACGTGACCTTTGGTAGGGGTCACCACTAGGAGAGGAGGCGCCATGCCCACTATTACTCTTCCCGACGGCAGTCAACGTTCCTTCGATCATCCGGTTTCCATAGCCGAGGTCGCCGCATCCATTGGTGCCGGTCTGGCCAAGGCCACCGTGGCCGGCAAGGTCAACGGCAAACTGGTTGACGCCAGCGATGTCATCGACAGCGACGCGACCCTGCAAATCATCACGCCAAAGGATGAAGAGGGGCTGGAGGTCATTCGCCACTCTTGCGCCCACCTGATTGGCCACGCGGTCAAGCAGCTGTACCCGACGGCGAAAATGGTGATCGGTCCGGTCATCGATGAAGGCTTCTATTACGACATCGCCTACGAGCGTCCTTTCACTCCGGACGACCTGGCGGCGATCGAACAGCGCATGCACCTGCTGATCGAAAAAGATTACGACGTCATCAAGAAAGTCACTCCGCGCGCCGAAGTGATCGACGTGTTCACCAGCCGTGGCGAAGACTACAAGCTGCGCCTGGTCGAAGACATGCCGAACGAGCAGGCCATGGGCCTGTACTATCACGAAGAATACGTCGACATGTGCCGCGGTCCGCACGTGCCGAACACCCGCTTCCTGAAATCCTTCAAACTGACCAAGCTGTCCGGCGCCTACTGGCGTGGCGATGCCAAAAACGAGCAATTGCAGCGCGTTTACGGCACAGCCTGGGCTGACAAGAAGCAACTGGCAGCTTACATCCAGCGTATCGAAGAGGCTGAAAAGCGCGACCATCGCAAGATCGGCAAGCGTCTTGGTCTGTTCCATACCCAGGAAGAAGCGCCGGGCATGGTTTTCTGGCACCCGAACGGCTGGACCCTGTACCAGGTACTCGAGCAGTACATGCGTAAGGTTCAGCGTGAAAACGGCTACCTGGAGATCAAGACTCCGCAAGTGGTTGACCGTAGCCTGTGGGAGAAATCCGGGCACTGGGCCAACTACGCCGAAAACATGTTCACTACCGAGTCGGAAAGCCGCGACTACGCCATCAAGCCAATGAACTGCCCTTGCCACGTGCAGGTGTTCAATCAGGGCCTGAAAAGCTACCGCGAGCTGCCGATGCGTCTGGCCGAGTTCGGTGCTTGCCACCGTAACGAGCCGTCCGGTGCGCTGCACGGCATCATGCGCGTGCGTGCGTTTACCCAGGACGATGCACACATCTTCTGTACTGAAGAGCAGATGCAGGCCGAGTCCGCTGCGTTCATCAAGCTGACTCTGGATGTCTACGCCGATTTCGGCTTCAAAGACATCGAGCTGAAGCTGTCCACTCGTCCGGAAAAACGCGTCGGCTCCGATGAGTTGTGGGATCGCGCAGAATCCGCGCTGGCCGCAGCCCTTGATAGTGCGGGCCTGCCGTACGATCTGCAGCCGGGCGAGGGTGCTTTCTACGGTCCGAAAATCGAGTTCTCGCTAAAAGATTGCCTCGGTCGTGTCTGGCAATGTGGTACCTTGCAGCTCGATTTTAACCTGCCGATCCGTCTGGGAGCCGAATACGTCTCCGAAGACAACAGTCGCAAGCACCCGGTTATGTTGCACCGGGCGATCCTGGGTTCCTTCGAGCGTTTCGTCGGGATTCTGATCGAGCATTACGAGGGTGCGTTCCCTGCGTGGCTGGCTCCGACTCAGGCAGTGATCATGAATATCACTGATAAACAGGCAGATTTTGCCGCTGAGGTTGAAAAAACTCTCAATCAAAGCGGATTTCGTGCCAAGTCCGACTTGAGAAATGAAAAGATCGGCTTTAAAATCCGCGAGCATACTTTGCTCAAGGTTCCCTATCTCTTGGTTATTGGAGATCGGGAAGTCGAGATGCAGACTGTCGCTGTGCGTACTCGTGAAGGTGCTGACCTGGGCTCGATGCCCGTCGCCCAATTCGCTGAATTCCTCGCTCAAGCGGTTTCCCGGCGTGGTCGCCATGATTCGGAGTAATTATTATTAAGCGTGAAATGAGACAAGATAAACGAGCTGCACCGAAGGCCCCGATCAACGAGAATATCTCGGCACGCGAGGTTCGGTTAATTGGCGCTGACGGCGAGCAGATTGGCATCGTCTCGATTGATGAAGCGCTTCGTATTGCTGAAGAAGCCAAACTGGATCTGGTGGAAATTTCCGCCGACGCAGTCCCACCGGTTTGCCGCGTGATGGATTACGGCAAATCGATCTTCGAAAAGAAGAAGCAGATTGCTGCAGCGAAAAAGAACCAGAAGCAGATTCAGGTTAAAGAAATCAAGTTTCGTCCAGGGACGGAGGAAGGGGATTACCAGGTAAAACTGCGCAACCTGGTACGTTTCCTGAGTGACGGGGACAGGGCCAAGGTATCGTTGAGATTCCGCGGTCGTGAGATGGCCCACCAGGAGCTGGGGATGGAACTCCTCAAGCGGGTTGAAGCTGACTTGCTCGAGTACGGTTCGGTCGAACAGCATCCTAAGATGGAAGGACGCCAGCTGATCATGGTCATCGCCCCGAAAAAGAAGAAGTAATCAACAGGGCACGGCAGGCCTTGCGATTATGTTTATCAACTGAATGCGGAGTATCCGAACATGCCAAAGATGAAAACTAAAAGTGGTGCTGCTAAGCGGTTTCTGAAAACTGCTAACGGTATCAAGCATAAGCACGCTTTCAAGAGCCACATCCTGACCAAAATGTCGACCAAGCGTAAGCGTCAACTGCGCGGTAGCAGCTTGCTGCATCCGTCCGACGTGGCAAAAGTCGAGCGCATGCTGCGCCTTCGTTAATTTTTGGTTAAGAATAGAGGAAGTAACTCATGGCTCGTGTAAAGCGTGGCGTCATTGCCCGTAAGCGTCACAAAAAAATTCTGAAACTTGCTAAAGGCTACTACGGCGCGCGTTCACGCGTATTCCGTGTTGCCAAGCAAGCGGTAATCAAGGCAGGCCAGTACGCCTACCGTGACCGTCGTCAGAAAAAACGTCAGTTCCGCGCTCTGTGGATCGCTCGTATCAACGCTGGTGCTCGTATCAACGGTCTGTCCTACAGCCGTTTCATCGCCGGCCTGAAAAAAGCGTCCATCGAGATCGACCGTAAGGTTCTGGCTGATCTGGCAGTGAACGAAAAAGCGGCGTTTGCTGCGATTGTCGAGAAAGCTAAAGCCACCTTGGCTTAAGTACCCCCGACAGTCACCCGGGCTCACCTCTGTGGGCTCAGGTGTTAAACGTCATAAATAGGGGAAGAGCCTTCAAGCTCTTCCCCTATTTTGTATCTGGAGTCTGTACATGGAAAACCTGGATGCGCTGGTCTCTCAAGCTCTAGAGGCTGTGCAAAGCGCTGAAGACATCAATGCCCTGGAGCAAATCCGGGTTCACTACCTTGGCAAAAAGGGTGAATTGACTCAGGTGATGAAGACCCTGGGGAATTTGCCGGCTGAAGAGCGTCCGCAAGTCGGTGCGCTGATCAACGTTGCCAAGGAGCGTGTGACAGAGGTTCTCAATGCGCGCAAGGCGTTGTTCGAGGAGGCGGATCTAGCTGCCAAATTGTCCGCCGAGTCCATTGATGTGACCCTGCCGGGCCGTGGTCAGACCTCTGGTGGTCTGCATCCGGTTACCCGCACTCTGGAACGTATCGAACAGTTCTTCACTCATATTGGCTACGGCATCGCCGAAGGCCCTGAGGTCGAAGACGACTATCACAACTTCGAGGCGCTCAACATCCCAGGCCATCACCCGGCCCGGTCGATGCATGACACCTTCTATTTCAATGCCAACATGCTGTTGCGCACCCATACCTCGCCGGTACAGGTCCGCACCATGGAATCGAAACAGCCGCCGATCCGCATCGTCTGCCCAGGCCGGGTGTACCGTAGCGACTCGGATATCACCCACTCCCCGATGTTCCACCAGGTCGAAGGCCTGCTGGTCGACCGCGATATCAATTTCGCCGACCTGAAAGGGACCATCGAGGAATTCCTGCGCGTGTTCTTCGAAAAAGAACTGGCAGTGCGTTTCCGTCCTTCGTACTTCCCCTTCACCGAGCCATCCGCCGAAGTCGACATGGAATGCGTGATGTGCAGCGGTAAAGGCTGCCGCGTCTGCAAGCAGACTGGCTGGCTGGAAGTCATGGGCTGCGGCATGGTTCACCCGAACGTGCTGCGTATGTCCGGGATCGACCCGGAAGAGTTCTCGGGCTTTGCCTTCGGCATGGGCGTTGAGCGTCTGGCCATGCTGCGTTACGGCGTGAACGACTTGCGTCTGTTCTTCGACAACGACTTGCGGTTCCTCGCGCAATTTCGCTAGTCGTAACGAATTCTTAGGAGAGCAGGATGAAATTCAGTGAACAATGGCTGCGCGGCTGGGTAAGCCCGCAGGTAAATCGCGACGAGCTGGTTGCTCGTCTGTCGATGGCCGGTCTTGAGGTCGATAGCGTTACGCCGGCCGCCGGTGAATTCAGCGGCGTGGTCGTGGGCGAGGTGCTGAGCACCGAGCCGCACCCGGACGCCGACAAGCTGCGCGTTTGCCAGGTCAGCAATGGCTCGGAGACCTTCCAGGTGGTATGCGGTGCGCCAAACGTGCGCCCTGGCCTGAAGATCCCGTTCGCCATGATCGGTGCCGAACTGCCAGGCGACTTCAAAATCAAGAAGGCCAAGCTGCGTGGCGTTGAATCCAACGGCATGCTGTGCTCCCAGGCCGAACTGCAAATCGGTGAAGGCAACGACGGCCTGATGGAATTGCCGGTCGATGCGCCGGTTGGCGAAGACTTCCGCGTCTACCTGGATCTGGAAGACGCCAGCATCGAGGTCGACCTGACCCCGAATCGCGGCGACTGCCTGTCCCTGGCGGGTCTGGCCCGTGAAGTCGGTGCGCTCTACGCTGCCGAAGTCACGCGCCCGGTCATTGCCGCTGTTCCAGCCGTGCACGACGAAGTGCGTTCGGTTGAGGTTCTGGCACCAGCCGCTTGCCCGCGTTACCTGGGTCGTGTGATCCGCAACGTTGACCTGTCCAGGCCTACGCCGCTGTGGATGGTCGAGCGTCTGCGTCGTGCCGACGTGCGCAGCATCGACGCCGCCGTCGACATCACCAACTACGTGATGCTGGAGCTGGGTCAACCGTTGCACGCTTTCGATCTCGCCGAAATCAATGGCGGCATCCGCGTTCGTATGGCTGAAGAAGGCGAGAAGCTGGTTCTGCTCGACGGTCAGGAAGTCAGCCTGCGTAGCGATACGCTGGTGATTGCCGACCACTCCCGCGCCCTGGCGATTGCCGGCGTGATGGGTGGCGAGCACAGTGGTGTTTCGGCGACCACTCGCGATGTATTCCTGGAAAGCGCGTTCTTCGATCAGATTGCCGTCGCTGGCAAGGCCCGTTCCTATGGCCTGCACACCGACGCCTCGCACCGCTACGAGCGTGGTGTGGACTGGCAACTGGCCCGTGAAGCCATGGAGCGCGCCACTGGCCTGCTGCTGGAAATCACCGGCGGCGAAGCTGGCCCGATCATCGAAGCCGTCAGCGAGCAGCACCTGCCGAAGATCGCACCGGTCACCCTGCGTGCTCAGCGGATCACCCAGATGCTGGGCATGGAAATGGATTCGGCCGAAGTCGAGCGTCTGCTCGGCGCTTTGGGCCTGACGATTTCCGCGGATGGGGCAGGGCAGTGGCGCGTAGACGTGCCAAGCCATCGCTTCGATATCAGCCTGGAAGTCGACCTGATCGAAGAACTGGCCCGTCTGTACGGCTACAACCGTCTGCCGGTTCGCTACCCGCAAGCCCGTCTGGCGCCGCAAGCCAGGGCTGAAGCTCGTAGCGATCTGCCTGAGCTGCGTCGTCTGCTGGTGGCTCGTGGTTATCAGGAAGCGATCACCTACAGCTTCATCGATCCGAAACAGTTCGAGCTGTTCAGCCCCGGCGTCGAGCCTTTGTTGCTGGCCAACCCGATTTCGAACGACATGGCTGCCATGCGCTCGTCCCTGTGGCCTGGTCTGGTCAAGGCGCTTCAACACAACCTGAACCGTCAACAGGATCGCGTCCGCCTGTTCGAAAGCGGCCTGCGCTTCGTCGGTCAGCTGGAAGGCCTCAAGCAAGAGCCGATGCTGGCCGGTGTGGTGTGCGGTAGCCGTCTGCCGGAAGGCTGGGCTCAAGGTCGCGATACCGTGGATTTCTTCGACGTCAAGGCCGACGTGGAAGCCGTGCTGGGTTTTGCCGGTGCACTGGACGCGTTCACGTTCGTGCCGGGCAGCCACCCTGCGTTGCACCCGGGTCAAACCGCGCGTATCGAGCGTGATGGTCGCGTAGTCGGTTACATCGGCGCTATCCACCCTGAATTGTCGAAAACCCTCGGTCTCGACCGTCCGGTCTTCGTTTTCGAGCTGGTTCTGGCCGAAGTGGCGTTGGGCAAAATGCCTGAGTTCCACGAGTTATCGCGCTTTCCTGAAGTGCGTCGTGACCTTGCGCTGCTGGCAGACAAAGACGTTGCAGCCAGTGCCGTACTGGACGTAATCCGTGACAATGCAGGTGAATGGCTGACAGACCTCAGGCTATTTGACGTGTATCAGGGTAAAGGCATTGATCCGCATAGAAAAAGCCTTGCAGTTGGCTTGACCTGGCAGCATCCATCGCGCACTCTTAATGACGATGAGGTGAATACCACGACGCAAAACATCCTCACCTCGCTCGAACAAAGGTTGAACGCCACGCTAAGGAAGTGACGTATGGGGGCTCTGACGAAAGCTGAAATGGCGGAACGTCTGTATGAAGAGCTGGGCCTGAATAAACGGGAGGCCAAGGAATTGGTCGAACTGTTCTTTGAGGAAATCAGGCACGCTCTTGAAGACAACGAGCAGGTGAAGTTGTCCGGTTTCGGCAACTTCGACCTTCGGGACAAACGCCAGCGGCCTGGCCGCAACCCGAAAACGGGTGAAGAAATCCCGATCACGGCTCGCCGTGTGGTCACCTTTCGTCCAGGGCAGAAGTTGAAGGCCCGAGTTGAGGCTTATGCTGGAACCAAGTCATAACGACGAGCTTCCCGTCATCCCAGGCAAACGCTACTTCACCATCGGTGAAGTCAGCGAGCTCTGTGCGGTTAAACCACACGTGCTGCGCTATTGGGAACAGGAGTTTCCTCAACTCAACCCCGTCAAGCGCCGCGGAAACCGTCGGTATTATCAGCGCCAGGATGTGCTGATGATCCGCCAGATCCGCGCGTTGCTGTATGACCAGGGATTCACCATCGGCGGAGCGCGCCTGCGTCTTTCCGGTGATGAAGCCAAAGACGACACCACCCAATACAAACAAATGATCCGCCAGATGATCGCCGAACTGGAAGATGTTCTGGTGGTACTCAAGAAATAAATTTCTGCTTTTAAATACTTCCAGTTTTCAAAAGCTTGCGATATATTCTTGAGCGTTCCTCGAGGTGAGGAACAGGTTTCACGCCTAGTCGGGGCGTAGCGCAGTCCGGTAGCGCACTAGCATGGGGTGCTAGGGGTCGAGTGTTCGAATCACTCCGTCCCGACCATATTTTTCAAGGGGTTGCGAGATTTTATCTCGCGACCCCTTTTAATTTTTGGTCGTTTTTACCCCTACAAAACGACTGGCTCTCGGTGGAATCTTTACCAACACCATATGGGGTTACACCCTGAATTGTTGGCTTTCTCGCGGAGTTGGTTACCTTCATGGCACAGCTTTTAGCTCTAGGAGAGGTGCAATTGCAGAGTGTTGACGTGTGCATGGATGTGCACATATGGTCGGTCGCATGACTAATCGAATCCTTAACCGAACCCGCGCAATTGACGCCGCAATCGAGTCTCTCGATGGCGCTTTCTTCAAGGCACTTTGCGAGCCCTCGCGTGTAGCTGTGCTCAAGCGCGTGATGCAACTGGGGCGCGCCGATATTGGAGAGATTGCGGAAGGATTGCCCCAGGAACGTTCAGTTGTTTCCCGACATCTGCAAGTGCTGTTAGAGGCAGGTATCGTCCGCGGCACCAAGGTCAGCAGGCAGATGTTCTACGAGGTGGATGGTCCGGCAGTGGTGACACGCCTCGAAGCCATTCTTCAGCATATGAAAAGCCTTGCCCCGTTCTGCTGCCCAGGTACGGTCGGATAGTTTTTTTGCTCTGTAATGTGCATGAGTGTGCATGTATGAATGTAATGAACGAAATCATGGATGTCATTGTGATCGGCGCAGGCCAGGCAGGATTAGCGTGCGGTTGGCACTTGCAGCAGCAAAACCTTAGATTCCTGATTTTGGATGCTGAGCGGTCGCCGGGAGGGAATTGGCGCAATTACTACGACAGTCTGAAGCTTTTTTCTCCAGCTGCTTACTCGTCATTGCCAGGCATGCGCTTCCCGGCAGAACCCGATCATTACCCGCTTCGTGATGATGTCGTACGCTATCTGGAAGACTATGCAAAGGCATTCAAATTGCCAGTTCGTCAGTACGCCCGCGTACAGCATGTACGAAGAGGGCACGGGCTGTTTCAGCTTCAAACGGACGATGGAGAAATCTTTTGCTCCAAGACACTAGTCGTGTGCACGGGTGGATTCAATCAGCCTTTCATTCCAGATATTCAAGGGCTTCAGAGCTTTCTCGGGCGCAGTTTGCACAGCGCGGAATATCGAAATGCCGATGGCTTTGGTGATCTACGAGTGGTTGTGGTCGGTGCTGCAAACTCGGTTGTTCAAATTGCTTATGAACTGGCCCATGTGAGCAAAGTCGTGCTGGCAAGCAGGGAGCCAATTCGGTTTTTTCCGCAAAAGATACTGGGCCTGGATTTTCATGCGTGGCTGAAATGGTCAGGGTTGGAAAAGCCCCGTTGGTTGAACGACCAAAGTACGCCGGTGCTTGATGACGGGATCTATCTGCGCTGTAAGCGTCCGGCCAAGTCACCTTCCGAACTCCAGCATTAAGGGGGGCAGATCATAGTAAGTGGACACCATCGCCCTAAGCGTCTGTACGGAGCCTCAGTAGCCATGATCGCGCTTGATCAATCCTTGCATGGGTTCGCCGGCCTGATGGCGCCTGATATTGGCCAGCAACCCGGGGAAGGCGCTTTGCGGTGCGGTCATTGCGCCAATGTGCGGGGTCAGCCAGATCTGTGGGTGCTGCCAGAACCGGTGATCCGGAGATGGCGGTTCTTCGTTGAGCACGTCGAGAATGGCGTGGCTCAGTTGCCCGCACGCCAGTGCTTGAAGCAGATCCTCTTCCTTGAGATGACCGCCCCGACCCAGGTTGATCAGGTTGGCGCCCTTTGGCAGCGCGGCCAGCGTTCTCGCGTTCAACAGGCCGCGGGTGTCGTCGGTCAGGGGCAGCAGGCAGATCAGGATGTCGCACTGGTTGAGAAAGGGCTCGAGCTGGTCGTCGCCGGCATGGCATTGCACGCCGTCGATGGTCTTTTGCGAGCGCGCCCAGCCATGCAACTGGAAGTTGAACGCACGCAAGCTCTGCAGCACCGCAATACCCAGGTTGCCCAGGCCCATGACGCCGATCCGACGTTGTGCTGCCGGGGTCAGGATGTGGTCTTGCCAGCGCCCGGCCTGTTGTTGATGCAGGTACAGCGGGATCTGTCGATGCAGGCTCAACACAGCGAAGCAGGCGTACTCGACGATGCCTTGAGCGATGCCGGGGTCGAGCATGCGGACGACCTTGATGTGCTCTGGCAGCTCGCCGAGGTCGAATTGATCGACTCCCGCCGAGGTGGCAAAGATCACTTCCAGATTCGGGAAGCGCTCATGCAACTGCCGTGGCGGTTTCCAGGCGGCGAAGTAGCGTACGTCTAGCGGGTCGCCGATGTCCGGCCAGAAGCACACGTCGATGTCCGGCGCGTGTTGTTCGAACAGCGATTTCCAGGTGCAGCCACGGGCATCGTCGACTTTGAACAGCAGGGTCATGGTGTCTCTCGCAAGCGCTGGAAAGGTGTTCACACGATGCCAAAGTCACGCGCAACAATCTCCCGTATCACGCGCTGTGAACGGAAGATTGCGCGTTATTTACCGGCTCAGACCGCAGCGGCGATGGCCCTGCCCAGGGCTTCGGTGTTGCCTTTGCCGCCAATATCGGCGGTCAGTGGTGCCTTCTCCGGCCCCATCGCCAGTACCGTTTCGATTGCGGCCAGCACCGCCGCTCCCGCCTGCGGGTGGCCGAGGTGTTCGAGCATCATCGCGCCGCACCAGATCTGTCCGATCGGGTTGGCAATGCCTTTTCCGGCGATGTCCGGCGCCGAGCCGTGCACGGGCTCGAACAGGCTCGGGAAGTTGCGCTCCGGATTGATGTTGGCTGACGGCGCGATACCGATGGTGCCGGTGCAGGCGGGGCCGAGATCAGAAAGGATGTCGCCGAACAGGTTGCTCGCGACCACCACGTCGAACCAGTCCGGATGCAGGACGAAGTTCGCGGTGAGGATGTCGATGTGGTACTTGTCGACCTTCACTTCAGGAAATTTCTTGCCCATCTCGACGACGCGCTCATCCCAGTAGGGCATGGTGATCGCGATGCCGTTGGATTTGGTGGCGGAGGTGAGGTGTTTCTTCGGGCGGCTCTGGGCCAGGTCGTAGGCGAACTTGAGAATGCGGTCGACGCCGACACGAGTCATGACGGTCTCCTGCAACACGATTTCCCGGTCGGTACCCGGAAACATCTTGCCGCCGACGCTGGAATATTCGCCTTCGGTGTTTTCCCGCACGACCCAGAAGTCGATGTCGCCGGGTTTGCGATTGGCCAGCGGGGTCTTGACGCCCGGCATCAGGCGGCAGGGGCGCAGGTTGACGTACTGGTCGAATTCGCGGCGGAACTGCAACAGCGAATCCCACAGGGAAATGTGATCAGGCACGACATCCGGCCAGCCCACTGCGCCGAAGTAGATTGCGTCGTAGTCCTTGAGAAGGTCAAACCAGTCGTCAGGCATCATTTTGCCGTGGGCCAGGTAGTAATCGGCGCTGGCGAAATCGAACCAGTCCCATTGCAGTTCCAGGTCGTGTTTGGCTGCCACGGCGTCGAGTACGCGCACGCCTTCAGGCATGACTTCCTTGCCGATGCCGTCGCCGGGGATCACTGCAATTTTGTAATGGGCTTTGTTCATGGATTCGACTCCTGGGATTGATGTGGACTGATTGCCAGTGTATGCAGTAGCTCTGTATTAATAATTAGTCTTGTGCGAAAGCCATTCTTAGTTTTAAGGAAAGAATCCGTGGCGATGATCGATGACTTGAGTTTCTTCCAGCAGGTGGCGACACGCGGCAGCCTCACCGAAGTCGCGCGGCACCTCGGTCTGTCGTTGCCTGCGGTGAGCAAACGCTTGAGCCAGCTTGAAGCGCGTCTGGGGGTGCAGTTGCTGCAGCGCACCACCCGACGACTGTCGCTGACTACGGAGGGGACCTTGTACCTGGAAGGAGGGCGGCCGATCCTGCAGCAACTGGAAGAACTGGAGAGTGCGCTCAACAGCCGACAAACGACCTTGCAGGGGCGCTTGCGGATCAATGGCACCCTGGGTTTCGGTCGGCAACATCTGGCGCCGTTGGTCTCCAGCTTCGCCCGATTGCATCCCGAGCTGGAGCTTTCCCTGGAGCTGTCCAGCCAGCCCTTGAGCCTGCTGGATGATCAGTTTGACATGAGCGTGTGTATGGGCGAGCCGCCGGACTCGCGACTGATCGCTGTGCGCCTGCTGGAAAACCCGCGCATTCTCTGTGCTTCTCCGCAATACCTTGAGGCTATGCCTGAGCTGACAGGGGTGGCTGATCTGGTGCACCACAACTGCATCGTGCTGCGTCAGTTCAGCAGTGATTACGCGATCTGGCGTTTCAGCAAGGATGGCCGGGATTACTCGCACAAAGTCAGCGGCACGCTGTCGAGCAACGATGGAGAAGTCGCGTTACACCTGGCCCTGGACGGGCATGGATTGATCCTGCGTTCGCGATGGAATGTTCAGGAATACCTTGAAAGCGGGAGCCTGCGGGCGGTGCTGAGCGATTACCAGGCGCCCAGAGCCGATATCTTCGTGGTCTATCAGCATCGTCGGCATATTCCGCAACGCATCTCGGTATTCGCCCGCTACCTCGCGCAGGAGTTGGCCAGGCGCTTGCCGTTTGCGGCGCTCAAGTAAGCGAGAGGCCCGGGAGGGCGCGAGTAGGTGCCCGGAAAAATAAGCATAATTTGAAGTTATGACATCCCTGACTATTCGTGCATTGCCCTGTGGTGTCACGCTCTTGTAACGTCGAATTGTCCCGCTCGGTCTAACAATAAAATCAAACCTGAGCAACGCACGCTGGTGCAGGGTGTTCAGTCGAGGTTTTAACGCTGCCGAATTAATCTACGTCCAGGATGATTTGCCATGAAAACCTTGTCTGTTGCTCAAGCGTTCGGTTCCGTCATTTCCCTGTTGAGTCTTTCGGTGGCGTGCGCGATGCCCGCTGTGGCCGACGAAATCACTTTTGTTTCCCAAGGCGGCGCTTACCAGGAGGCCCAGACCAAGGCCATCCTGGATCCGGCGGCGAAGCTTTTGAGCATCACCATCAAACAGGACAGCGCGCCCGATGCCTGGCCGATGGTCAAGGCCCAGGGCGAAGCGAAAAAACCGGTGTGGGACGTGATCGATACACCGCCCTCCAACTGCTTGCGCGGAGGCAAGGAAGGGCTTATCGAACCGTTGGACCTGAGCAAGCTGCCGAACGTGCAGAGCATGCCGGCGGCCTACCGCACGCCGTATTCGGTGGCTTACGAGTTCTACTCGTCGGTCATCGGCTACAACAAGAAAAACCTGAAAAAAGTGCCGCAGACCTGGGCTGAATTCTGGGACGTGAAGAACTTCCCCGGTGTGCGTGCCTTGCGTAACGATCCGATGAGCACCCTGGAAGCGGCGCTGCTGTCCGACGGCGTGCCTCGCGATAGGCTTTACCCGCTGGATGTCGAGCGTGCCTACAAGCGTCTCGAGCAGATCAAGCCGAACATCGCCGTGTGGTGGACCTCGGGTGGTCAGTCGGCGCAATTGCTCGCCGATGGCGAAGTCGACATGCTGATGATCTGGAACGGTCGCGCCAGCGCCGTGCAAAAGAGCAATCCGGACGTGGCTTTCACCTATAACGACGGCCTGCTGCAAAACACCCAGCTGTGCATCCTGAAAAATGCCCCCAACTATGCGGCGGCCGTGAAGTTCCTCAACGAAGCGGTGTCGCCTGAACTGCAAGCCAACCTGCCACTCTACATCGACTACGGCCCAGGTAACCCGGCGGCGTTCGCCGCGGGGAAAATCACCGCCGAGCGGGCCAAGGAACTGCCAAGCTCGCCGGATAACGCGGCCAGGCAAGCGCTGATGTCGGAAGAGTGGTGGGCCTCCGCCGAGGGGATTGCTGCCAAGGATCGCTGGCTCAAGTTCGTTCAGTAAGGTGTCGGCATGATCGATTATTTGATTCTGGGAGGCGGGTCGGCCGGGTGCGCGCTGGCCGCCCGGCTCTCGGAGGACCCCGACAAACAGGTGTGCCTGGTCGAGGCGGGGCGCGATATTTCCCTGCACACGATGCCACCCGAGATACGTAGCCGGTACCCGGGGCGGGCCTATCTGGATGTCAGCAATATCTGGCAACGTCTGACCGCGTTGATGGGTCATCGCGCCAGTGCCACGCGGCGCTATGAGCAAGCGCGGATCCTCGGTGGGGGCTCGGCGATCAACGCCCTGATGACCAACCGTGGCGCGCCTGCCGACTATGACGAATGGCAGGCGCTGGGCGCCGAAGGCTGGAACTGGCAAACCTGCCTGCCGTACTTTCGCAAGCTGGAAAACGACACCGACTTTTGCGGGCCGCAGGACAAGGCGCTGCATGGCAGCGACGGACCGGTCAGGATCCGGCGTACGCCATCGGAGCGCCTTTCGCCTTTCGTCAAAGGTGTGATGAAGGTTCTGGGCGGACTCGGCCTCGAGCACAAGGCCGATCAGAATGGGCCCTGGGAGGAGGGCGTGTTCGTGGGCGCCATTGGCGTCAGCGAGCAGGGCGAGCGAATCCCGACATCGGTGTGTTATCTGACCGATGAGGTGCGCAGGCGCAAGAACCTGACCCTGCGCACCCGCTGTGTGGTGGATCGGGTGTTGATCGAGGCCGGTTGTGCGACAGGCGCCAGGATCATCGACAGCCGAGGGGGCGTCGAGTCCTTGAGGGCGCGTGAGGTCATCGTCTGCGCCGGTGCGATCCACAGTCCCGCGGTGTTGCTGCGCAGTGGAATCGGTCCGGCGGACGACCTGGCCTCGCTAGGCATTGCGTCGGTGGCGGACCGTCCCGGGGTGGGAGCCAACCTGATGGAGCATCCTTCGATTGCGGTGTCTGCGCTGCTCAACCGCGAAGGCCGAACGGCGTTTCCCGAAGAACACCATGAACAGGCCATCGTGCGTTTTTCCTCCGGGCTGGCCGACACGGTGCCGTGTGATATGCACGGCGCAATCCTTTCTCGATCAGGCTGGCATTCGATCGGTTATCGATTGGGCACGATCTTTTTCTGGGTCAACAAATCCTATTCCCGGGGGCGTCTGCACCTGACGTCCAGCGATCCCCATGACGAACCGCAAGTGCGTTTCGACATGCTGGGCGATGTGCGGGACCTTGAGCGTCTGAAGCAAGCGTTACGTTTCGGCGCCCAGACGTTGTCGGCGTCAGCCTTGAGCTGCGAGTGCAGCGTGGTGTTTCCATCGAGCTACTCGCCACGGGTGGCCAGGGTCGCGATGCCGGGCAAGATCAATGCGCTGCAACGTGGCGCCTTGAGCCTGCTGCTGGATGTCGCCGGGCCGCTGCGGGGCTTGCTGATTCATGGCCTGGTCACCCAGGGAGTCACCCTGAAAAAGCTGCTCGCCGATGACAAGGCACTGACCGAGTTCGTACAGCGCAATGTTGGTGGCACCTGGCATCCGTCAGGCACCTGTCGCATGGGGCGCGCCGATGATCCACTTGCGGTCACCACCGGTGACGGTCGAGTGATCGGTGTCGAAGGGCTGCGTGTGTGTGATGCCTCGCTGATGCCTTCGATTCCCTGCGCCAACACCAACGTTCCCACCCTGATGATCGCCGAGCGGATGGCCGATTTGATCAAGGCTGAGGCGAAGGTGTCGGACTGCGAGGCCAAGGTGGCGGCTCAACCGTAGCAACCACCTGGCCAGCGAGCCTTTCAGGGCGGGGGCATCAAGCCCCCCAACCGACAATCCCCTTCACTTCCAGAAATGCCTCCAGCCCCCATTCGGCGTATTCGCGGCCATTACCCGATTGCTTGTAGCCACCAAACGGCGCACCGGAATCCCAACTCGGATAATTGATGTAGACGCTGCCGGCACGCATTTGCAGGGCAACGTCGCGGGCTCGCGCCTGGTCCGCCGATTGAACGTAGGCCGCCAGGCCAAACACGCTGTCGTTGGCCATGCTGACCGCTTGCGCCTCCTCTTCGTAGGCCTGGATGACCAGCACCGGTCCGAAAATTTCCTCGCGGGCGATGGTCATGTCCTGGGTGACCCGGGCGAAGATCGTCGGCTGCACGTAGTAACCCTGGGGCAGGTGATCGGGTCGACCCGGTCCGCCGCAAACCAGTTGCGCGCCTTCGTCGATGCCGATGGCAATCATCCGCTGGATGCTGTCGTACTGACGCTCACTGATCACCGGTCCCATGGTCGTGGCGACCGCATCGGGAGCGCCGACGATGTGTTTTTGCGCGGCGCGGCGGGCAATGTCCACGGCCTGGTCGTGCAGCGCGGCGGGCACCAGCATGCGCGTCGGCGCATTGCAGGACTGCCCACTATTGCCAAAGCAACTGTCTACACCGCTGGTCACTGCCGCTTGCAGATCGACGTCGTCGAGCAGAATGTTTGCCGATTTACCGCCCAGCTCCTGATGTACGCGCTTGACCGTCGGCGCAGCCAGGCGCGCGATTTCCGTACCCGCGCGCGTCGAGCCGGTAAACGAAACCATGTCCACTTGCGGGTGTGCAGACAGTGCGGCGCCGACCGTTGGGCCATCGCCGTTGATCAGGTTGAAAGCGCCTGCCGGCACGCCGGCCTCGTGCATGACCTCGGCAAACAGCAAGGCATTGATCGGTGCGATCTCACTCGGCTTGAGGACCATGGTGCAACCGGCGGCGAGGGCCGGCGCGACCTTGCAGACGATCTGATTGATCGGCCAGTTCCAGGGGGTGATCAGCGCAACCACGCCCACCGGCTCATGGGCAATCAGCGTGGTGCCACGGGATTTCTGGAACTCGAACGTGTCGAGGGTGCGCAGCAATTGCTCCAGGTGACGCTTTCCGATCCCGGCTTGCCAGGCGTGGGACAAGGCTTTCGGGGCGCCGACTTCCTGAACGATGGCCTCGGCGATTTCGTCGTAGCGCGCCATGAAGACATCCAGAACCCGTTGCAGCAGAAGTTTGCGCTGCGCAGGTGAAGTGCTTGAGAACTCTGGAAAGGCGCGCCGGGCGGCCATGACGGCGGACTCGACATCGTTCAGGTCACCCATGGCGATTTCGCTGAATGCCTGCTCGGTGGCGGGGTTGATCACGGGCAGGCGATCGGGGCTGTGAGGCTCCACCCAGCGGCCATCGATGTAAAACTTCAGGTTGTTTTTCATAGCAAGGAAGGTCTCGTGAGGGGAGGAGTGCCGCGCCGAACATTCGTGGGTCGCCTTACGCAGCCGCTCACCAGAATAGGCGGGGTATTTTGTTCCGGACAATTTACTAATAGTTGTGCCAGGCATAAACTCAGGTTATGTCTAATCTCCGTCGCAAGGTCCCCAGCTCCAGCTCGTTGTTCGTCTTCGAAGCGGCCGCTCGATGTGGCAGCTTCACCCGGGCGGCGGATGAACTGTGCGTCAGCCAACCGGCCGTGAGTCGCATGTTGTCGCGTCTGGAGGAGCACCTTGGCGTGCAGCTTTTCGAGCGTGTTCACGGCGGGGCGAGGCTGACGGAAAGCGGCGGAATTTTGTATCGCCGCGTGCAGGAAGGCTTCAGTACCATCGAGTCGGCAATCAGTGAAATCGAGGCTCGGGCGACGGGGATCGAAACCGTGACGCTGTCGGTTTCCACGGCGTTCACCACCCACTGGCTGATGCCGCGCATGAGTCGTTTCAGCCAGCGATTTCCCACCGTCGACATGCGCTACCAATTGATGTCCGGCAGGATCGGCGGCCCCCTGGTGGACGTCGACCTGGGCATGCGCTACCTGGAAGCAGGCAGCCTGAAAGCCACGGATATACTGGTTATTCCGGAAATTACCCTGCCGGTGTGCAACGCCCAATACCTGGCCGATGTCGTTCAGGGCAAGGGCAAGAAACAGGTGCCGACGCTGATCAGCATGGACAACCAGGATCGCGGCTGGGCCGCCGCTTTCGAAACGCCGGGACGCGCCGACAACGCGCTGGTGTTCTCCGATTATGCCGTAGTGGTCCAGGCTGCATTGTTGGGCCAGGGCATGGCGCTGGGGTGGTTGAACGTGGTTTCGAACTCCCTGTGCAAGGGTGAACTGGTGCCGGCGACGGACGCTTTCCGGGTCAATTCCCGACGTTGCTGCCTGGTCGTTCCGGCCAATCGCCCGGTGCGTCCGATCGTGGAAAGCGTGCGTGACTGGATCATCGAGGAGATGCGCGAGGACATGCTCAGAATCGACGCGCTTTACCCTCATCTGGGATTGCTTGCCACCCTGCAATCGACCCATTGAGCACAGGTGCGGCACGTCGAGTAAAAAAACAGTAGGTTATGCCTCTGGGGTAGGGCAAAACAGAATATTTCGCGAGAAGGCGGGCAGATAATGGGCCTGTCCAGTCAGTTTCACCCTTACGACTTTTCTTGCGGAGCGCCCTATGTCTTTCAAGCAGTTCAAAGCCCTGACGTTCGACGTTGTCGGTACCCTGATCGATTTCGAAGCCGGAATTCTGGCCCATGTACGCGAAGTCGCGGGTGAAGCGGGCAAGGCCCGCAGCGACGACGACATCCTCAAAGCCTATCGCGAGGCCCGCGCCTCCAGCGATTCGGGCTGGTGGCCGGATGACCTGGAGCGTTGCTACCACGTCATCGCCTCCAAGCTGGGGCTGCCGGACAACGACGACTATGCCAAAGGCCTGGCGCAGTCGGTGAAGAACTTCCCGGCGTTCCCTGATTCGGTCGAAGCGCTCAAGCGCCTGCGCAAGCACTTCAGGCTGGTGGCCACCACCAACTCGCAGATCTGGGCGTTGAACTACATGGCCGAAACCCTCGACCAGCCGTTCGACGTGCGGGTCACCGTCGACGACGTGCGCTTCGAGAAACCCGATCCGCAGTTCTTTGCCTACACCCGGGGTGTGCTGGCGACCCAGGGCATCCTGTTCGAAAACATCCTGCACGTTGCCCAGAGCCAGTACCACGACATTGGCGTGGCCATGCGCCTGGGTTATCAGACCTGCTGGATCGAGCGTCGTTTTGCCCAGAAAGGCACCGGTGGCACCCTGGAATCGGAACGTACCGAGCCGCATTACCACTTCACGTCGCTGGCGCAATTGGCCGACGCGGTCGAGAAAGAGCTGGGTTGATCCCCTCGGCGCTCGGGCCTTGGTCGTGAGCGCCAATCCTTATTGAGTCGAGAGGCTGGCATGACTGTTCAGAGCTTATGGGCGGCCACCGCCCAACCGGCACCCGCACTGCAATCCCTGGAAGGCGAGCGGCAGTGCGACGTGGTGATCATCGGCGCGGGTTACACCGGCCTCTCGGCAGCCCATCACATCGCCCGCAGTGGCCGCGAACCCCTCATCGTCGAGGCCAATACCCTGGCCTGGGGCGCCAGCGGACGTAACGGCGGCGTGGTCTCGCCGAAATTCCGGGTGGGCTTTCCCGCGCTCATGTCGCGCTTTGGCCGCGACACCGCGTTGCAGATGTACCACACCGGTTATGCCGCGGTGGACAGCCTGGTGGAAATGGTTGAAACCCTCGGTCTGACCGGTGCCGAGCTGCATCTGGGCGGGCATATCGCGGCGGCGCACAACGTCCACGCGCTGGGCGCACTGGAATCCACCGCGAATTGGATCAAGCGTGAAACCGGCGGCACCTCATCACACATGATTTCGGTCGACCAGGTGCGGGAAATGACCGGTTCGACGATTTTTTCCGGCGGCTTGCTGACTCCCAAAGCCGGCGGTATCCATCCTTTGAACTACGCGCGTGGCATGGCTCGCCACCTGGTCGATCATGGCGTGAAAATGTTCATCAACAGCCCGGCCGAGCAGGTCCGTCGCGAAGGTGACCGGGTGATCGTGCAGACGCCGCAAGGGCGGGTCAGTGCTCGGCAAGTGATCTACGCCACCAACGGTTACTCCGACCAGACCCGCGCCACCGATACGCTGCATCGGCGGTTGATTCCGTTCCGCAGCGCGATCATCGCCACTGAGCCCCTGCCACCGCACATCCTCGCCGCGATCATGCCGGGCGGGCAGGTGTGTGGTGACACCAAGCGCATGTTGCGCTGGTTCCGCGTCATCGGCGATCGCTTGATTTTTGGTGGACGGGGCGCTTTCGGCAAGGGCGATTCACAAGGCGCGTTCGACGCTTTGCAGCGCAGCATGGGTGACGTTTTCCCGATTCTGCGCGACCAGACCATCGCCTATCGTTGGTCGGGACTGGTGGCGATGACCCTGGATTACCTTCCCCATGCCGGGCAGCTCGATGAGCGCAGCTACTACGCCATTGGCTACAACGGTGGCGGGGTCGCGATGTCGACATGGATGGGCAGGCAACTGGCAGCCATGACGGCGGGCGAGAAGGTCGAGCTCGGCTTGCTGGCGGGCGAGCATTTCAATCCCATTCCTCTGCATGCCTTCCGGGCGCCGGGCGTTCGCCTGACGGCGGGCTGGCAGCAATTCCTAGATGTCATCGGCCGATGAGCGAGCGTTAAGCGTATGCCACCGATTTTGCATTACTCCCACCCCCATACCGATCGCCAGTTGCCCTGCGCACCCTTGGCCCTGCAGGGCGATCCGCTGGCGGCCGGGCGAGTCATCAACTTTCACGACCCGGTGCAGGGCTGTGCGGCCGGCAGCAGTGCCAGCACCGGCGCGAACCTGCTGATCGAGGTGTTTCCCTGGGTTGAGCTGGTTGTGATTGAAGCCGGCGAGTTGCGTTTGCAGGGTGAGGGTTTCGACCTGCAACTGACGGCGGGGGACTGTTTCGTCGTGCCCCGTGGCGTCAATGTGCGCTGGCAGCATCGCGGGCAATTGCGCCGGCTGTTCATGGCGTTTCCGGGGCTTTCAGCCAGTACTGACATGCCCGGGGCTCCCATCAGGATCGATCTCTCCCAACCGCTGGCACCGACGAATCCGCCGGCTGCCAATGTGCTGTTGACCGCCACGCCGAAAGCCTGGAGCGAAACCCTGTTCAGCACCGGTAACCTGCGTATCGGGCTGTGGCAATGCGAGGCGTACGCTCGCAAGCAGGTCGAGCCGAGTTACAGCGAGCTGATGTTTATCCTGGAAGGTTCGGTGACCCTGCAGGCCGAGCAAGGCGACAGCCATCATGTGCGGGCGGGAGAAACGGTGATCGTGCCCAAGGGCGCCACCAATGCGTGGACCAGCGAAGAGACCGTGCGCAAGGTGTTCTGCATTCTGTCGTAAGTGGGGAGGGGCGCTGCCTGGTCAACTTGATCTGAAGCCGCGCGGTTTGCCAGCGATAGCGATCCTGTGATCGCCATCCACGGCAAGCCGCACGGCTGCAGGTTTTGTTTTATACCGCCCGAACGAGGCTACGCAGTGGCACGGTGCTCTTGACCACGGGCGATTTGATCACGATGTAGCTGAAGTACTTCTCGATGCCGATGTTCTTGTCGAGGATCGACTCCATCAGCTCCTGATAGTGCTGAATGCTGCTGC
The DNA here is from genome assembly GCF_059421425.1 of Pseudomonas sp. GW821-FHT02H09. Taxonomy (NCBI): domain Bacteria; kingdom Pseudomonadati; phylum Pseudomonadota; class Gammaproteobacteria; order Pseudomonadales; family Pseudomonadaceae; genus Pseudomonas; species Pseudomonas sp. GW821-FHT02H09. The sequence continues at coordinate 67,062 of NZ_JBWKVA010000010.1, forward strand.
ACAGGAAGCGCACCAGGTAGTCGTAGCCGCCGCTGATCAAGTGGCACTCCAGCACTTCGTCGATGTTGCGGATGCTCGATTCGAATTTCACGAAGTCGGCACGCTTGTGATCCGAGAGGGTCATTTCAGTGAACACGGTCACCGAGTTGGCGAACTTGGCCAGGTTGACGTGGGCTTCATAGCCGCTGATGTAACCGGCGGCCTCCAGGCGTTTGACACGTTGCAGGCAAGGGCTGGGCGACAGTCCAACGGCTTCGGCGAGGCTGACGTTGGTCATGCGCCCGTCCTTCTGCAATTGGACCAGGATGTTGATGTCGATACGGTCGAGCTTGGTTGCAGCGTCCATTGATCAGTCCTCGCAATGTCAAATCAGGGCCGTCGTACTCAGGCGTGCAATGCCTTTTGATGGGCATGGGCCAGGTCAGCGAGGCTGGCGTATTCACAGCGCTTGCCGTCCATTGCCTGAGGCGAAAGGTTCCACGACTGGTCATGGCTGCGACGTAGTGTGCAGACCGGAAAATCCACCCGCTCGTTCCACGGGTCATCGCTTTCCGTGCTGCGCACCGGTAACAGTTCCGAACGCTCCAGTCCCAAGCGATGCAACTCGCTCTCCAGACTGTTGTGCCAATCGTCGTTGCTGGGTTCGACAATCGCATCGAATTCGACCGGCAGGCGACGGGCCAAGGCAAGTACATCGATACCCAGGGGTGGAGCGATCAGTATCAAACGGTAGAACTTGCCCAGGTACTGAAGGGCACCGGGAGCGTCTTCGAAAATGGGCCACAGGGATGAAGAGCTACTGAATGCCACACTTTCATCCCAGCCCGGAGTGATTTGCAATTGTTGCGCCACACGTTGGTAGAGCTGGCCGTGAAAAGCCGTTGCGCTGATCTGCGGCGCGCGGCTGGCAAGCTCTTGCGCCACCTGTCGGTAAGCGCTGAGTAACTGCGCATCGCTGGCGCTGGATTCACTTTGCACCGCCAGCGGTCGCAGGCCTTCGAGAATGCCCCGTTCGCGGTCAACCAACGTGCCGAATGACAAGCCCAACGCCTTGTAATGGGTGACTCTCATGACTTGCTCCTGAGTAGGCCATGCCGGTTCCATCATGATTCAGCCCGAGGCCCGACACTGGCGGGGCAGGTCGGGCCGGGTGTTACCGTCAGCGCGCTCAGCAGGCGGCGGCCAACGCTTTTTCGAGCATCTGCAAAGCTTCTGCCACTTGCTTCTGCGTGGTCACCAGCGGCGCGAGGAAACGCACTACGTTGCGATGCACTCCGCACTTGATCACCAGCAAACCGGCATGGCGGGCTTCATCGATGACCTTTTGCGCCAGTACTGCATCCGGGCTCTGGGCAGCATCGTCGGCGACCATTTCGATCGCCTGCATGAAGCCCAGGCCGCGTACGTCGCCGATTCTCGGGTAACGTTTTTGCAGGACCAGCAACCCTTCATGCAGTTGTGTCGCCAGTGTCTCGCCCTGTGCCAGCAGATCCTGCTCTTCGAACAGGTCCAGCACGGCCAGCGCCGCGGCACAAGCGACTGCGTTGCCGCCGTAGGTACCGCCCAGGCCGCCGGAGGTTGGCGCATCCATGATCTCGGCGCGACCGACCACGCCGGACAGCGGCATGCCACCGGCCAGGCTCTTGGCGACGGTCACCAGGTCTGGCTGGATGTCGGCATGCTGGAAACCGAACATCGTGCCGGTGCGGCCGAAACCCGCCTGGATCTCGTCGAGGATCAGCACGATGCCGTGCTGGGTGCAGCGGGCGCGCAGGGCTTGCAGGAATTCCTTGGGCGCGGCGAGGAAGCCGCCATCGCCCTGGACCGGTTCGATGATGATCGCGGCGACGCGATCCGGCGCGACGTCGGTGGCGAACAGCTCATCCAGCTCGGCCAGCGCGTCATCGCTGCTGACACCGCGGTAGGCGTTGGGGTAGGTGGCGTGATAGATCTCGGCGGGGAAGGGGCCGAAGTTCTGCTTGTAGGGCTGGCTCATGCCCGTCAGGGTCACGCCCAGCAGGGTACGGCCGTGGAAGCCGCCGCGGAAGGAAATCACAGCCGTGCGGTTGGTGTAGCCACGGGCGATCTTCACCGCGTTTTCAACGGCTTCGGCGCCGGAAGTGAACAGCACGCTTTTGTAGTGGGCGTCGCCGCCGATCAGTTTGTTCAGGCGGGCGGCCACCTGGATGTAGTTCTCGTAGGCCACCACCTGGAAGCTCGCGTGGGAGATCTCGCCGACCTGCCGACGCACGGCCTCGACCACCTTCGGATGGTTATGGCCGACGTTGAGCACGCCAATGCCGCCGACGAAGTCCAGGTAACGCTTGCCATCGACATCCCACAGTTCGGCGCCCTCGGCCCGTGCCGCGACAACCGGGTGGGCGGTGGCGATACCACGCGGTACATGGTGTTCGCGCAGGGCTAGCAGGCGTTGGTTTTCAGTCAGTGCAGAATTCATCTCGATCTCCGTGAACGCCGAAGGTGGCGGGTGATGTCATCAGGATAAGGATTGCCCGGAACCACAAGCGCTGAACTTGGGGCGTCGGGTGCTGTGATCGACTGTTTTGCAGGGGGGTGACGAAATATTTCGCTGCGCAGGGCGCCGGGTATCGTTTGCGCCAGAAACGACATCGGCCCGTGGCAGAACGGTTTGTCGGCGGGACCTTGAATTGCTAACGCCGACAAGCCGTGCTGCTACGGGCCGAAATGTTCTGGGTGAATCAAACCCCGGCGCGTGGCACGACGATGGTGTCTTCCGGGTGCAGGCGCATCATCATGGGCGCGCCAATGGGCGGCAGGCTGAGGTTGCCTTCGTGATGGCTGGGTTGGCGCAGGCTGACCGTTGGCCCGCCTTCGAGGTCGACGAACACTTTCAGGCTTTCGCCCTGGAAAACGATGTCGGCCACGCGGCCACGCAGGCGGTTCCATTCTGGCCCCGAGCTGTCGTTGTCCAGCAGCAGTTTTTCCGATTGCAGGGCCAGGAACACATCCCCCGATGCCGGCACCGGGCGGGTGGTGCGCAGGGCCGTGTTGCCCAGGGTCAAGCCGTTGTTCGGGCTGCGTTTCAGCGGCACAAGGGTGCTCTCGCCGATGAAGCTGGCGACGAAATCGTCGGCCGGGTGATCGTGCAGGCGGCGCGGTGTATCGACCTGCACCAGCTGGCCGCCGCGCATGATTGCGATACGGTCGCTCATGGTCAGGGCTTCGCGCTGATCGTGGGTCACGTAGATCATGGTGGCGCCCAGGCGCTTGTGCAGGGCGCGCAGCTCGATCTGCATGATTTCGCGCAGTTGCTTGTCCAGGGCCGACAGCGGCTCGTCCATCAGGATCAGCTTCGGTTCAAAGACGATTGCGCGAGCCAGGGCCACGCGCTGGCGCTGCCCGCCAGACAGTGCCGCGATGTTGCGGTCTTCATAGCCCGACAGCTCCACGGTCGCCAGGGCGCTCTTGACCCGGTCGCGGCTTTTGCTGGCGCTTTCGCCACGGGCACGCAGCGGAAAGGCCACGTTTTCGCCGACGGTCATGTGCGGGAACAGCGCGTAGTTCTGAAACACCACGCCGATTTCGCGCTTGTGCGGCGGCATCAGGGTGACGTCGCGCTCGCCGAATAAAATGCTGCCGGAACTGACCCGGATGAAACCACCCAGAATGCTCAGCAAGGTGGTTTTGCCCGAACCGGACGGGCCCAGCAATGACATGAATTCCCCGGCTTCGACCTTGAGGTCCACGTTGTTCAAAGCCTTGAGGTTGCCGTAGTGCTTACACACCTTGTTAACGCTGACCGATTCAAAACCTTCAGTGAAATTCATGAAGCGTCGTCCTATGTAAAACCAGGGATTGCCCGATAAGCCTGCTGGTTATCTGAACACAGGCGCGGGCCTGATTCGTGCCGTTTTGGGGCGCCGGACCAATAGGATCTGCTGTCCGGCGCGAGTGGGGGACCACAGGCTGCTTTACGCCTGCCTCGATCAGTCCAGGCCGCCGATGTGCCAGGCCTTCACCTCGAGAAACTCGTCCAGGCCATACTTGGAGCCTTCGCGGCCGGTGCCTGATTGCTTCATGCCACCGAAGGGCGCCACCTCCATGGAAATGATCCCGGTGTTGAGCCCGACCATGCCGAACTCCAGGCGCTCACCCACGCGCCAGGCGCGGCGCATGTCCTGGGTGAAGTAGTAGGCGCCCAGGCCGTAGGGCGTGGCATTGGCCAGGGTCAGTGCCTCGGCCTCATCCTTGAAGCGGAACAGTGGAGCGACCGGTCCGAAGGTTTCTTCCGTGGCCAGCAGCATGTCGGCGCTGGCATCGCGCAGCACGGTCGGCTGCACATACAGGCCCTCGCCTTGCGGCGCGCCACCGATGGCGATGCTCGCGCCTTTCTCCAGCGCGTCGTTGATGTGGCGTGCCACTTTGTCCACGGCGGCGGCGTTGATCAGGGGCCCGATGGTGACACCGCTTTGCAGGCCGTCGCCGACTTTCAACTCGGCAACGGCAGCGCTCAGGCGCTCGGCAAAACGGTCGTAGATGCCGTCCTGCACCAGGATGCGGTTGGCGCACACGCAGGTCTGGCCGGCGTTGCGGAACTTGCTTTGCATGACGCCGGCGATGGCCAGGTCAAGGTCGGCGTCGTCGAAAACAATGAACGGCGCGTTGCCACCCAGTTCCAGGCTCAGGCGCTTGATGGTGGCGGCGCACTGGCTCATCAGCAACTGACCGATCCGGGTGGAGCCGGTAAACGACAGCTTGCGCACATCGGGGTTGGCGGTCATCTCGCCGCCGACCCCCGCAGGCAGGCCGGTCAGGACGTTGAACACGCCGGCCGGGATGCCCGCGCGCTCAGCCAGTACCGCCAGCGCGAGGGCCGACAGCGGGGTCATTTCCGATGGCTTGACCAATACCGTGCAACCGGCCGCCAGGGCAGGGGCGCATTTGCGGGTGATCATCGCGTTCGGGAAGTTCCAGGGGGTGATGGCCGCGACGACGCCGATGGGTTGCTTGAGCACCAGAATGCGCCGGTCGGCGGCTGGCGAAGGGATCGTGTCGCCATAGATGCGCCGGGCTTCCTCGGCGAACCACTTGACGAAACTGGCGCCGTAGGCGATTTCGCCGCGGGACTCGGCCAGCGGTTTGCCTTGTTCGGTGGTCATGATCAGCGCCAGATCTTCCTGGTTTTCCATGATCAGGCTGAACCACACCTCCAGGTAGCGCGCGCGTTCGGCGGCAGGCACTTCGCGCCAGGCGACGAAGCGTGCTTGCGCGGCTTCGATCGCACGGCGGGTTTCAGCGGCCTGCAACGCCGGGACCCGGGCAATCACGCTGCCATCGGCGGGGTTGGTCACGTCGATCGTCGCGCCGTGATCGGCCTCGATCCAGGCGCCGTTGACGTAGGCGCGCTCGACAAGCAGGGAAGGGTCACGCAGTTGGTTTTTCAACATGATCAGGGCCTTGAGGGTGCGAACGATGGGCCCATTGTAAAAAGCCCCGTCCAGTGGCCGATGCCGAGATGAGCCTGCGCACGGGTGATAGATGCTGAAATCAGGCGCGTGACGGCAGGCTGTGCTGGGGCTGGAAATGGTCGGGTGGCGCGTGATCGACCGGTCCGCCACCAAGCCCCGGAAACGACGTTGCCCGCCTGGGCGGTGCAGCGCGGACATTGATGGATGTCCGGCGCACCGCCCAAGCGGGCAATGGCGTTTCTGCGGGAGCGGTTACTGCTTGTTGCGTCCGGCGATCACCACCAGGATCAGGGAGGCCAGGATCAGGATCGAGCTGATGGCGGCAATGGTCGGATCGATCTCGTCGCGCAGCGCCGTGAACATGCGCTTGGTCAGGGTCTGGTTGTCGCCACCGGAGATGAACAAGGCCACCACGGTTTCATCCAGCGAGGTGATGAAGGCGAACAGCGTGGCCGACACCACGCTCGGCTTGATCTGCGGCAGGGTCACGGCCATGAACGCCCGGAAGCGGTTCATGCCCAGGCTGCGCGCCACCATTTCCTGCGACATGTCGAAATTACGCAGGCCGGCCAGCAGCGCGATGATCACATAGGGCAGGGCGAGCATGATGTGCGCCAGCACCAGCCCGGTCAGCGTGCTGATCAGGCCGACCCGGGCATACACGAAGAACACGCCGGCGGCGATCAGGATGATCGGCACCATCATCGGCAGCAGCAGAATGATCTGCAGTGTACGCACCACCTTCAGGCTCGAGTTGTTGATGGCATAGGCGGCCGCCATGCCGATCGGCAGGCTGATCGCCATGGTGAAGAATGCCGTGATCAGGCTGACCCGTGCCGCCGACATCCACTCCACGCTGTTGAAGAACGCCTCGTACCAATGGAAAGACCATTGCTTGGGCGGGAACTGCAGGAAGCGCGCTTCGGAAAACGACATGGGCACCACGATCAACACCGGGATGATCAGGTACAGCAGGATCGCCGCGACCACCACGGTGAACAGCACGTGGGACAGGCGCAGGTGACGCAGGTTGGCAAGCAGGTTCATTTAGCGAGCTCCCAGAATGCGTTCGATTGGAATGAAGCGGTTGATGCCCCAGAAAATCAGGAACACCACGAACAGCAGCACCAGGCCGACCGCACTGGCGGCGCCCCAGGCGTGGTACAGCTCGACGTTGCGTTGCACCAGCATCGACACCAGGATCGTGCGACCGCCACCGAGCAGTTCAGGGGTGATGAAGAAGCCCAGGCAGATGACGAAGACCAGGATCGAACCGGCCATGATCCCGGGCGCCGCCATTGGCAGGAACACACGACGGAAGGTGTAGAAGGGTTTTGCGCCCAGGCTTTCCGACGCTTGCATGAGGTCCTGGGGAATCTTCTTCATCACCGAATACAGCGGCAGGACCATGAAGGGCAGCATCACGTGCAGGGTGCCGATCACCGTACCGGTGGTGTTGTGCATCAGCGTCAGGGGCTGGTCGATGATGCCCAGGTCCATCAGCGTCTGGTTGACCAGCCCGCGGCGTTGCAACAGCACCAGCCAGGCATAGGCACGCACCAGCACGCTGGTCCAGAACGGCAGGATCACGCAGATCAGGATCAGGTTGGCCCAGAAACCCTGCAGGCGCGAGGCGGCGTAGGCGATGGGGAAGCCCATCACGATCGACAGGATGGTCACCATGAAGCTGATCTTGAAGGTCAGGGCGAAGGTGTCCCAGTAGATGGTTTCCTGGAAGATCCGGATGTAGTTGGCCAGGGAAAACCCTTCCTCGGTCTGGACCGACTGCAAGGCCAGCCAGCACAGCGGCATGATCAACAGCACCACCACCATCACCAGTGCGGGGGTGAGCAGCAACAGCATCGAGGTGTGTTCCTTGCGCTCTTCGCGGGCAAGGGCTTCTTCGCTGGTCAACGGCGGTTGGGGCTGGTCACTGGAGTCGGGCATGGATTTGGCGAGATAGGTGTTTGACATATAGACCTCTCGTCACTGCAGGGGGCTGGAGGGAATCCAGCGCTGGCGGACAGGGCTGGCGGCAATCGTCCTCGCGGACTGCAAGGTGCGGTGCTCGGATAGTGTCATGTAAGGAACTCCCAATGGTGGGCAGGTACTTAGGGCGAGGGCGAGTTGTCTGCACAGCTCACTCTGCGGGACCCTCAGGCCTAATGTACCGGGATGCCAACGAACGAAGCGGGTGGAATTGGCCGGTGCCGAAGTGCTTTATGTCGAAATCGGGGAGGCAGACGGCATGTCCTGCGCCGAGGCGTCTGGCCCGCGGCGCAGCATCAATCGGCCGTTATTTTTTCTGGACGAAGGCCAGCCAGCGCTCTTCTGCCTTGACCCCGTCCTGCGAGGCCCACCATTGCGCCGAAAGCAGAGCCTGGCGGGAGATGTTCTCGGGGGAGGACGGCAGCTTGGCTGCACGCTCGGCCGGGATCACGCCGGTCTTGAAGGTCTCGGGATTCAGCGGGCCGTAGTCGATGATCATCGGCAGTGCCGCCTGCAGCTTGGCATCGATGGCTTCGTTGACGAACTTCATCGCCGCCACCTTGTGCGGGGAACCCTTGAGTACGCACAGTGAGTTGGTTTCCAGCACGCCCTGGTTGTAATCGAAGGCCACCGGCGCACCGGCGGCCTGCACGGCGGTGATCCGGCCGTTCCAGGCTTGGATCATGTCCACTTCGCCGTCGCTGATCAACTGTGCCGACTGCCCGCCGGATGTCCACCAGGTGGCGATGTCGGGCTTGATCTGTTCGAGTTTCCTGAAGGCGCGATCAACGTCCAGCGGGTAGAGCTTATCCACCGGCACGCCGTCCGCCAGCAACGCGATTTCCAGGGTCGGGCGCGGCAAGTTGCGCAGGGAACGTTGGCCTGGAAACTTCTTGGTGTCCCAGAAATCGGCCCAGGTCTTGGGTACGTTGTCGCCCTTGAAGGCGTCCGTACGATACGCCAGTACCGTGGAGTAACTGATGTAGCCGACGCTGTATTCGTCCTTGAGGCTGGCGGGTATCTGCGCGGCGTTGGGAATCAGCGACAGGTCGAGCTTCTCGAACAGGCCTTCGGCCTCGCCCCGGATGCAATCCCCGGTGGGCAGGTCGACCACGTCCCAGGTGACCTTGCCGCTCTCGACCTGGGTCTTGATGATCGGGTAGGCCTTCGGTGAACTGTCCTGCTTGAGCGTCAGGCCGAGTTTTTTCGCGGCCGGCTCGAGAATCGCCTTGCTCTGCGCTTCCTGGTAGGCACCGCCCTGGGAAACGAATGTGATGTCCTCGGCCATGGCCTGGGTGGCGCCACCGATGAACAGGGCCAGGCTCGCGAGTTTGAAAGCTGTGGTGCGCAATGTGCTCATGGAAAGACTCCGAATGGTTGGCAGATTTCTTGGGCGAGCTGTAGGTTTTGTTGTCGGTCGCTCTGCTGGACCATGAAGGTCTAATGTACCGGCTTGTCCATGAAGGAAGCGGCTATAAATTTGCGGATGAAAAGCTGTTTATTGCGAAAATCGGAACGGTCACGGTATTTCGTGCGTCGAGAGCGTCTCGTCCGTAGCGGCTCCGCTGGGGTATCTATCCGATGCGGTATTTGGCGTGGCGTTCCGACGTGTTAACGGTCAATCTCCGGGGCTGCATCGGCGTGGGGCGTCTATCTAGTTTGTGGGGCGCGGGCTCATGCGGAAGCTCGCAAATGTCGATTCGTTTCGTGCCTGGTCGAACGCTGTGACCGGTTGCACCCATCACGGTTGAGCGATGGCAGGCATGGCGGGCTTGGGACTGGCGCCTGAGCTGCAGCGCTCGTCGCTCGTCGCTCGGCGATACACCGAAGTACCCGCGATAGCATTCGGAAAAGTGGGGTGTGAATACAAAACCGCAGGCGGCCGTCAGCTCGATGATCGACATCGACATCGACATCGACGTTTGCTTGAGCAACTGCCGCGCTCGAATGAGGCGTAGCCGCAGGTAATAACGTGATGGTGCGCAGTTCAGGTATTTCTGAAGCGAGCGCTCCAGCTTTAGACGTGACAGGTCCACGTTTGCACGAGGTGATCCAGATCGATCGGTTCCTCGAGGTTGGCCTCCATCAACGCGACGATTTCCTGCAGTTTCGTTTGATGGGTGTCCAGTACATGCTTGAGCGGCACGCGCTGATGATCCTGTTCGTTGATGCACTCGTAGACGAAAGTCGCCGATATGTCCGCAGACAATTTGCAACCGTGATCGCGACCGATCAGGTGCAGCATCATATCCATGGGCGCCGTTCCGCCAGAGCTGGTGAACCGGCTGCGGTCGAGGGTAAATAGGCCCGCGCTCATGCTGATTCGCGGGAAAGCCTCCTGCATGCGCCTGTAATGTGGGGAATGGTTGCCGCGAGGCGCCCGTGGCGGCTAAAAACACAGAAAATGAGCGGGTGACCTGATTGTCTTTGATCAATTCACCGCTTTCAGAATCGCTGGGGGCTGAAATCAGCCAGAAATACATGACGCTCTTAAGATGAGATACAAAAAGACGCGACGGGTCCCGGCTGGAATCGGTTGCTGGCTCCCTCAAATATGCGTTACGGGCGCAGTCTAGTCCGATTTCTGCCCACTTTCTCTACCGTGGTATCAGTCTCACTAACCCTAGCCAATGACTGTTGCGACGTTCACTGAGCGCGTTGCGCTTCAAGTTGGCAATGACCCATAGGGGACGCTCAATCCGGACAAGAGCATGACGTCGCCCGGCTGCACGTCCCAGCGCGATCTCAGGATCAGCCCATGCCCCTCCAGCGCGAGACTCACGGTCACTTCACCGTCGTTGCTCGACAGGGTTGCACTGACCTTCTCCTGTTTGGAAGGCTCGATTCAGGAGATTGTGGCGCTGGCTTGCGGGATCTTCGATTTCATTACCCAGCACTGCTCATCGATCGATTCACCTCTCTGGTGAAAGGCGAAGTACTGTGGCGGGCTGGGTGACATTGCCTCCAGGGCGCGACGTGGTAGCAACCCACCCATGCCGCGGCTTGATGGAACAGCTTTCCCTGAGCAGTCAGTAGGGTGAGGCGCCACTTGCAGGGGGTGCCGATAAAGCGCCGAGACCGAAGTCGTTGGCCAATCCGCGGGTCGCCCGTGCCAGCAGCGTCAGATCGAGCCCTACTGCGACGAAGGTGGCCCCCAGTTCGAGGTAGTGCCGTGCGAGTTTGGCATCGCCTGTCAGAGTGCCAGCGGCTTTGCCACTGGCAACGATGGTGCGTATGGCTTTCTCGATCGCCTGCTGCACTTCAGGGTGCTCAGGATGCCCACGATGCCCCATTGAGGCGGCCAGATCAGCCGGCCCAATGAAAATGCCGTGCACGCCTTCGACGGCGCAAATGGCTTCAAGGTTCTTGAGTGCAACCCTGGATTCAGCCTGCACCAACAAGCAGACATCGTCGTTGGCCGTCTCCAGGTAGTCCGAGTAGCCTCCCCAGCGCGAGGCACGAGCCGCCGCTGCACCTACGCCTCTTGTGCCTTGCGGCGGGTAGCGGGTAGCGGCTGCCAGAGCGATGGCTTGCTCGGCGGTATCGACCATTGGTACGAGCAACGTTTGAACGCCGATGTCGAGCATCTGTTTGATCATTGCCGGATTGCCATCGACGGTGCGTGCCACTGGATGGGCCGGATAAGGCGCAACGGCCTGCAACTGTACAAGTGTGCTCCGCACGTCATTTGGCGCGTGTTCACCGTCGATCAGCAACCATTGGAAGCCTGCTGTGGCGCAAATTTCGGCGCTGTAGGAATTGGCCAGTGAAAGCCAGAGACCGATGACCTTATCGCCTCGCGAAAGCGCGGTCTTGAACGGATTTCCCATGATTGCCTGTACTCCTCGTTTGTGTTTGTCGGAACTAGTTCAGGCCGCCCTGACAAAGGTATTTGATGTGCATGTAGTCCTCCAGGCCGTAGCGTGAACCCTCACGGCCATAGCCCGACTCTTTGACACCCCCAAACGGTGCGGCCTCTGCGGCGAGAGCGCCTTCGTTGATGCCCACGATGCCCGATTCCAGGGCCTCGGCCACGCGCCAGACGCGTTTGACGTCCCGGGTATAAAAGTAGGCCGCCAACCCGAATGGAGTGTCGTTGGCCAGGTCAATCACTTGCGCTTCAGTCGTGAACCGGAAAATCGGTGCGACGGGGCCGAATGTCTCTTCATTACAGAGCTCCATTTGCGGGGTCGCATTGATCAACACAGTGGGCGCGTAGTAGTTCGGGCCGTCTGCGACACCCTCGCGGATGCGTCGACCGCCAGTGGCGATTTCTGCGCCTTTTGAAACAGCGTCATCCACATGGCGAGCGATCTTGTCGACGGCTCGCGCATTGATCATCGGACCGATCTGAGAATCGCTATGGGAGGCTGGCCCGACTTTCAGCGCGCTGACCCTTGCCACCAGCTTTTCAACGAATTGGTCGTGCACAGCGCTCTGCACATAGATCCGGTTGGGGCACACACAGGTCTGACCGCCATTGCGAAACTTGGACACCATCAGGCCGTCCACCGCAGCGTCGAGGTCCGCATCGTCAAAAACAATGAATGGGGCATTACCACCCAGTTCAAGCGAGCACTTTTTCAATGTGTCGGCCGACATTCGGGCCAGGTGCTTGCCCACTGGCGTCGACCCTGTAAAGGTGATCTTGCGCACCCGTGAATCAGCCAGCCAGGCGTCTACCACTTCGGGTGTACGCTCCCGCGAAGCGGTGACGATGTTCAGCGTTCCTGCCGGAAAGCCTGCTTCCTCAGCCAGGCGCACAAGTGCAAGGGACGTCAGTGGCGTGTCTTCGGCCGGCTTGCAGACGACGGTGCAACCTGCCGCCAGTGCTGGAGCGATCTTGCGGGCAATCATCGCCGCCGGAAAATTCCAGGGCGTGATCGCAGCGACCACGCCAACAGGTTCCTTGATTGCAGTCATGCGGCGACCCGCGACTGGCGCCGGGATCACATCGCCATATGAGCGCGTCGCCTCCTCGGCAAACCACTCGACATAGCTGGCGGCGTAGACCACTTCGCCGCGCCCCTCTGCGAGGGGTTTTCCCTGCTCCAGCGATATCAGCCTGCCCAGATCCTCCTGATGCTCAAGAATCAGATCGTTCCAGCGTTTGATCAGTTGCGCGCGCTGTTTGGCAGGGGTGGTGCGCCAGGCTGCAAAGGCCGAATGAGCGGCATCGACGGCTTCACGCGCGTCAATGGCGTTGCTGTCGGGCACTTGGGCGATATAGCAGTCGTCGGCCGGGTTGGTTACAGACAGCAGCGCCTCTGGATCTCTGGTGCACCAACGGCCACCAATGAAATTCTGCGTTCGAATCAGGTCGTTGCGGGTCAGTTTCAAGCTCATGCCGAGGTTCCTTGAATGTGTGCAAACGGGTTGGATCAGCTGACGATGCCCAGGTGCCAGGGCACGAACTCGTGATCCCCAAGCCCCAACAATTCGCTCTTGGTCGAGGCGCCTGAAGCGGCCTCCAGGATGTGCTCGAAGATGCGCTCACCCATCTGCTCAACCGACAGCTCACCGTCAAGAATGAGGCCGCAATTAATGTCCATGTCTTCTTCCAGACGGGTGAACATCGGGGTGTTGCTGGCGAGTTTGATCGTTGGCGCCGGTTTGCTCCCGAACATCGAGCCCCGTCCCGTTGTGAAGCAAATGAGGTTGGCACCGCTGGCGATTTGACCGGTTGAGGCAACAGGGTCATAGCCCGGTGAATCCATGAACACAAACCCGGCCTTGTCAATCGGCTCGGCGTACTCGTACACCGCCTGCAACGGTGTCGTGCCGCCTTTCATGGCAGACCCCAGCGATTTTTCGAAGATATTGGCCAGACCACCGGCCTGATTACCGGGGCCTACGACGCCATTGAACTGGCCATTCTGACCTCGCGTGTATTCTTCCCACCAGGCCAGGCGGTCCAGTAGCTTCTGGCCCACCTCGGGACTGATCGCACGTCGCGTCAGCATGAACTCCACACCGTGGATCTCGGGTGTCTCGGACAGAATGGCCGTGCCGCCATGACGCACCAGAATATCCATCGCAGCCCCCAATGCCGGGTTGGCGGTGATGCCTGAAAAGCCATCGGAGCCGCCGCATTCCAGTCCGATTTTCAGGTGCGCCGCACTGACCGGGACACGCTTTATATCGTTGGCTTCGGGCAGCATCGCTTCGATCGCTGCAATGCCTTGAGCGATGGTTGCACGCGTGCCGCCGGTATCCTGCATCACGAACGTGCGCAGATTGCGATCGGGCACCAGATGCTGAGAATCGACGAGGCTGGCCACTTGGTTTCGCTCGCAACCCAGTCCGATGATCAGTACAGCCGCCAGATTGGGATGGCGGGCGTACCCGGCGATGGTGCGCTGCAGCACGTCGAAATGATAACTGGGGGACGACATGCCACACCCGCTTGTCTGGGCGAATGCGACGACGCCATCGACGTTCGGGTAGGCGGCGAGCCGCTCGGGCGTGAAGTGTTCGGCGATCTTCTTGATCACGGTCGACGAGCAGTTTACCGACGAAAGGATTCCAATGAAGTTGCGCGTGGCAACACGGCCGTCTGCTCGCACGATGCCCATGAACGTAGCGCGTTTATCGGGCGCTACATAGTCCACCGGGCGCACATCCTCACAGAAGCCTGGGTCTCGGTCGAAATCGATGAGTGCGATGTTGTGGGAATGAACGTGCTCGCCCTTGATGATATTGCGCGAAGCGACACCGATGATCGTGTCGTACTTACGCACGGGTTCACCGGCCATGATGTCCTGCGCAGCGATCTTGTGCCCGGCCGGCACTTGCGCCCGGACGCGTACTCCCAGTTCAGGCAGCTCGTCACCAAGGCCGATCAATTGGCGAGCGACGAGGACGTTGTCGTTGGCGTGTAGACGTATCAGTCTGTGAGTGGCATGGGTCGTGGTAGTCGTCATGAAACAATCCTGGCGTCCAGATTACGGCGGTGGAGAAGGTGAAACGCAGGCGTTATCCCTGCGTAGCTCATCAGGCATCAGCGGCTATAGGGGTCATTCAACACCTGCGAGGATGTGGTGGCGTGCCGAGGCTCCGTCGGCTTGGACGCGACGATGGGTTCGACCTTCTTCAGCAGGAATGCGTAGTTCAGGATGCCTAGCATTCCGAGCACAGCTGAGAAGACCAGAGCCATTTTGAACGACCCTGTCGAGGCAACGATGAATCCGGTGATCACCGGTCCCAGTACGCCGCCGAAGTTCGCAACCATGTTCTGCAATCCGGCCACGGTCGAGGTCATGTTCTTCGGCGCGACGTCACCCGGCAGAGCCCAGACTTGCGAAGCCGCGACGGTGGTGCCGGCCTTTGCGATGCACAGCAAGAGGACAGTGAGCCCAACCGACGTGGTCAACGGAGCCAGTCCGATGCACAGCGCCATCGAGAGACCCACGATGAGAAACAGTTTGCGTGTCGCGGTGAGCGACAGGCGTCCACTGTGGACCACCCTGTCGGAAAGCCACCCGGCAGCGATCTCGGCGAAGAGGCCGCAAATCAGCGGAAGCGAGGCGACCATGCCCATCTGAAGCAGGCCCATCCCCTGTTCCTTCACCAGGTAAGTGGGCAGCCAGGTGATGAAGAAGTACGAGATGTAGTTGATGGTGAAGAAGCCCAGGCACATCGCCCAGATATTGCGGTGCTTGAGCAGTTCGTACCATTTCATCGCAATCGTGGCATCAACACCGTGCTGCTGGGTCTGACCACCCCGGATGTATTCCACCTCGGCTGCGTTGGCGCTTCTGTGTTTCTCTGGTGTGTCCGAGAAGTACCGCCACCAGATCAGGCTCCAGACGAGGCCGGTCAGACCCACGATTGCAAACGTCATGCGCCAGTCGAAAGTCATCATCAATGTCACGATGAGTGGCATCGCCACGGCACCGCCGAATTTCGAGGCGCTGTCAAAAAGCCCCGAAATGGTTGCCCGTTCCTTGTCCGGGAACCACTTGGACGCGATCCCGGCATTGGCCGGATAAGCGCCGGCTTCACCGACGCCGAGTGCCACTCGCAGTCCGACCAAAGATGCAAAGCCAGTCGCCAGCCCTGTCGCAGCCGTAGCGAGCGACCATGAGCCTACGGCGATGCCAAGCCCCATTTTTTGCCCGAATTTGTCTGCCACCCAGCCAGCAGGAATTTGTAGCAGAGCGTAGGACCAGAAAAATCCAGATAAGACGATACCCATCATCTCGGGCGTCAGGCTGAATTCTTTGACGAGCTCAGGTGCTGCGACTGCGAGAACGGTGCGATCGATATAGTTGATGGCGATGGCAAACCACATCAGACCTGCCACAACCCAACGAGCGTTGGATTTCTTGCCTTGATTCACCACGGCGTCACTTGGCGGTTTTGTGGTACTTGGAGTGCGCATTGCTTGTCTCCGGTCATTGTTTTTGTTCTTCGATACTGAATCGTCGTTACATTGCTGAACAATGAATAAGTGGACATACTTCATAACGGTTTCGACATATATGCTTCTTCTGCCGGAGATAAAGCAGGTGAGTGACATCGATAGAGTTTTGCGCTCCAACCTCAAACTCAAGCATTTGCAGCTTGTCGTTGCGCTGGATGAGTTCCGCCATTTGGGGCGGTCAGCGGAATTTTTGTCGCTTACCCAACCGGCAGTCAGCAAGTCGCTGGCGGAAATCGAAAAGATGTTCGGACTTGAGTTATTCATCCGCTCTACGCGAGGCACTCGGCCGACCGCCTACGGCGAGCAAGTTGTCCGATTTGCGCGCTCGGTGCTTGTGGATTTTGACCGTACCTGTGACGACATCGCTTCAGTCGCCAGTGGCGGAGCCGGTCGTATCCGCGTCGGCGCAATGGTCGTCGCCACACCTGGATTGCTGGTAGGAGCGGTCGGCCGCCTCAAGGTCAGCTCGCCACAGACGACGGTGTCGATCGAGGAAGGTGATCTCACGCGCCTGTTGCCGAGGCTGCGCACAGGCGAGCTCGATTTCATCGTGGGCCGACTGGAGCCGGGCTACAGCTCTCCGGACCTTGAAACAGAGGCGTTATACGCCGACCCCATGAGGGTTGTCGTCGCCGCCGATCATCCACTGGCCACAGTGGCCCGACCCGCCTGGCATAATCTGGCGGCGCTTCCCTGGGTCGTTCCCCCAGCGTGGGCATCCTCGCGGGTCAAGCTGAATCAGATGTTCTACAAGCATAAGCTGCAACCCCCAGCTGACATTATCGAAACCTCTTCTTTTTTGGTGACGATGACGTTCATGAGGAAAAGAGGGTGCGTCTGTTTCGTCGCGAGTGAGGTCGCGCATTACCTCGAATCCGTAGGCCTTGGTCACACCTTGCCGCTGGAGGTGCCGATCGAGTTACCGTCGGTGGGCATCATTCTGCTACGTAACGGGCTGAGAACCCCCGTTGCCAGCACCCTCATCGACGCTCTGCATGAACAGGCCATGGACATTAGAGGTGAGACTGCGCCTGAGTGAATGTGCATGCGGCGGCTGTACCGAGAATCTGGTGGCTGTGTTCGAGAGCGTCGACAGCGCAGAGCGAGAAGAGCGTCTGGCTCAACAGGTCGTAGTGAAACAAGGGGTCACGCCAGCACGATCACTCTATGACGCGCTGCGTCCTGCATCTCGAAACCTCGGCGAGGTAGACCTTGAGGCATTTACCCGAGGCGGGCGCAAAAAGTCGTGAACAATCTCAGGAGTATCTCGGACGATGGCATCCGCGCATGGTCTACCCGCGACCGTTCGCTTCTGGCCCAGAGTGTGTAAAAACGCTCTGACCTCATCGTCTTGGATTATCGACCTTCGTTGGCTGAGCGATCGCACGGTCAATGCTGCGGGTCGCATCGGTCGCGACCTGGAACACGTCAACGCTGTTTTTACAGCCTCTGGGATGGGCCAAAATCAGCCTTTTTCAGGCCGTCAGCGCTTTCATCAAACCGTTGGCACCGATGATTTTCATGACCCGTTTCAAGTTGTAGGCGAGCACATTCAAGCTTATCTCCGCACTCACCCCGGTCAGTTTTCGCGTCAGGAAGTGCGTCGCACCCATCCATTGTTTGAGCGTCCCGAAGGGATGCTCAACCGTCCGTTTTCGGACTCGCATCATCTCCGGTGCTTTGCTCAGCCGAAGCTGCATTTCCTCCAATACGGCTTCATGTTCCCAGCGTCGAACTCGTCGTTCCGTGCTCGGTGTGCATTGCGACTTCAACGTGCAGCCCTGGCATTTCGAACTCCAGTAACGGTGCAACTTCAGGCCTTTTTCAACGTAGGAATAGTGCCAGATCAACGCCTCTCCAGCGGGGCAAATGTATTCGTTTTTTGCCGCGTCATAGATGAAGGCATCGTTATTGAAACGCCCGTCAGCCTTGGCTCCAGAGGTCATCGGCTTGGGCACATAGGCGGTGATACCTGCATCGTGACAAGCGAGGATTTGTTCGCTTTTGAAGTCACCTCGGTCAGCCACTACCGACAACGTATCTGACGCCATCGCCTCGCGGGCTTGCTTGGCCATCGAGCTGAGTTGATCGCGGTCGGAACCGACGTTGCTCACCTCATGCGCAACGATCAAATGGTGCTGGATATCGACCGCTGTTTGCACGTTGTAGCCGACGATTCCCGTGCCCCGCGTCATCATGGAACGGGCGTCTGGATCGGTCAGTGAGACCTGTTTGCCCGGCGATTCATTGAGCTGGATTTCGATCGCCTGAAGCTCCTTCATTTGAGTTTTGAGCTTGGCGATTTTCTCTTCCAGCCGCACGGCACTGGGCTCGGAAGCTGTGGGTTCTTGCCGATCGGCAGCATCGAGTACCGTCAGGTAACGGTTGATGCTCGATTCAATTTTTTCCATCCGCCGCTTCAGTTTGGCGCTGGTGAAATTGCGGTCGCGGTTGTTGACGGCTTTGAATTTGCTGCCATCGATGGCGACCAGATGTTCTCCAAACAGTCCCAACTGCTGACACAGCACAACGAACTGGCGACAGACGCCTCGGATGGCCTTGCTGTTGTCTTTTCGGAAGTTGGCGATAGTCTTGAAATCCGGCATCAAACGCCCGGTCATCCACATCAGCTCGACGTTGCGTTGAGCTTCTCGCTCCAAACGTCGGCTCGACTGGATGCGGTTGAGATAACCGTAGATGTAGATCTTCAACAAGACCGAGGGATGGTAAGCAGGTCGCCCGTGAGGATCTTGAGTTCCTGAAAGAAATGCAGCGCAAAGGGGGAGAGGAAGGCATGGTGGTCCTGTTTCTTGCCGCGAGTGCCTTTGACATTTTCGCTCGGAATGAACCAGGTCTGCAGGTCCAGATCGACATTTTTCCATTCGGCCTGCAGCAACTCACCAATTCGGCACAGCGTGCCCAGGCTGATCCAAAGCGCGAGTTGGGTTTCTTTCTTTAACGGCCGAATGCCTTCGTACTTTTGCCCGGCGGGGAGGGCGTTGTAATCGGTCGTCATTTGCTGGAAGCGGTTATGCAGCTCCAACAGCTCAGCCGGCGAAAGAATCCGGCTTCTTTCGGCCTCGTAGTCGGCAGGAATCAATGGGGTGATGTCGACCAGCTCAGTCGGATCGCCCTCGACCAACAAGGCCCGCCAAGGCTGGCGTTTTCTGGCCCAGCCGAACATCTGGGTGAGGTCGGCGAAGAAGCTGATGGCTTGTCGGTGAGCGCCGCGGCTAACGACTGCCCGGATCAACGCCCGAACATCGTGTTCGGAGACGCTGCTCACTGCGGTCTTGCCGAGTGCCGGGTAAAAGTCCTTGTTAAAGCGCCGTTGCAACTCGGCATTACCGTCTTTGCGCGCCACGCCATCCAACAGCCAGGCTTTGGCCAGATCTTGGACGGTCAGCGTTTGCACCTTCGCCGTTTTTACTTGTTCGGCCTCTACGTTAGCAGTGGCGTATGCCTGTGCCTTGGCGTTTTTTTTGTGTTCGTTGGGATTGACTTGCTCATCGATAAGCGCTCGAGCCTGGTTGCGGGCCTTGCGGATGTCCGTCAGGGATTTGCGCGTCCAGGACCCGCAGGCGTACTCTTTGTTCTGCTCGCCCCACCGACAACCGATAGAAAAAGCTGACCGACACACCGTCCTTACGGACAGAGATTCGACCGGCCAGATTGCCATCCTCCCTGAGGATGCGATCGGCATCATTGGCGGTCAGCGACTCGAGTTCTTTGATGGTAATTTTGGCCATGAAATGGACTCCCCCTACTTTTACCCCCACAAAAACGTCGGCTCTTGATGGACGTTACTGGACTTTCGTAGAGCAGAACACCGCTGGAGCTCAAGCAAATACTGGCTTAGAAAAATCCAGAGTAAAATTTTGGAAGCTTTCAAGAAGTATGCAAAAGGAGATGGGGTGCTAGGGGGCGAGTGTTCGAATCACTCCGTCCCGACCATATTATTCAAGGGGTTGCGAGATTTTATCTTGCGACCCCTTTTTATTTGTCCGCGTTTTTACCCCCACAAAACGGCTAGCTCCGGGTGGAATCTTCAGCGCCGTTGGTGGGATCTCCGTCAGAAAGCATCTGTTTGAGGCGTTCACGTTCTTCAGTTCCGGGTAGCACTCCAGTCGTAGTCGCCTCCAGCACTGTGATTCCCTCTGCATTGAGTATCCTGACTTCGGCTTTTGCGTGACCGCGTTCATCGATGTCGGCGATAAGCCAGTGGCAGGTGATCTGTTCTCCCGCATAAACCGGTCGTTTGAACGCGAAACTCATCCCTGTTGCCAGCCAACCGATTTGCCCGCCAATTTCGGTGACGAGGCTGGCTGTCAGAAGGCCATGGGCGATGGGCGCCTTGAACCTTCGTATCTCGGCGTAGCGTGCATCGCAGTGAACCGGATTGTAGTCTCGAGAAATCTGCGCGAATTGACGAATATCGTCATCTGAAAAGCAGCGGACTATCGTGAACCGGTCTCCCACCTGGAGACCTTCGGCAGCACGTTCTCTTGGGCTCTTCATAAAGACTCCCTGGGCGGTGAGGGTGGGAGGTTAAAAAGTATGTTCGGGGCCTGGAAATGTTCCTGCTTCCACCTCAAGTGCAAAGTCCCTTGCTGCCGTCTGAAGTACCGAACGAAGGTCGGCGTATTGCTTGACGAATCGCGGCATACGACCTGTGCGCAGTCCGGCCATGTCTTGCCAGACCAGCACCTGGGCATCGCATTGGCTACCCGCGCCAATCCCGACGGTAGGAATTGAAACGGCCTCAGTGATCGCTCGACCCACATCTCCTGGCACCATCTCAATCAAAACAGCGAATGCGCCCGCTGCTTCAAACGCTTTGGCACTGTCTATCAGGCGCTGCGCATCTTCGCCCCGACCCTGGACTCGGTAGCCACCCAGTTGATGTTCCATCTGTGGTGTGAAACCGATGTGTGCCATGACGGGTATGCCAGAGCGGACGAGCTTCTCGACCTGAGGCAGCATTTCGATCCCGCCCTCCAGTTTGACCGCATGTGCACCGCCTTCTTTCATGAACCGGACGGCAGTGTGGAAGCATTGCTCCGCCGAAGCCTGATAAGAGCCGAAAGGAAGATCCGCAATCACCAGTGCCCGCCTTGTCGAACGGCTGACCGCGCGAACCAGAGGGATAAGTTCATCAACGGTGATGGATAGCGTGGACTCATTGCCGAAGACATTATTAGAGGCGGAATCGCCCACCAGTAGGACAGGTATTCCGGCCTCTTCGAAAATGGCCGCGCTGTACATGTCATACGCGGTGAGCATCGCCCATTTCCGGCCCTCCACTTTCATTTGTTTCAGATACGGGATCCGGACTCGTGGCGCCTGTTGGGCGTTGTCATACGGTGAGGGTTGATCGCTCATGGTGTTGTCTCGCTGAAATAATGGATTAACCCAGCATCTGCTCGGTGAGCAGAACGATCGCGATGATGATCATGGCCGCTCCGGAGAAACGACTGACCAAGTGAGCAGCGGCGGGACGTGCCTGCAGTACGACCTGTGAGCCAAATCCGACCAGCAGATAGATAACGCCACAACTGACGGTGTGGATGAGCCCCAGCGCAATCATCTGCATCGGCACAGGCCAGGCAGCGGCAGCGTCGGTAAATTGAGGCAATAGCGCCAGGAACAGCAGGAACACTTTCGGATTCAGCCCGCTCACGCAAAGCCCCTTGATCGCCCAGTGCTTCCAGGAGCCTGAGGCCTGAATGTCATCGGCGTGCGGTGTAGCGGGGCGGGCAAGCATGTTGATGCCCAACCAAAGCAGATAACCCGCCCCGGCAACGGTAAGCACCGTCAAGGCAACGGGGTGGTTGGCAACCAGCGTGCCGACACCACCGGCAACAATCACGGTGGCTATCAAATGACCGGACAACAGCCCGCCCACGGCGGGTATGACGACCCGGCCCCTCAAGCCCGCTGAAATCGCGTAGGCCCAATCTGCGCCTGGCGTGATGACGAACAGAATCGACACCGCCCAGAAGGCAACGAAAACGCTCAAGGTCATGGCGTTACCCACTCTTGCTGCTGACACATCGCTCTGTGCATCGTCCCGCTCCGCGAATCAAAGGCCGCCGCTCCTTTGATCCAGGGAGTGCGGCAATTATTGGTGTGAGGAATAATAGTTAAATCTTGTTAGAATTTACTTTCAAAGATGGTCATGAAAACGCTACAGGATGGGAGGTTCTTCCAAATGGACAGGATTGATCGAAAGATTCTTTCTGAGCTTCAAAAGGACGGTCGCCTTTCGGTCACCGAACTCGCCGAGCGTGTGGGACTGAGTCTTTCCCCTTGTCATCGACGAGTACGGGCACTGGAAGAGTCGGGCGTGTTGCTCGGCTATAGAGCACAGTTGGACCCGGGCGCATTGGGCCTTAACTTTTCCGCCATGGTGTTTGCCACGCTTCGTGAGGGAGACAGGCAAGCCGTCGAGGCTTTCGAGACGGCGCTCGTTGACATTGCGCAAGTGGTCGATGCCCAGAGGTTATTCGGGGAACCGGACTACCTGCTGCACGTCATCACCCAGGATTTGCCGGCCTTCCAACGGCTATACGATGAGAGCCTTTCGACCTTGCCCAACGTCCAACGATTGACCTCGACCCTCGTTATGAAACGGGTCATTCAGGATAGGCCTCTACCTTTGTGATGGCGGTGGTAAGCCCTGCGGTATCGTCTTTCAAGGGGAGGGGGCGGGCTGAAGCATCTAGTGAAAATAGACAGTGGGATAGTGCTGTTCGGAGCCGCGCACATACGTGGATTGCTGAGTTTGTAAGCTCAGCTATTTACTGTAATAGCATCTGGGCGAAAGGGGCTTTTAAATGTCAGTCCGGAGAAGTTCGCGCTATCAATCTTCATTGATAACGGCATATTTAGAATCTCTATTCGTAGAGGATTTGAGATTTTATTTTGCGCGCCATCATATACCACCATTTAATAATTGATCAGGCGGTCAATAGGCTAGTGCGTGACTATTTACATTTTAAGTCTGCACGCTTCTACAGTAAGCCGCTGATAGCGCTATTCGATGCATACCTTGCTTATAGATGTAACTACTTTGTTTTTGGTATTCGGTAGTGTATAGGCTAAAATACTTCTGCGCCAACTACCAGACGCTGGTGTCGGTCGACGCGCTGGAAGCACAGCTTCAGCAGTTGCCCGGCGTGGTGTCCACGACATCGTTGGCGGCGCTGAGCAAGCAGGCAGCGGCCGGCATGAATGAAGGCAGCATGACCTGGTATGAAATCCCCCGAAACCAGGGTCTGTTGAACGCGATCATCACCCGTGCGCCGCGCGAAGTGTTCAACCAGAACTGCGATCTGCTGACGGTGTATGTCTATCTCAAGGACCATAAGGCGGACACGCTCGCCAGTGTGGTTCAGACCGTTGAGCAATTCGCGGCGACCCATAACACCGAGCAGCTCCAGTTCCTCAATGCGGCGGGCAATGCCGGGATCGAAGCAGCCACCAACATCGTCGTGAAGCGTTCGAACGTTCAGATGCTGTTCATGGTGTACGCCGCCGTCATCGCCCTGTGCTTTATCACCTTCAGGTCCTGGCGGGCCGTGGTGTGCACGGTGCTGCCGCTGATGCTGACGTCTATCTTGTGCGAGGCCTTGATGGTTGGGCTCAACATCGGCGTCAAGGTGGCAACGCTCCCGGTGATCGCGTTGGGAGTGGGCATCGGTGTGGATTACGCGCTGTACATCCTCAGCGTGACACTCACCAATCTGCGCAATGGCTCAAGTCTGTCTGACGCTTACTACCTTGCCTTGCTGTCCACGGGCAAGGTGGTGATGACGGGGATTACGCTGGGCGTTGCAGTGCTCACCTGGGTGCTGTCGCCGATCAAGTTTCAAGCCGACATGGGCATTCTGCTGGGGTTCATGTTCATCTGGAACATGGTGGGCGCATTGGTACTGGTTCCAGCACTGGCGCATTTTCTGCTCAAGCCCAAGTCATTGCTGACCAATGCGTGAGGTCTGTTTAGCGGAGTGTGGGGCGGATGGAGGGCCCATTGGCGGTCAGCCATTCGAGTTCTTTGATGGTGATTTTGGCCATGAAATGGATTCCCCCTACTTTTCCCCCCACAAAAACGTCGGCTCCTGATGGACGTTACTGGATTCCCGTAGAGCAGAACACCGCTGGAGCTCAAGTAAATACAAGCCTGGAAAAATCCAAAGTGAAGTTTTCGAGGCTTTCAAGACGTATGAAAAAGAAGATGGGGTGCTAGGGGTCGAGTGTTCGAATCACTCCGTCCCGACCATATAATTCAAGGGGTTGCGAGATTTTATCTCGCGACCCCTTTTTTATTTTTAGGCGTTTTTACCCCTACAAAGCGACCGGTTCTCGGTGGAATCCTCGATACGAATATGGCCATGCCTGATGCGGCCACTGCACTGCGCTCGCCATGGCTGAGACGCCGGCGCCCCACTCCGGCAGCGGCTGCCATCACCAAGCCTGCGGAAACGCGAGCCATTTCGCCTCCAACCATCGTTGGCACTGTAGAGCATGGTAGCCAGAAAGCGCCCAGCGTTCTCCATTGCCGCAACTCCTGAATGCCTGACCTGGGATTCGTGCCGCCTACGACATCATTGACCCATTGGTATTTCAAGCAGAGCGAGCTGTTACGCGGTGAGCCTGTAATGAGGTTGGCAGGAAGGAGCTCTTGCAGGGCTCTTTTTGTATCAGGCTGTCTGGAGATTCATGAAAACAGTTGGTAGCAGAAAACGCCTGATTACAAGCACGTCCCGGGATGCGTCGAGCATCCGGCGTGGCCGGCCGCCATGAACCATCGCGGCGC
Source organism: Pseudomonas sp. GW821-FHT02H09 (assembly GCF_059421425.1). NCBI lineage: Bacteria > Pseudomonadati > Pseudomonadota > Gammaproteobacteria > Pseudomonadales > Pseudomonadaceae > Pseudomonas > Pseudomonas sp. GW821-FHT02H09. The sequence goes on from NZ_JBWKVA010000010.1 coordinate 91,744, forward strand.
GTACTTCAGGTTGGTGCAATGTGCAAGTCTACCCACTAACGTCATCGCCCATTGTTTTTCTCGAAAACCGACCTGTGCATGTCGGTGACAAACAAGTTGTCATTTTCAGGCAGTCCTTCCCAAAAACGCTACGGTATTGCTCACGACCAATGAGTAGAGCGGTTGACCGCATCTCCTCCGCTTTTAACCTTACCCCTTGCGATTATCGAGATAGAGGCATCGGAGTGTCGCTTTTTGAACGCTATAGAAGGCGTCATTGAACTTAGGTGTGAGTTTTGCAGGTAAATACAGATAGCTCGCCGGACGAGCAATAAAAAGAGCCTGCGCCTGAGGCCATTCACCCGCTTTGTGTGAGGAGATTCCGCGATGACGACGTTCAATTCCGGGGTGAAACCCCAAAACCGTGCGCCTCAATCTATCGGTTTTTTACTGTTGGACAATTTCACGCTGATTTCCCTGGCGTCCGCAGTGGAACCTCTGCGCATGGCGAATCAGTTATCCGGCCGTGAGCTGTATCGCTGGACCACACTCACCGTCGATGGCGGTCAAGTCTGGGCCAGTGACGGTCTGCAGATCACTCCTGATGCCTCCATGCACAAAGCGCCGCCACTCGACATTGTGATTGTCTGTGGCGGGATCGGAATTCAACGCACGGTGACCCGCGCACATGTTTCGTGGCTGCAGAGTCAGGCACGTCAGTCCAAACGCTTGGGCGCAGTGTGCACCGGCAGTTGGGCTCTGGCCAGTGCCGGCTTGCTGGACGGATTCGATTGCAGTGTGCACTGGGAATGCCTGGCGGCGATGCAGGAAGCCTTTCCGCGGGTGACCATGAGCACCCGGCTGTTCACCCTCGACCGAAACCGCTTCACAAGCTCCGGGGGAACAGCGCCGCTGGATATGATGTTGCACCTGATCAGCCGCGATCACGGGCGTGAATTGTCAGCGGCCATTTCGGAGATGTTCGTCTACGAGCGCATCCGCAATGAGCAGGATCACCAACGCGTGCCGCTCAAACACATGCTCGGCACCAACCAGCCGAAGTTGCAGGAGATCGTGGCGCTAATGGATGCCAATCTCGAAGAGCCGATTGACCTCGACGAACTGGCGGTATACGTCGCCGTTTCGCGACGTCAGCTGGAGCGGCTATTCCAGAAGTACCTGCACTGCTCGCCGTCACGTTACTACTTGAAACTGCGTCTGATCCGCGCGCGGCAATTGCTCAAACAAACGCCGATGTCGATCATCGAAGTGGCGTCGGTCTGCGGTTTCGTGTCCACACCGCACTTCTCCAAATGCTACCGCGAGTACTACGGTATTCCGCCACGCGATGAGCGTGTAAGTTCCAACACCACACAACAAGTGGCGATGACGCCGCTGCCACAGGCCCTGGTGCTGTCGCCGTTGTCCGGACCGTTGACGGCACTCAACCAGGCCCGCAACGAATCAACTTTTGCCAGCGTTCGGATATAGCCCGATCCGTCGGATCCATCGCCGCAGGAGAGCGATCGGCATCTACCAGTCAGCCATAGTGGTTTGATGGAGTGATTGAAAGCCGCAGAGTCCCTTTAGTCTGCGGCGTCGTCCGTTTGGTTTAAATAATCGATATCAGCTTCGGAATCTGAGCGTCGTTGAAGGTGCCTCACCAAAACGTTTTTTATATTCCTGGGCAAACCGCCCCAGGTGGGCAAAGCCCCATTTGAACGCGATATCGGTTACCGACACATCATGACCTTGACTGCTCAATTCGAGATGCACCTGTTCCAATCGCAGGTTGCGCAGATAGGCCATGGGCGTGGTATCGCAAAAATCGCGGAAGCCGGCAAACAGTGTGCGAACGCTGACCCCGGCGTGCTCGGCCAATTGCTCTATGCTCAGCGGTTCATGTGCATGAGCCCGCATATACTCCTCGGTTCTCTTGACGAAATAGGGCAGCGTTTTTGGTTTACTGGCGCACTCCAGTTGTTCTCGCAGGTTGTTGGGTTGGCCATAGACCAATGCATTGATCAGGACGGACTCGAACTGCTTAAGCACAAGGGCGTGGTGGAGTGGGTGTTCGTCCAATGTAATAGCGTCAGCCAGCATGGTGATCAATTGGAGGAAGTAATTCCCACCCGGGGTGGTCAGGTCGAGTTCGGGATGAAACTCTAGCGGTCTGTCCATCACATGACCGAGGTGCTGGGCACAATGGTATTCAACTTCGCTTCGTTCGATTCGAAGTGCCAGTTGGGGGGCGTTGGCGTCCCAGCACATCGATAACGGCAGAGTGGGTGAAATCAACGAGGCTGTATGGGGAGTGGAGATAAAATCATGGTCGCCGCACATTATGTGCGCCTGGCCACTGATGGGGATCTGGATCAGAAAGAAACTTCCCAGGCGACCGGGGTCGATGTTAACCCTTGCTCCATACTCCAGCCTGTTCAAGGACAGGTGCCCACGATTGACATGGTGCATTCGTGCACTGATGCAGTCGGTTTCTTCTACGCAACGCAGATCATGATTTGTGAAGACGCTGCTGACGCCTTTGCGAATGGCTTCCAGGTCATTCAGAAGAAACAGTTGATTCTCTGGGGTGAACAGCGAAGCTCTGTCAAAGAGACTGCCGCTGCTCTGCAGGATGGCACTCAGGCTCATGGTCGCCTCACTTGCATGCACGGTTTCAAGGCATTGCGCACAGTTGTGTTACCGAGGTTTTGCAGGATAAGGATAGTCGCTGCATAAACCGGATTACCTGTGGACATGTCCGTTTCTTTTTGTGCCCTCATCGGGGCTATCTACCTGCTTAAGCAATGGGCATGCCATGCGTGCGGCGTTCCCTTTGTTCAGGCTGTTGCTGAGCGTGATTCATTCGATCCTGGAATCCTCCCGCGAACCTTAGGCGTCCAACGTTATTTTCGTTGGTTGATTCGTATTTTTTGAGGAATGGTCAATCAGCGTTTGTGAGCCAGTTGCGGAGTCTATTGCCTCGCCGATTCTCGGTGCAGAGCTGAAAAGCCCGGCAGGCCGAATCAGAAACCTTTCTGCATGACGTGGACAGGTTTAGCGCCCAGCGGATAGTCCCTCTGGTGGCAGATGTTCAATATCGTACCAACGCTTCTGAATTAACTGAGGTGGGAGCGCCGTCCAGGTCAATGCGGGCGGTACCCGCCACAATTCCGGTAAGGCGAAGCACGATGAACATGTCCTTTACATCTTCGCTGTCAGAGGAACTTCCTACCAGCCAATGGTATGACTGGGATTGGATGGCTGACGCAGAGGTTCCCGTGGGGAGCCATCTCATCACCTCCCGAAATGGTTACTACCATCATGGGATTTACCTGGGAGCGTCTCAAGTCGTTCACTACTCCGGTCTTTGTTCAGGCTTGCATGCGGGTCCTGTCGAAGTGATTGAGTTGCAACGGTTTTCCTCGGGGAATCCGGTCTGGATCCGTACTGCCCAACGGATCAGATTTCAACGAGAAGAAGTGATCCGGCGAGCGCTGTCTCGCATGGGAGAAAATCAATATCGACTGCTGACCAATAACTGCGAGCATTTCTGCAATTGGTGCCTTTATGGCGAGAGTCGCAGTGACCAGGTGCGCAATTTTGCGGTTCATCCTTTCGCAGCGCTGCGGCTGCTTCTGCAAGCTCTGCCTGGACTGTTTCAGCGCGCCGCCATCGTTTAATGCTTCGTTTTTAACCTTCAGATCAATGATCACGCTAAGCAGCGTGTTCATTCGACTCATGTATGAATCGACTATCCTGCGTTTCTTTTTTGCCGTCGAGCATATCGAGGGAGAAGGGCGGCTCTCTGTAACCGGTGTCGCTCTGTTCATCTTCAGGCCATTCATACAGCTTTATTTCATTTTGCCCATCGGGTCCTGCCCCTCCAGGTAACTTCCTGCATGTCACGGACAGGCGTCGCATTCAGCGGATAGTCGGCTCCGCTGAAGGTCCCCAATATCATCTCCAACGTTCCTGAACCCTTGGAGATTCGATATGAAAGGCCAGTATGTCAGCGTGCCGGTTCTGTCCGGCGGTCACTTCCAGGCTTACCTGGCGACCTCTGTCGATGGTCGCGGGCCGGGCGTGGTGCTCTGTCAGGAAATCTTCGGCGTTAACCAGGCAATGCGTGAAGTCGCCGACCTGTTGGCCGAGGAAGGTTACACCGTGTTGGTTCCGGACCTGTACTGGCGCCAGGAGCCCGGTGTCGAATTAGGTTACACCGAGGCAGACTTTGGTCGCGCTTATGAGCTCTACCAAGGTTTCGACGAGGCACTTGGTATTGATGATATTCGCGCCAGTCTGAATGCCCTGCAAAGCTTGCCCCAATGTAATCCGGGTGAACTGGGTGTTGTGGGCTACTGCCTGGGCGGCAAGCTGGCTTACCTGGCGGCCTGTCGGTTGCCTGAAGTGGCCTGTGCCGTCGGTTACTACGGCGTGGGTATTGAAAACGCCTTGTCGGAAGCTGAAGGTCTGCAGGGCCGCCTGGTGCTCCATATGGCCGAACAAGATCAGTTCTGCCCCGCCGAGGCTCGGTCCGCGATCCAGAAGGTCCTGCACGACAAACCTGGTGTTGAACTCTACGTTTACCCGGGAGTTGATCACGCCTTCGCTCGCCCTAACGGCCATCACTATCACAAACCGTCGGCGCTATTGGCTCACGAACGGACTGTTGCTGCATTACGTCGGGTTTTAGGGCCGGACTACAACCTTTCTGATCTCTGGGATGAGCACGTGCGTCACGAGTTCGATACCCGGGACGTACCGGCGACCATGGCCACCATGGTCGCTGAACCTTACGTCAACCACATCCCGACCATGACCGGCGGCGTGGGTGCAAAAGAGTTGAGCCGCTTCTACCAGCATCACTTCGTCCATGGCAATCCCAAGGACATGGCGCTGACACCCCTGTCTCGCACGGTCGGTGCATCGCAGATCGTTGATGAATTCATCATGAGCTTTACCCATGACTCCGAGATCGACTGGATGCTTCCTGGTGTGGCACCGACCGGGCGCCACGTCGAGATCCCGATGCTTGGCGTAGTGAAGTTTCGTGGTCCCAAGCTTTATCACGAACATATCTACTGGGATCAGGCCAGCGTGCTGGTTCAGATCGGTCTGCTTGACCCGACGGGGTTGCCAGTGGCCGGTGTGGTGACCGCGCAAAAACTGCTCGATGAATCGCTGCCTTCCAATACGTTGATGCCGAGCTGGGCCTCCAGCGCCGACACATCGGTTTAAGGGGATAACCATGTCTCATCTACAGAATAAGGTTGCTGTGATCAGTGGTGGCGCGACCCTGATTGGCTCCGCCGTCGCTCGGGCGCTGATGGGCGCAGGCGCTAGCGTTGCGCTGTTCGATATCGATCGTGAAGCGGGTCTCAAGGCGGCGGCAGAGCTCGGTGAGCGAGCCGTATTTTTTCACCTCGATGTGACGGATGACGAGCTCATTGCACTTGCGGTCGAAGAGGTGCGCGCACGTTTTGGCGGCATCGATTTGCTGATCAATCTGGCCTGCACTTACAGCGACCAGGGCTTTGCCTCTAGTCGTCAGGATTGGTTGCAGGCGCTTGATGTGAACCTGGTTTCGGCAGTGGCTTTGACTCAGGCGGTGCATCAGGACCTCAAGGCGCGACGCGGTGCGATTGTGAACTTTACGTCCATCTCGGCCAAGTGTGCCCAGACCGGGCGTTGGCTCTATCCGGTTTCAAAAGCCGCCATGGTGCAGCTGACTCGCTGCATGGCCATGGACCTGGCTGCTGACGGCATCCGCGTGAATTCGGTATCGCCTGGCTGGACCTGGTCGCGAGTGATCGCCGAAGTCAGTGGCGGTAACCGTGAAAAGGCTGATGCGGTCGCCGCTTCTTATCATCTGTTGGGGCGCCTGGGAGAACCCTCCGAGGTGGCCAATGTGGTGGCATTCCTGTGTTCACCCGCCGCCAGCTTCGTGACGGGCGCGGATTACGCCGTCGATGGGGGCTACTCGGTCATGGGGCCGGAGCAGAACCTGCCGGCAATACCACGGCTTGCCGAGTAACGCAGAACACTAACAAGAAACCCTGTTCGGCGACTGCCGAATACTGCACCTGTAACCGTCGATAACCAGGAGAATAACAATGCGTCGAATCGCCATCGTCGGAGCCGGTCAAGCCGGCCTGCAACTCGCTCTAGGCCTGCTCGCCAAGGGCTACCAAGTAACCCTGACCACTAACCGTAACGGCGAGGACATTCGCAACGGCAAAGTGATGTCCAGTCAGTGCATGTTCAACGCCGCCCTGCAAAGCGAGCGTGATCTGGGGCTGAATTTCTGGGAAGACCAATGCCCGGCTGTCGAAGGTATTGGCTTGGCCGTGCCTAACCCAGAGAGCCCGAATGAGCCACTGTTCAGCTGGAGTACCCGGCTGGATCGCTACGCCCAATCCGTCGATCAACGTCTGAAAATGCCGGTATGGCTGGACGAGGTCGCAAAGCGTGGCGGCGAGGTCATTATCCAGGATGTCGGTGTGGCCGAGTTGGAGCTTTTGTCGACCAGCCATGACCTGGTACTGCTGGCAGCAGGCAAGGGCGAAATCGTCAATCTGTTCGAAAAAGATGCCGAACGAACTCAGTTTCAGCAACCGCAACGGGCGCTGTCATTGACCTATGTGAAGGGCATGACACCGATGTCGCCGTTTTCCAGGGTCAGCTTCAACCTGATTCCAGGTGTAGGCGAATACTTTGTGTTTCCTTGCCTGACCACCACTGGACCTTGCGAAATCATGGTCTTCGAAGGGATTCCAGGCGGGCCGATGGATTGCTGGCAGGGGATCACGTCTGCCGAGCAACATCTTGAGAAAAGCCTGGAACTGATCAATCGCTATGTACCTTGGGAATCCGAACGCTGCCGGTCCGTGGAAATGACCGATGACAAGGGTTTCTTGTCCGGGCGATTCACGCCGATGGTGCGCAAACCGGTGCTGACGCTGCCGTCGGGACGCAAGGTTTTTGGCATGGCCGATGCTCTTGTGGTCAACGACCCCATTACTGGCCAGGGTTCGAACAATGCTGCCAAGTGCAGCAAGGTTTACCTGGATGCGATTGTCGCTCGTGGCACGCAAGACTTTGGCCCTGACTGGATGCACGACACCTTCGAGCAGTACTGGAGCTATGCCCGGCATGTGGTCAAGTGGACCAACACCATGCTGACGCCACCGCCTCAACATCTGCTCGAACTGCTTGGCGCCGCCAGCCAGTCAAAGCCTCTGGCATCGGCCATCGTCAATGGCTTCGATGATCCGCGCAACTTTGCCCCTTGGTGGTTCGACGCCCAGTCTTGCCAAGCCTTTATTCAGGAAAAGACTCGTCAGGCCGCTTGAGCCGCCATCGAGCCAGGAGTTCATCATGAATGCATTTACCGCAGAGTCTACCCAGCGCGAACTGGTCAGCGCACAGGACTGTGATCCGCGCGAGTTGCGTAACCTGCTGGGGCAGTTCGCCACGGGTGTCACCGTTATCACCACGCATACGGCAGATGGCCGCAACGTTGGCATGACCGCTAATTCTTTTTCGTCGGTCTCGCTCGATCCGCCACTGGTGCTTTGGAGCATTTCTCGCAACGCTCCGAGTCTGGTGGACTACCTCTCCTGTAGCCACTTTGCGATCAACGTTTTGGGGGCTGATCAGCACGATATTTCCGGACGTTTTGCACGACCTGCACCCGACAAGTTCTCTGGTGTGGCCTTCACGGCCGGAGAGGCTGGGGTACCGCTTCTCGATGGTGTGATCGCCACGCTGGTCTGCCGCAATGTCACTCAGTACGAGGGCGGTGACCATCTGATTTTCCTTGGGCAAGTCGAGCACTACCGCCATGGCGCAGGGGAGCCGCTGGTGTTTCACGGTGGGCAGTATCGAGTGGCTGCAGAACATCCCGGGCTGAGTCGATAAGTCAGGAATCTTGCCTTTAGCCTTGCTGCAAGTGGAGAGCGTCATGAAAATAAGAATAAAACTGCTATCGGTGTGCGTACTGGGCTCTGGCCTCTTGGGAATTGAACCAGTGCAGGCGTATGACCTGCCGGTAGTCAATCTGGGTTTAACCAGTTTTCTCGACGGTGCCCCGCCAGCCGGACCGGGTTGGTACTTTCAGGAATACTTCCAGAACTACAGCGCTAATCGTTTTCGAGATCAGAATGGCAAGGCACTGGGTTTGCCCAAACAAGAACTGGATTATCAGGTCGCGGTGACTCAAGTCAGCTATTTTTCCGATCTTCGCTTGGGGAATGCAACTCTGGGCATGAACGCTGTGCTGCCTTTTGTGACCAGCATGGATGTTGATGACGGACTGAATAATGCGGCAATAAAGGCTCAAAGTGGTGTGGGTGATCTTCTGTTAGGCCCGATGATCCAGTTTGATCCGATCATGGGGCCCGATGGACCTCGTTTCGTGCACCGCATTGAGTTGCAGGTCAATGTGCCGACCGGCAAATACGACAATAAGCATGACATCAACCCCGGAGCCAACGCCTGGTCGTTTGACCCCTATTGGGCGGCCACTTATTGGTTTACCCCAAAATGGACAGCGTCGGTTCGGGCTCACTATCTTTACAACGGCAAGAATGATGATCCGGGACCGGGATTTGGTGGCGCTGATGATATTCAAGCTGGCCAGGCCTTACATGCAAACTTTGCGACCGAGTATGCGGTGACGCCGCAGTTGCGCCTGGGTATCAATGGCTATTGGCTAAAGCAAATCACCGATACCAAAGTCGATGGTCAAGAAGTTTCCGGCCGTCGTGAAAAGGTATGGGCTATTGGTCCGGGAGCGATGTATAGCTTCTCCAAGGACGATCATGTGTTTTTGAACGCGTACTTCGAACAGGACGTTGAGAACCGTCCAGAGGGGAGTCGTGTGCAAGTGCGCTATGTTCATCACTTTTAAAATCGCCGCAGTCATCGTGCCATAGCACCCTCATTACTGTTGCTCTCGGCCTGCCCTTATGGGCAGGCTTTTTTTTTTCCTTTTGGGATCTTTCAGTCATGTCCGCACCTCGTAGCTCCTCTGACAATGCTGTTCTGATATGCCGTACCGACCTACAGGGGCGCATTATCCACGGTAGCGAAGCGTTTATAAAACTTAGCGGGTATACAAGTCAGGAGTTGTTGCATCAATCAAGCAGTCTGCTTAAACATCCTGATATGCCCGCACACATTTTCAGTAGCCTGTGGAGTGCGCTGCAACAACGAAAGCCCTGGATGGGGCTGTTGAAGAATCGGCGTAAGGATGGCTCAACCTATTGGTTGAACGTTTACATAAAACCGGTGTTCGGCGCTGATGGGATTGAGGCCTACGGGGCAGTCTATAGCTCACCATCGCAAGTGCAGACAGAACGCGCTGAAAAACTCTATTCGCGGTTGAGTTCTGGTGGGGCAATTCTTCAGTGGGGTTCTTGTCTTAATCGACTGGTGGAGTCTGCATTACCGAGCTTGCCGCTGGGTCTATTGTTTTCGGCAGGTCTTTGGCAGCTGGATTCTTTTTGGGCCCAGAGTACGGTGGTTGTGGCTGGATTTGCCGTTATGGCGGGCCTTCAGGATTGGCGACAGAACCGTGCCGTTACGCAGATTTTTGTTGCCCATCCCAAAGCGTTTGCTGACTGGTTGACCGCCGATATTTACAGTAATGCGCCAGGTGCTGCCGCGTTAATGGAAATGGCCTTGGTTGCAGAAGAAAGCCGCCTGCAAAGCGCGTTGTCGCGAATCGGCACGACTGGAGGCGTCGTTGAGCGGCAGGTAGTCGAGCTTGCCCAATTGATTCAGGCCGAGACTCAGCGTCTCGAACGGCAACGTGATGAAACCGACTTGTCGGTAACCGCCCTCAGCGAACTGGCAGCCACTATCCAGGAGGTCGCCAGTAATGTTCAGGCAACGAATCTGGCTACCCAAGAAGCTGTCAGGCTCGCCAGCCATGGCGAGCAATTGTCCGGCAAGAGCCTTGACGCAATGCAGCAGCTCAGTACATCCGTCGGGAGTATTGCAGTGGCAGTCCAACAGTTGGCCAGTTCCACGGAGGCCATTGGCGCTATCACCAACATCATCAGTTCGATTGCCGGACAAACTAATTTGCTGGCTTTGAATGCTGCCATTGAAGCTGCTCGCGCCGGCGAAGCGGGTAGGGGGTTCAGTGTTGTTGCTGACGAGGTACGGCAACTGGCAACACGTACTCAAGAAGCAACCCAGCAAATTCAGCCGCTCTTGCTGCAACTGCGTGATGCTACCGAACGTACCGTCCAACTGACCGACGAGGGCCGAGAATTCGCGCGACACAGCACTCGTGAAGTGCTGTCGGTGCAAGGAAATCTGGCTGGAGTGAATTCCTCGTTGACTCAAATATCGGGCATGAGCATGCAGATCGCATCTGCCATGGAGCAGCAATCGCAAGTAGTAGAAAGCTTGTCACAGCAGGTTCTGCAAGTGGCTGAGCTATCGAAGCAAAGCGTCGATAAGGCATTGGATGGTCAAAGAATTGGTGAGGACTTGAAAACTCAGGCCGAGGCTTTACGAAATCTGGCGGAGCGTTTTGATCGTTGAATTTTTAGGGAAGGGGAATTGAGCGGGATCAGGCAGTTGATAAAAAAGCAGGGGAGTATCTGGTTGATTCCAGATACTCCCCATGGTTCTTAATGTTTTGAATTGCTCTCGATGAATTTCTCGTAAAACATCTGGAATTTTTCGATTTGCTGCTCGTTGAACCAGGTCTTGACCGCTTCGACCATTGGCGGAGGGCCGCACAAGTAAATATCGAATGGATCAGCCTCAAACGCATTTCGGTCAAAGTGATCAGGAATCCATCCAGTTTTCCCTTTCCACTGCTCTGATGGCTTCGACACGATAAGGTGGTAGTCGAAATCAGCGATACGATCGCGATAGTCCGCCAACCGTTGGGTTTCGCACAGGTCATTGTCCTGCGTGACACCATAGAACAGTTGGATCGGGTGTCCGCATCCACCTTTTTCTGCAATGTTATCCAGCATCCCGAGGAAAGCCGACAGGCCGGTTCCTCCTGCCACCAGTACCAGAGGCTTGGTCACTTGGCGTAGATAAAAACTACCCAGAGGGGCCTCGAACTCGATGAGTTGACCGGGTTGGCAATGCTCACGGATGAAGTTGCTCATCACTCCATCAGGCAGGAGCCGGATGAGAAACTGAAGCTGGTTAGTGGAATTGGGTCGGTTGGCGAATGAGTAGGAGCGCCACTCACTGGTTCCCGGTACATGCAGTCGAGCGTACTGCCCTGGGAGAAAATCCAGCTGCTGCGGGCTGGAGCAAGCGTCGATATGAAGTATCGCGGTAGTGGCCGAAACCTGTTCTACACCGGTAATCACCGCTTGCAATAGCTGGGTTGCCCCAGCGTTGCACAAGCTCGAATCGAAGTCGAAATAGAACGAGGCATCCGATTGCACACGGGTCTGGCAAGAGAGCATCTTGCGTTGCGCTAGATCGTCCTCGGAGAGGGCCTCTTCATCGACGTAATCTTGAGTGTATTGGCCTGATTCGCAGCGTCCCTGGCAAGTGCCGCAAACACCTTCGCGGCAGTCCAGCGGGATGTTCACGCCATTGCGCAGCGCGGCGTCGAGCAGCAACTCGTTTGGCTTGACCTCGAAGAACGAGGTCTTGCCGTCGGCGAAGCTGAAAGCGACTTTATGGTTCATGACAGCGTGCTCCGCAGCTCACAGGTGATAGAAATCAAGCACTGAGTTGATGGTGTCGTTGAGCAGCACGATGTGCTTGCGAGTGATCTTCCAGCTGTCTGCAACCGCTTTAAGGTGGTAGGTCACATGGCCGTAGAACTGCTCGGACAACCCCTGTCGGGTATAAAGGGTGACCCAGGCTGCCTTGACTTCAAGCAAGCCGTTATCGAGCTCCTTGATCCGCACATTGCTGATCTGGTGCATGGTGCGCGGCATCGGGTTTGACGCCGCCGACTTACCCGTGCGCAGACGAAACACCCGGTCTTCAAGGCCAGAGCGGTTCGAGTAGTAAATCAGCGACATGCTGCGCTTGGGGTCGGTGGTGTACACATGCTCCGATTCCCATTGCGGCAGGTGGAATTCACTCTGCTCATCGAAGAGGGCGATGTAGGCGTCCCAATCCTGCTGATCGCACAGCTCGGCTTTGCGGTAGAGGAATTGTTCAATGGAATGTTGTAGTGCGCTCATTTCACACCTCCTTCAACTTCAGGGCTTTTTGTTCCAGACCTTGCAGAAGGAAGCGCTGCCAGGAACCGTGCTGATTAATGTAGAGTCCCTCATGGGTGAACTCGGTGCCGGTCAGTACCGGGTTGATGCCCAGGACCTCGCTGTTGGGAGTGGGGCCTTCGACCCATTTTTCACTGCCGCGAGACACTTCGTTCCAGCGCTCAAGGCGTGCCTGGAATCCGCGCTGGGCTTCACGAAACTCCACCAGGTCGTCGGGAGTTCCCATGCCTGAAACGTTGAAGAAGTCTTCGAACTGGCGAATGCGGTTTTCCCGGTCCGCGTCGGTCTCACCTTTGACGCCGATGCACTGGCTGGTGATTTCTGTCTTGTTCCAGGCTACCGGGCGCACGATACGTAGCTGCGAGCTGATTTGATCCATGAAGAACAAGCTTGGGTAGATGTTGAGGTTGCGCAGACGGTGCATCATCCACTCAGCCTGCTGCTGGCCGTATTCCTCCACCAGGCGCGGCATGACGCTGGCATAGCCGGCGCGTACGGTCGGGTTGGGCATATCGCTGAACAAGAGGCTGTGGCCATTCTTGAACGAGAACCAGCCATCGTCGGTTTCTGCATCACCGGCGCCCAGTTTGCTGTAGTCCAGTGTGCTGGAGCCGCCGCCATTGGCGGCATTGACTTGCTGGCGATGTTGTACCGTGGAGACGTAGTTGTAGTGCACGGTGCTGACGTGATATCCATCCAGACCGTTTTCGTGCTGCAGTTTCCAGTTGCCGTCGTAGCTGTAGGTCGACTTGCCGGGCAGTATTTCCAACTCGCCGGTAGGAGACTGGGCGACCATCATGTCGAAGAACACCTTTGCATCGCCGAGGAAGTCTTCCAGCGAGTCGCTGCCGTTGACGTCCAGGCTAATGAACACGAAGCCCTTGTAGCTCTCGATCCGGGCTTTCTTCAGGCCGCGGGTAGCCTTGTCGAAGCCTTCCGGGTATTCCCCCGGGGCCTTGACCTTGACCAGGCGGCCGTCACTTTTGTAACACCAGGCGTGGAACGGGCATGTGAAGGTGGACTGGTTGCCTTTGCTGACGCGAGTCAGCGTCGCGCCCCGATGCTGACAAGCGTTGATCAGCGCGTGAAGCTGATTGTTGCCATCGCGGGTAATGATCATGGGCTGACGACCCGCACGCATCGTCAGGAAATCATTGGGGTTGGCGATTTCACTCTCGTGGCAGGCGTAGATCCAGTTCTTCTCGAAGATCAATTCCATCTCCAGGTCGAACAGTTCCGGCTCTGTAAACATGTCACGGGCGATGCGGTAAATGCCTTCAGCCGGACGGAAATCCAGGCAGCCCTGGATGTATTCTTGCCACTGCGCAATGCTTCTCGAGTTATTCATCAGGTACACCCTTTTGTAGTTTTTAGGCTCACCCCGATTGAAAGCCTTTCTGTGTGGTGCATCTATCCGAATTCGAGGTGATATCTATCCGCTTCTGAGGTGGCACGGCTCGCTCTTTATGGGGAATACATGGCGGGTTTTTTTTGTGCGTTTTTATGATGATTTTTGCATTATGCGGATAGTGATTCTGAGGCGTTGAAAGTACGGTTGTAGCCTGATCTGTAACTCTTGTGGTGCTGCGATGAATCTGCAAACTCATGCCGGGAACAATGCTGAATTTCAAGACATCCATGCGGTGCATCATGATGTACAAGGTGCGCAAGCCTGGATGGTGAATATCTGCGGCCCTCACGAGCTCAAGGCATCGTCCCCGCAGCGACTTCATTTTCAACATGCCGGAAATGTTTTGAAGTCGATGTCTACAGTGATTGGATATATCGAATACGGTACCGATGTCACTATCGATATTGATGCGTCGGTACTCAACAGTTACAGCATCAGTCTACCAATCAGTGGTGAGCAGGAACTACGAAAACCAAATGGATTGCTGATGTCCGATAGCAAAAACGGAATAATCGTATCGCCTTATGATCAGCAAGAACTCTCTATTGCAGGTAATTGTCGAAAAATTCAGGTCGCCATTACGTGTACAGCAATGCGCCAGGTGTTGGAGGAACTGTTACAGCGGCCAGCGCAACAGCCGATTGTCTTCGAAACCCAAATAAGTACAACTGACGGAGCCCCTGCCGCATGGTGGCGGTTGGTAAAATTCTTGCTTGTGGAGATGGATCAGGCACGTGACTTTTTTGGTCATGTATCCATTACCCGTGATATTGAAAAAGCGTTGATAAAAGGTTTGATCTTGTCGCAGCCAAATAATTATTCGAGCGAGTTGGCTAGTCTTTCGCAGATTCGCTGTCCTGAATATTTATTAAAAGCCAAAAAACTTATACATGAGCATGCCAGCGATGAAGTCAATTTGGGCGAGGTCGGGCGGGCGGTGGGTGTATCCCGTTTCAAGCTCTATGATGACTTCAAGAAATATTTCGGTATTACGCCGACTGTGTATTTAAAGCGTTTTCGGCTTGAAGCTGTAAGGCAGGCGTTGCTGGAGGGCGGATGCAATGGAAACATTGCAGCGGTGGCGATGCAGTGGGGATTTAACCACTTGGGTCGTTTCTCATCCGACTACAAGAAATTATTTTTGGAAGTGCCATCGAAGACGGTTGAACGGAGTCGAAAGCATTGATCGTACTGGCGGATTCTAACGCTGGATTTTAATTTTCAGATTCTTTTTCTGATTCAAACTGGTTGTATTGTTCGTTGAGCTGTTTGCTGTCTGCGCTCCCGGTGTAGGGTGCTTGTGTTTGATAAAAATAAGAGGGGCTAATTATGAAAACTGTTGCGCAATTACTTTGTTTGAAGTCCGAGCGTAACCATGAAGTTTACACCGTTGCACCGGAGCAAATGGTCATCGAGGCTGTCAGGACCATGGCTGAACGGAATGTTGGCGCGCTGCCTGTCGTAGAGAATGGAGTTGTTATCGGTGTTATCAGTGAGCGAGACTACGCGCGCAAGATGGTATTACAGGGGCGTTCCTCGGCGGGCACGCCCATCAGGACCATTATGAGTTCACCCGTGATAACGGTGGACTCTCGTCAGAGTATTGAGACATGCATGGGAATCATGACCGAACGTCACCTTCGTCATCTGCCGGTTGTAGAAAACGAAAAACTACTTGGTTTGCTGTCGATTGGTGATCTGGTCAAGACTGCAATTACAGAACAAGCAGACCTGATTCTGCAACTCGAACAGTATATTCGCGGTCACTAATTACCTGCCCACGGCGCAAGAAATTGTGCGCAGGCAAAAAAGGGATTGCTGGAAAATGAGCAGGGCTGTGAGGTAACAACTTCACTTCTGAATGGCGCAAGCGCTGTCAGGCGTTCACTGACGAACAGCGACGGGCTTAGCGACTCCTGTCGGCGGGCGAGCTCTGGATGAGGGGGCCCTCTCATTAGCCCCTGCCTATTAAAGGCCGAGGTTTTTTGGGAGGGCGCTGGCGCATGTTTATTCGACGGCTTTGACCATGTCTTCGATGACTTTCTTCGCGTCGCCGAACACCATCATGGTTTTGTCCAGATAGAACAGTTCGTTGTCCAGGCCGGCATAGCCGCTGGCCATCGAGCGCTTGTTGACGATGATGGTCTTGGCCTTGAACGCTTCGAGAATCGGCATGCCGGCAATCGGCGATTTCGGATCGTTCTTCGCGGCCGGGTTGACCACGTCGTTGGCACCCAGTACCAGCACCACGTCGGCCTGACCGAACTCGGAGTTGACGTCGTCCATCTCGAACACCTGGTCGTAAGGCACCTCGGCCTCGGCCAGCAACACGTTCATGTGCCCCGGCATACGACCGGCAACCGGGTGGATCGCATACTTCACGGTCACACCGCGATGGGTCAGTTTCTCGGTCAGCTCCTTCAGCGCATGCTGCGCCCGTGCTACCGCCAGGCCATAGCCGGGAACAATGATCACGGTGTCGGCGTTGGTCAGCAGGAAAGTAGCGTCGTCAGCCGAACCGGATTTCACCGGGCGGGCCTCCTTGGCACCTGCCGGACCTGCGTCGGCTGTGTTGCCGAAACCGCCGAGCAATACATTAAAGAAGGAGCGGTTCATCGCCTTGCACATGATGTACGAGAGGATCGCACCGGACGAGCCCACCAGCGAACCGGCAATGATCAGCATCGAGTTGTTCAGCGAGAAGCCGATACCCGCTGCCGCCCAGCCGGAATAACTGTTGAGCATCGACACCACTACCGGCATGTCGGCGCCGCCGATCGGGATGATGATCAGCACGCCGAGCACGAAGGCCAGTGCCAGCATCACGCCGAAAGCGGTGTAGTCGCCGGTGAGCATGAAGGTCACGCCCAGGCCCAGTGTGGCCAGGCCCAGCAGCAGGTTCAGCTTGTGCTGGCCGCCAAACTGTACCGGTGCGCCCTGGAACAGGCGGAACTTGTACTTGCCCGACAGCTTGCCGAAGGCAATCACCGAACCGGAGAAGGTGATAGCACCGATGGCTGCACCGAGGAACAGTTCCAGGCGGTTACCGGCCGGAATGGCGTCCCCGAGTTGCTGGACGATACCCAGCGACTGCGGCTCGACCACGGCGGCCACGGCGATGAACACTGCTGCCAGGCCGATCATGCTGTGCATGAAGGCGACCAGTTCGGGCATCTTGGTCATTTCAACGCGTTTGGCCATGATCGAACCGGCAGTGCCGCCGATCAGCAGGCCAACGATCACGTAGACGATACCGACCTGGGCCCCGCCTTGTGCAAAAGAGAGCGCGCCCAGCTTGTAGATCAGGCCGACCGTGGTGAGGATCGCCAGGCCCATGCCGAGCATGCCGAACAGATTGCCGCGACGCGACGTGGTGGGATGCGAGAGACCCTTGAGCGCCTGGATGAAGCAGACCGAGGCAATCAAATACAGGGAAGTAACCAGGTTCATGCTCATGCTTGCTGCACCTCAGCCTTGACTGCTGCGGCCTTGGCTGCCGGAGCTTTTGCTGGAGCCGCTTTTTTCTTGAACATTTCCAGCATGCGCCGGGTCACCAGGAAGCCACCGAACACGTTGACCGCGGCCAGGGCCACCGCCAGGGTGCCCATGGTCTTGCCCAGCGGGGTCACGGTGAGGGCGGCGGCGAGCATGGCGCCGACGATCACGATCGCCGAGATGGCGTTGGTAACCGCCATCAGTGGCGTGTGCAGTGCAGGTGTGACGTTCCAGACCACGTGGTAGCCGACATAGATAGCCAGCACGAAGATGATCAGGTTGTAGATACCGTGAGAGATCAGCATGTCTTCCATTGTTTTTATCCTCAGCCGTTCTTGCGCACGATCTGGCCGTCGCGGCACATCAGGCACGCGGCGACGATGTCGTCTTCAAGGTTGATCTCGAACTGGCCTTCTTTGGTGAAGATCAGTTTCATGAAGTCCAGCAGGTTGCGTGCGTACAGCGCCGAAGCGTCAGCCGCCACGGCGCTGGCCAGGTTGGTCGGGCCGACGATGGTCACGCCATTTTCGACGACCACCTGATCGGCCACGGTCAGCGGGCAGTTGCCGCCCTGGGCTGCCGCGAGGTCAATGACCACCGAACCCGGTTTCATCTGGGCCACGGTTTCCGCGCTCAACAGCGTCGGTGCCTTGCGGCCGGGAATCAGCGCGGTGGTGATAACGATGTCGGCCTGTTTGGCGCGTTCGTGCACGGCCACAGCCTGGCGCTGCATCCAGCTGGCCGGCATCGGGCGGGCGTAACCGCCGACACCGACGGCGCATTCACGCTCTTCATCGGTCTCGTAAGGCACGTCGACGAACTTGGCGCCGAGGGATTCGATCTGCTCTTTTACCGCAGGACGCACGTCAGAGGCTTCGATCACCGCACCCAGGCGCTTGGCGGTAGCGATGGCCTGCAAACCGGCCACACCGGCACCAAGGATCAGCACGCGCGCCGCTTTCACAGTGCCCGCAGCGGTCATCAGCATCGGCATGAAGCGCGGATAGTAGTGCGCGGCCAGCAACACGGCTTTGTAACCGGCGATGTTGGCTTGTGAGGACAGCACATCCAGGCTTTGCGCGCGGGAGGTGCGAGGCGCGGCCTCCAGGGCAAAGGCGGTAATCCCGCACTCGGCCAGCTTGGCGATGGTTTCGTTGCTGAACGGGTTGAGCATCCCCACCACAACGGTGCCGCTTTTAATCAGCGTCAGCTCGCTGTCACTGGGAGCGACCACCTTCAAAATCAGCGCTGCACCAAACGCGTCATTGGCGCTGCCAATGCTTGCGCCTGCCGCTGCATAGGCACTGTCGACTACGCTGGCATTAACGCCGGCACCGCTTTGTACAGTGACCTTATGACCCTGGCTGATCAGCTTCTTGATGGTTTCCGGGGTTGCAGCAACCCGTGTTTCACCGGTCTGGGTTTCGAGAGGAACACCAATGTGCACGTCAAATCTCCTGCGTGATCTTATTGAGTAAACCCATGCACTACGGATGAATGGGGCGGCAGGGACGTCCTATCAGCACGATTCCGCCAAATCGGAATGATCAATCATTCGAACACTGGCAAAAGTCGATTCGTTTCGTGCTTGGTCGAGCGCTGTCAGTTGTTTAGTTGATGACTGCTGCGTAGTCGCAAGCATTGCCGGTTTGCGACTCATTTCAGAGCCGGAACGCTCGTCGCTTGGTGGAACACCAAAGTACTCGCGATAGCATTTGGAAAAGTGTGGTGTGGACACGAAACCGCATACATACGCCAACTCTATGATCGACAATGATGTTTGCTTAAGCAGTTGTCGCGCTCGAATAAGACGTAACCTTAGGTAGTAGCGTGACGGCGTACAGTGAAGGTATTTCTGAAATAGCCGTTCTAGCTGTCGACGTGACAGATCAACGTATTCTGCAAGGTTATCCAGGTCGATCGGTTCCTCGAGATTGGCCTCCATCAACGCGACGATCTCCTGCAGCTTGGGCTGATGAGTTCCCAGCACATGCCTAAGCGGAACGCGCTGATGGTCCTGTTCGTTGCGTATGCGCTCGTAAACAAACATCTCAGAGATGGCTGCGGATAATTCACGACCATGATCGCGGCTGATCAGGTGCAACATCATGTCCATTGGCGCTGTTCCGCCGGAGCTTGTGAACCGGTTCCGGTCGAGGGTAAAGAGGCTCGCGCTGATGCTGACTCGTGGAAAAGCTTCCTGCATGGCCGCCAAACATTCCCAATGCACACTGCACTCGTACCCGTCGAGCAGCCCTGCTCTGGCGAGCGCCCAGCTACCGGTGCACACCGCTCCCAACCGCCTGGATTGACGTGCCAAAGCTTGTAGCCAGGTAATGTGCTCGCGAGTGATTACGCTCTGGATTCCAACACCACCGCACACGATTACAGTGTCCGCCACTAATGGATTGTTCCACGAAGCATCCGGAGTGATCGGCACGCCGTCACTGGCCCAGACAGGCTCTCCACCGGGGCTGAACGTATGCCAGCGATACAGCTCTCGCCCCGACAACTGATTGGCCATCCGCAGTGGCTCTACTGCGGACGCCAGGGAAATCAGTGTGAATTTATCCAACAGCAGAAAACCAACGGATTGAGTCGTACCGTCGGACACGGTGGAGTTCGATGACATCGTGGTCATGTCCTCACAAAGAGCGATTACGGCTTGAGACACAGGAGCTTGTAATACCCCAGCCTTGACGTAGGGAGTATCAGGTTCGGCGCAAATACGTCCTTGGTTTTTATCCTACAGACGTCGCCCTTGTATCCCTCGCAGGCTGACGCGACGTCACAAGGCCGATAAAGGAAATCGCCAGCGCCAGGCCAATGGTCGAGCTCACTTCGGTACGGTGCTCTGGGGTGATCATCATGACCGCCAACGCTGCGCAAATGAATGCGATCACCAGCCATGTGAGCCACGGGAATAGCCACATACGAAAGGTCAGTTCGATATTCTGCCGACGTAGCGTCCGGCGCATGCGCAGCTGCGACACTGCAATGGCCAGGTACACCAGCAAGGCAATCGCGCCGGAGCTGGCCAACAGGAAGTCAAACAGCCCGGCGGGCATGAAGTAGCTCCACACGGTGATCGCTGCGCCCAGCACGGTGCTGGCGATGACTGCTGCCCGTGGCACGCCTTCGGAGGAGGTCGCCTTGAGCGCCTTCGGCGCATCGCCACGACGGCCCAGCGAGTACAGCATGCGCGAGGCAATGTAGATCGAGGAATTCATGCAACTGGCTACGGCGATCAGCACCACCACGTCCACCATGAACTTGGCGTGGGGAATGTTCATGATTTCCAGTGCCCGCTGGTAGGAACCTACCTGGGCCAGCAGCGGATCGTTCCAGGGCACCGCGGAGATGACCACGAAAATCGACAACAGGTAGAACACTCCGATGCGCCAAATCACCGAACGCGTGGCTTTGGCAATGTTCTGCGACGGGTTGTCGGATTCGGCGGCGGCGATGGTGACCGCTTCAGTACCAATGAAGCTGAACATGATGGTGATGAAAGCGCCGACTACCGCCGACAGGCCGTTGGGGGCAAATCCGCCATGCTCGGCCATCAGTCCGCTCAATCCGCTGACTTCCCGATCGGGAACCCAGCCCATCAGCACGGCAAAACCCACGGCGATGAAACCTATGATCGCCACGACCTTGGCCATGGCGAACCAGAACTCGAATTCACCATACTTGGACACGCTGAATAGGTTGGTCACCACCAGTGCAATGATCGACACCAAAGCGAACAGCCAGGCATCAATCTCGGGAAACCACTGATTCAACACATGACCAGCGGCCAGTGCTTCGATAGGAATCACCAGCACCCAGAACCACCAATAGAGCCAACCGATGGTGAAGCCTGCCCAACGGCCTATTGCCTGGTCGGCATAGGTGGAGAACGAGCCAGTGTCCGGATTGGCCACCGCCATTTCACCGAGCATGCGCATGACTAGAACGACGAGCAAGCCTGAGAATAGATAGGCCAGGAGGACCGCTGGGCCAGCAGCTGCAATGGCATGTCCTGAGCCAACGAACAAACCTGCGCCGATAATACCGGCGATTGACAGCATTGTTACGTGACGAGGCTTGAAGCCCTGCGCCAATTGGCCACTCGAATCCTTGGAGTTCGGGCTAATCATTGGTTTTTTTTCTCTGCTGTTCGACATTTAAGCGAATTGATAGGGGCAACAGATCATCATTGTTGCCTGCTGGGCTTCCTGAAAGAGGCACCCTTCAAACGCTGCAGTTCTTATCAAACCCATCATCGCGATGTGGTTATTTCGATAAAAAGATGCGCCACCTTACCCGGCTTGTCCGATGATTCAATTACCTGATCACGCCACCTCCGTGTCTGATATCGACACATGAATACTTTGTGTTCATGGCGAAAACCAGCTAGTCACTAAGTGGCCAAAGGCAATTATCTCGGTCCGTTGAGAGTTCTTTTAATAAAGTAGTGTCGACCTTGGTGTTGATGCCGATGTCGAATACACCCAGTTGCCGAGATGTCACTGACCCAGTCTAATTCCTCACAAACTTTTGCCTGTGCTGGATTTGTGCTGAATTGGAGGTGGGTCGGTCTTGCGTCGGCACATGGTTCAATTCGGCATCGGCGTCAACAAGGGAGTTTATTTCCACCAATACTCGATCTGAACCCCTACGTTGGAGCCTTGCAAGGCTGTACCAAACGCACCGGTATCAGACAGAGCCGATCCCGGAGATTGCAAGCTGGCGGCGCGTTGCGCAGCCTTGTTCCAGGTAGCGTAGGTGTAATACAGACGAAATTCCGGCCTGTCCCAGAATCCCGGGCCCTTCGGTGACCAAGTCGGCGCGATGGTGTACTTAGTGAGTTTTCGGGTACCGTCTGCGGCTTCAACCTGGTCGCGCCCAACTTCGGTTCTCAACTTGAACTGATCCGTGAACGCATAAATTGGCCGAACACCAATGGATAACCAGTTCTGATCATCACCACCAGGGCGCGTGTCTTTTTGATAGACCAATTCAACTTGACCACTGAAAGCATGAGTCATTTGCCAGTCGAAAAACTCCACGAGCCGCCAGCTCTTGTTGCTCTCATCCAACGTGGTATCACCGGTGTAGCCCAATGCGGTGCCCGGCCCTCGGCCGTATTGAACAGCGAACTTGTTGACTCCGCCAAGAAACGCGACCTGCTTGTGCTGGGCAACCACCGACCAGCCCTAATGAGCATCCTCGCGGCTCGGCTTGTCCAGATAACTGACGCCCAGCTGAACCTCGCCACCGGGATTTGTGTTGAATCCGCCGACGGTCACATCATGCCGGGTAACAAAATCCTTTTGGAAGACGTTGTCCTTGCGTGAGAACACGTAGCTGTATTTCAGATATCCCAATGCGACTTGGTCGAACCCAAAGCCCGTTGAGCTTTGGTTCCAGTAGAAGTAGTCGGAAATATTGATGTCGTTTCGGTTGTAGTAACGACGGCCCGCCCAGAAAGAACCGCCATTCAATGCCGGCAAGGACCAGGGTATCGTCGGGACGCCGTCTGGAGAGGGCCTTGCGGTTTTTGAGCCGGGCTTGGCGGTCACCGACCTGTTTGCTCACTACTTTCACATCGACATGCCCATCATCCTGCTTGCTCGGAAAGCACCATTGGCTGTGTCCAGTCAGGGTTTTCAAGTCCTGAAAGAAATGCAGGGCGAAGGGGGAGAGGAAGACATGGTGATCCTGTTTCTTGCCGCGGGTGTCTTTGACGTTTTCACTTGAAATAAACCAGGTCTGCTGGTCCAGATCGACATTTTTCCATTCGGCCTGCAGCAACTCGTGCCCCATGTGAGCCCTGAAGGCTAAGCCAGTCCCGCGGAACTAGTGTGCTGTTCGCGAAATAAATTTCTCCATGTTTGCACTACACTTCAGGTGCCATTCCTACCTTGGAGAGTTCCTGGTAAGCGCTCTGGACATTACGCTTAGCCCCGAAGAGTTTGCCGAACTGAGCCGTCGCGTACGTTCCGCCACCATCAGTCAGCGCGATGGCCGTCGAGCCCGCGTCATCTTGCTGGCAGCGCAAGGATCAACGCGAGAAGAAATCGTACGATTGACAGGCTTCTCTCGCCCTACGGTCACCGACTGGTGCCAGCGTTTTCAGGCGCTCAGATTGGAACGCCTGCTCGACAAGCCTGGCCGAGGACGCAAATCCCCTCTGCCTGCCGACACGATCCGCCGCGTGCTCGAACAGGTCACTCAACCTCGTATCGGCGAGCCCCGCTGGAGCTGCCGAAGCATGGCCCGTGCCGCCGGCATATCAGCGACCACCGTGCATAAACTATGGGTGGCCAATGACTTGAAGCCTCATCTGACACGTACCTTCA
Source organism: Pseudomonas sp. GW821-FHT02H09 (assembly GCF_059421425.1). Taxonomy (NCBI): domain Bacteria; kingdom Pseudomonadati; phylum Pseudomonadota; class Gammaproteobacteria; order Pseudomonadales; family Pseudomonadaceae; genus Pseudomonas; species Pseudomonas sp. GW821-FHT02H09. The sequence continues at coordinate 115,203 of NZ_JBWKVA010000010.1, forward strand.
AACTGTCGAACGACCCGCCGTTCGAGGAGAAATTCTGGGATGTCATCGGCCTGTACCTGGCCCCGCCAGACAAGGCGTTGGTGCTCTGCTGCGACGAGAAAAGTCAGGTGCAAGCCTTGGAACGCACACAGCCTGGGCTGCCTCTGGGGATCGGTCATATCCAAACAAAATCCCATGATTACCCTCGCCACGGCGCGGTCACGCTGTTCGCAGCGCTGGATTATCTCCAGGGCAAACTGATCAGTAGCATCGAGCGTCAGCACCGCCATCAGGAGTGGTTGGCTTTCCTCAAGAAAATCGACAAGGAAACGCCCAAGCATCTCCAGCTGCACCTGATCGTGGATAACTATGCGACACACAAGCACGCAAAGGTGAAGGCTTGGCTGGCGAAACATCAGCGCTTCCATGTGCATTTCACACCGACCTCCAGCTCGTGGATGAACAGGGTCGAGCGGTTTTTCAGGGACATTTGTGTGTTCTTGCGCGACGGCAGCTTCGGCTCCGTACGTGAGTAGGAAAGCTCGATTACCGCCTTCCTGGCATTACGGAACGCACGACCGACCCGGTACGTTTGGAACGCAAAGGGCGAGGAAATTTTGAGCAAGATACGGCGAGCACGCGAGGCGATGGAGACGCAGATGGAAGGGCAAGTTATTTCGAGAACAGCACACTAGGTTCGTCTACAAAACGGAAGTGCGCCAATCTAATCGTCACACCAAAAAGCGAGGTTTTTTGCTTATTCAGGTTGTGGCGTGTACTCCGGCGCGCGAATGATCGTGACTAGCTACGCCTTCCAAGTCGCCCTGGTATTCGGAAGGCGGATGCCATGCTCTTTGCTGTCGTACTCGAGTTCTATTGCAAGCTGCTCCGCCAGGTCCATAGGGACGGCAATGTTCGAGCAACCCGAGTTGTAGTAGCCAAGATGCTCGAGCACGCGCTCTTCGTCGTAGCGACCGACCCGAGTCAGAGTCCAGCAGTAGCCGCCATCGTCGGATCGCCAAAGAGTGATGGCGTTGAGTCGGCGGTGTGTGCTTCAGGCTCAGCACATAGAATGCGCGAGGGATTTGGTTTTCTGTGGGCATGGGGCGTCCTATGCCGGGCCATGCCCGGGTGGTGGAGGGTGAGTAGGGATCAGCTACAGTTGAGCGATTAACTAAAAAAGGAGAGTCGTATGGAATGCCTGGTCTGCGGGGTCGATGCTTTAAGAGTTGAGTCTGATCTTGATGGAACAGAACTGAGGTGCCCGGATTGTGGCCACTTCGGCGTTTCGGGGCTTCTGCTTTCAGTTCAGCAAGACCGCCGATTCGATGTTACGAAAACGAGGTGGTGGTTTGAGCGCCAGCGGCATGCTCATCCCGAGCGGATCCCGGTCATCACAGGTGCTTTTGTTTTCTGGGATGCCTGATCAGGCCGCGAGGCGTTGGTAAAGCTCGATGATGTCGGCGGCGTTGGCACTCTTTCTGGAAGGGCAGACCCATGCTTGGCTGGCCATGGATGAACTGGGGTTTCTTCTGTTGTGCGGACATAGGGGATCCCCACCGGCTGGCGTGATTCGAGTTTGTGGGCTATTGGTTGATGACTCGGCATGAGTCCGGAAGACAGGGGCTATTTATGAAAACGCTGATAGTTGATCACTCTTGGACCAAAATCATCGAGCGAGATGAGTTTGCCAGGGTCGCGCTGGCGGCAAAGATTGAGCAGATCGAAGAAATCGAAGCTGCCATTCGAGCGGTTGAAGGTGAAGAGGCAGCCCGCAATGCTCTGAATGATGGCTTGATAAAGCATGCATTAACGCGCTGCCTGGAGAACTTGCAGGGATCTGCATCCGTAACAGAGCAGGACTTCCGGGTCTGTTACGAGTTTGCGACAACCGCTGCGAAGAATGCAGAGCGATTCATTAACGAAGAGCTTTCGCACGTAGGATCGTGATCGCATCTGCGAATGCACGCCTTGGAGTTCGGCGCAGTAGTCGATGGCGCAGCTACAACTGCTCCTCTCCAACATCAATCCTGCGCAGCTCCATCACATCAATGGTGCTATCACGGTCGGTGATCTTCCAACATGGCAGGTCCAGGCTATTTCGAGCTGACGTGACGCGGCGAGGAAGTGCGCCGATGCTTCTGGGGCCGCGGCGTGGAGGCGGAGCAGCGTCGAATGGATGGCTTCGCGCCAATCGCCACTATCCGGACGTTGGCTGACTCAGCCGGCCGACGCGTGGTGGTGGACGAGCTCCTGCTTCAGGAGCGAGTCGAGGGTACAGACCTACGCTGAGCAGGCGCGTGGCCTGTACCCCTATCGACAGGGCTGATCAGGTAATGCTAGTGGTGCTGGCTGTGCTTCCGCCCCATTCGAGGAAACGGATCTTGTGCAACTCGCCCTCGCTGTCCTCGTAGACCAGAGTCACCGGTACCACGCCTGTCTTCTGGGACGTGTCGGTGCGTTGCAGCACCTTCTGCACATCGATTTCCATCCCGTAGTGGTAGTCCACGGCGGAGATGCTCGCACCGGGGTCTTGCTGGCCGCTCTGGGCGAATACACTTGGCGCGAGACTGGAAATCACCGCGCTGATAACTGAGGCCATTTGCATAAGGCTGTTCCTCTGTTTGAGTTCGCTTGCAGGGACTTAGTGACCGTCGGTGAGGGTGAAGTTCACTTCTCCGGACGAACGCCCCCTGTCTGGTGTTGCCGCAGCCGCTGCCAAGTGCCAGCAATCCCCCGTGGTTGAGGCTCTCGACCACCCGTCCGTTAAACCCTGGCTTGGTGCCGGATTTATCAAAGAGTTATTGGAATCAGGCTGAACGGACAACCTGCGTTGGGTCTTTAGAACCAGTCGGGTGAGACCGGTTCTATCCATGACTAACCCAGTGGAACGGCATCCGTTGAAGCGTGGCTCTTCACATCGGGATGGCTTTTCAACGTCAGGGCAGGCGTCGTCGAACTCTTTAGCGCACACAAAAAGGTCTGCGCGGTAGCGCTTAGTGACTTTGGAACGCTTTCAATCCTTGCTGCACGGCGGGCCTGGCTTCGATCGCGTCGAACCAGCGTGATAAGCGTGGAAGCGCTGCCCAATCCAGCCGGTCACGAATTGATGCCGTAATGGTGAAGGCCGAGATGTCCGCCATGGAAAACTGATCTCCGGCCATAAAGTCGTCGGTAAGAAACCGTTCTGCATAGACGAGTTGTTCAATGACGCGCAGATCGATGAGCGTGGCCGCATCATTTAATCCCGCTTGGCGCAGGAAGAATGCTGCATGGCTAGGCGCGATTACGTCCGTTACGAAAAAGAAGTAGCGATCAAACACTCTGTCGCGCTCTGGTCCAGGATGCGCTGGTGCGAGTCGGCCGGGAGCTTTGGCATCAGCGAACTGAATGATTGCGTTTGATTGGTTGATGACCAGTGGCGGTGTCGACGTATGGTCGACCAGGGTTGGGACTTTTCCCGCCGGATTAAGCGCCAGGTACGCCAGGTCGCGCTGCTCATTCGCTTGCAGATTCAGTCTCCGTGCTGTGTAGGGATAGCTGCTTCTTCCAAGGCTATTGCAGCCCTCAGACTGTTGCCGGTATTAGCGCCATACAGCTCTATTACGGTGTTCATCAGGCACTCCATTGGAAAGAATGAATGGCTATTCAGTGGGTGCTACTTGATCTGGATAGTGTAGAGCGCTTGTCCGTCTTGTTCTGTGTCAGCTTGAGCTTCCCGGAACGCTTACTTAAAAAATGGCGTATGCAAAGGTCATCAAGACCAAGCGCATACGCCCATAGTGATCACACCCCGAACGCTTGCCGGTTGGCACGTACGAAATCACCCACCGTTTGAGGCGCTTGTCCGGTGATTTCGCCAATAACCCCGTCCTCACCGCTAAAGATTCCGTTCTGGTAATCGATCGCGACCGCAAGGAAATGCTGGATCACAAACTCCGGCAGATCGTAGGTCTCCAGATGCTGGCGATACTCTTCTAGGGTCGAAGGGCTGTAGGTGATGGTGCGACCTGTGATGCCGCTGATTTCATCAGCAATCTCTTGATGGTTCATCTCGACAGGGCCGTAGAGCGGGTAGGTTTTCCCGATATGGCCAGACGGTTGCGTGAGAACGGCGGCGATCAGTCGCGCTTGATCTTCGGCAGCGATCGGTGCATGTCGTCCGCTACCGTATGGCAGCGTGATCTTGTTCTCCTTCACGATCTGATCAAGCACCCACGGAAAGATCAACCATTCAGAAAAGAATGTCGGGCGGATATGGACGGTGGGTACTCCAGACCAGTCGAGTACGCGCTCCGCGATCCAGTGGTCGCGCGCGGCGTGGCTCAATGAATCTTCCCGCGCGGAAATCTGCGACATTTCCACCACGACCTCGACCCCTGCTCGCCGGGCGGCATCCGCAAAATAGGCGGTCGCCTGAATGTAGCCAGGACGCACGGGGTAGCACAGATAGGCGCCTGTGACTCCCTCCATCGCACGAATGATGTCGTCATGTTCAAGAAGGTCACCCACAAATATTTCGGCGCCTTCACTCTTGAGTGCTGCACTGCGCTCGTCTTCCTGATGTACGAAAGCCCGAACCGCATGACCTCCGTTGAGAAGGTGGCGAATGGTGTAGACGCCAGTTTTTCCCGTAGCGCCGGTGACGAGGTATTTACGTTGCTGCATGGTGAATACTCCAAAGTAAAGGAACACACATTGCTCGCGCCAATATCACGTATCAGGCGTTACCCATTCACGAATGTTGCGCAGTAGTGCCATCTGGCAGCACCGCAGTCAGCTGTCGAAAGGAGCGTGATCAATCAGGTCGCACACATTCGGGCAATCGAACCCGTGCACGTGTCGACGTCCGACATCAGCGAGCCCAGTGCCAATCGCAGTGTGAGGTTTCTTCCTGGCCACTTCAGCGACCGCTTGGGTAAACGCGGCTTTCATTCCAAGACGGGGGTAGAGGGCCAGCGTATCCTCGACCAGCGATGGCGTGATTTCCTCCAGCCGTAATCCCATCACGTCGACATGGGCGCCCATGTAGATCAGGGCGATCTCTGGCTGTTTGCGGTCGGCGATGCCGGCGCTGGAGTGAAGTGCGATCGCATCCCAAACCAGCTCGGCTTTCGATTCCGAGTAGCCGTTTTCTAGCAGGAAGTGGCTGGCAGCGTCGGCGCCGTCGACCTCAAAACGCTGGTCGGCTGCAAATTCGTTTGTCAGCCCTAGGTCGTGCAGCAGCGCGGCGAGGTAAACCGCCTCGCGGTCGTATTTCAGGCCTCGCTGCTGGCCGAGGAATTCGGCAAACCACCACGTCCGGTGCACGTGGTGCAGGAGAGCTGTCGAGTGGACGCGTTCGACGAGGGCAGAGGCCTTGCGAGCGAGTTCAGAGTCTGGAGCGCTGAAGCCGCCTATGGTGACAGGTGTACTCATGTTTGCTTCCTGGAGATGAAGTTGGTTCGCAGTTCATTCTAAATAGGTGCGGTTGGCAGAATTGACTATTTACAGATGATTTGTGCCAATATGTGTGCCTGGTCAACGCGGGAGATCGCTGTGCGGAAAACGACGAAATCAAGCTTGCCCCTTATCGGCGGGGTGCAAAAACGGGTGGTAATTTTGGGTTTGCCGCCCGTGGATTCGCTTGATGTGATCGGTCCGGCGGAGGTGTTTGCCTATGCGAACAATCTGCATCGCGGCGACTCTGCTCCCTACGTACTTGAGCTCGTTTGCGCGGGCGCCAATGAGCACCTGGAGAGCAGCACCGGCATCGCGCTCATGGCGCACAAGACGCTTGAACAGGAGCGTCTTGAAAACAAGGCGATCGACACGTTGATCGTGACGTCGGGCTGGAAAGCCATGGATCAGCTGGATCAGACCGCCATCGAGTGGATCCGGACGCGAGCCAAGAGCGTCAGGCGTGTGTGCTCGATCTGTGTCGGCGCGTTCGCCTTGGCCGAGACAGGGCTATTGGATGGTCGTAAGGCAACGACCCACTGGCGGATGGCGCGTAGCCTGGCTGACCGCTATCCCAATGTGCAGGTAGATCCCGACCCGATTTGGGTCAAGGATGGCAACCTGTACACCTCGGCTGGCATATCGGCGGGAATCGATCTTGCGCTCGCATTGGTCAGCGAAGACCTGGGAGACGACATCGCTTTGGAGATCGCGAAGAACCTGGTCCTGTTTCTGCGACGTCCAGGCGGTCAGGCACAGTTCAGCGTCGCTCTCCAGTCGCAGCATGCGACCGGTTCGAACCTGGATGAGTTATGCGTATGGATCAGTGAGCATCTACATTCGGAGCTTACGGTCGAGATACTTGCAGACAAGCTCGCCACAAGTGTGAGGACCTTGATCCGCATGTTTCAGAGGGAATTCAAGACAACGCCTGCGAAGTACGTCGAGGACGTTCGGGTCGAAGCGGCCTGTCGGCAAATAGAGCTGGGAAGGCGGTCGATGGAGGAGGTTGCGCGCCGATGCGGCTACCACAGTGTCGACGTGCTCAGGAAAGCCTTCGTGCGACGCATGGGGGTGAGTCCAAAGGAGTATGCACAACGTTTCGCGCCAGTTAACGAGCCGGCTTAAGCATGCTCAATGGTCATGAGCGTACCTAAGTCGGCTGCTGATTCATTTGGTGACTCGAGTTCTTCATGCTCCCCGCGTTTCTGTCAGCCGGGGGACGCGCTACACCGATCAGCTGTCGGCGTGATCGGTCGCCTTGGCTTTGCTTTGAGCTACAGCGGCTTCAGCCTTCTGTTTCTGTGCAACCTGGAAGGCTTCCATCGAGACTTTCCGGGCTTTCTCCATGCGTGCGATGGTCCGGTCACCACCGCCACCTGTGGCCATAGCCAGAGAAGAAACGGTCAGAGCGGCGACGACGAAGAGAGCTTTCATGGATTTCATTTGTGTATCCTCAAGTGAAACTTTGTGAACTGCTAACAGCGGGTTTTATTGGCTAAAGCTGAACGTCCTTGTTCAACCTGGCTTCACCATCCAGCCAGGGCGGCGTTTCCTACTGTCCTGGTGCCTTGCTCCGTAGATTCTGCCGTGCTCTTGTTTTTGGCCCAGATGGTGAGCATCACCATCATCCCGAATCCACCGACGATGAGGACCGGATAGGCTGCCAGCAACTCCACCAACGAATATTTCCAGGCCAACGGACGACCAACACCCAGCATTGCGGCATAGAACCACGACACGCCAGAGAACGCCCCCGAGAACAGCGCCAGCATGCGCAGGCTGAAGGAGAGCTTGAGCAACGAACCGGCTTTTTTCAGCGCAGGCAATACCGCGCTATGCAACACGACGCCATTAATGGTCAGCAGTACAACTATGCCGATCTTGGCTTGAATTTTTGGGTTAAGGAAATACTCTATCCCCTTGCCGGCATAATCTATCCCGACGATAGCAACACCCGTAATCCAAAGAGCTACAAGGGCAAGCACTACGGTTTTTTGAAGACTTTCCATGTGCGCGTCATCATGCTGACCTGACGCATCCCCCTTCAGGAGTTGCTTGACCATTGCAATGTCACTGGTCAAAACCAGCCCGATTGCCACACAGCAGGCAATAAGGTGGACATATACAACTCCCAAACGCAAAAACTCCACGGTCGACGAAGAAAGCATACTAAGTTCCATGGTTACCTCTTTGTTATAACGGTGGATCAACCTGGCTCTCAGCACGGCATAATTGGAGTTTGCCGTTGATGATTGCAGTTAAGATCCAGCAATTAATATTAATTAATCTTGCGGTATTACGCTGCCAGGACAATAGCGATTTTCGCGAATGAACTTTTAATCATTCGATCATGTCCATTTTCAGGTAATAAAAAACATCATTCGCACTTAGTGCATATGAGGTTTAACTTCCGCTTCTGGGGGGCAGGCGAGGCCCAGATCCCTATCGGCGAGCGGATCAGGCAATGCTGGTGGGGGCGGCGGGGCTTGCACCCCATTCGAGGAAACGGATCTTGTGAACCTCGCCCTCGCTGTCTTCGTAGACCAGGGTCACCGGTACCACGCCGGTCTTGTCGGATGTATCGGTGCGCTGCAGTACCCGTTTCACATCGATGTCCATCCCGTAGTGGTATTCGACGGCAGAGACATGCGCGCCGGGTTCTTGCAGGCTGTTCTGGTCGAAGACACTTGGTGCGAGACTGGAAATCACGGCACTGACAATTGTGGTCATGCTCATAAGGTTGTACCTCCACTTAAGTTCGCTTGACTAGGACCTAATGTGACACGTGGTGAAAGGGAAGTTCACTTCACCGCGACGAACGCACCGATCTGAGTCGCCTGTAGTGGCTTCAGGCTCCCGGCAATTCCCCGTGCTTGACGCCTCTCGACCATTCGTCCATTAAACGCCGTATTTGTTGGGCCAAACGCCTTTTTGGATGTGGTCATAACATGTCATGACAGATTTTCGCGCAAGGTTTCACGCGGTGGCTGTGACGGTACATGGACCGAAAACACCTGCTATCGGGCCAGGGGAGAGATATCGGGTATTGGCCGATTTGCAGCCTGTCGTGAAGGGCTGCAGCTGTGTGGTTGCAGGCGTGTTCACCTACAGTCTGGCAGGCCACGTTTTCAGTCTGGGTTATCAACATCTGAGTGGCTCAAGCGACTTTCCGTTTGGCAATCAGGGGGACGGAGCAAGTCACGGACCGGCAAACTGGAGCACGTTTCCAGAAGGCGGGAGAGCGAACCTGGGTGGCTCAGCATGTCTTCGATTTCGCCGCATTGGGTGTACCGGGCTTGACGACTCAACTGGCCTGTCAGCGCGCTGCCCATATCAAAACGGCACAGGGTGAGCAGCATGAATGGCAGCGCAATTTCCCGGTATCCTGCGTTGTTCAGACTGGGCTGCTGAAAAACGTCGGGGTTTCCTGGCGCAATGCCTCGCTCCCCACAATAGGTAGGCAATCAGGCGAGGTCCACGGTTTCCACAGTGATTTGCGCAATCGCGTGAAACGGTGCGAGCGCAGCTTCATCGGCAGTAGCACAAGTAATCAATCGCCATTCGCGTTCGATAGGCGTCCAATGCTGCTGCCGCGCCCGCCCCAGTTTGTCGGTGTCGGCGAGAACGACGATCTGCGCAGCCCGCTTGATGATGCATTCCTTGAGATAAGCCTGCTGCGCACTCGCCTCGCACAAGCCGAATTCCGCGACGACGCCGTCTGCGCCGAGGAAGGCTTTGTCCACGCTCAGGCGGCTCAACGTCAGCTCGGCCAATGGCCCCAAGGTGCTCATGCTCGAGCCGCGCAAATCACCGCCGATCAAGGTCAGGCGCACGCCCGGCGCGTTGGCCAGGGTCATTACGGCGAGCAGGTTGTTAGTCACCACGTGCACGTCCTGGCGCGAGCACAGATGATGAGCCAATGCGGCGCAAGTGGTGCCGCCGTCGAGCAGGACGGTGTCGCCGTCCTGGACGTGGGCAGCCGCTGCAAGGGCGATGGCGTCTTTCTGTTCCCACTGGCTGGTTTTGCGCTCTTCCAGCGAGGCTTCCGGTTCATGGACGCCCACCACAGCGGTGGCGCCGCCGTAGGTGCGGACCAGGTGCCGCTGCTTGGCGAGCATGGTCAGGTCGCGCCGCACGGTCGCCTCCGATACGCCGAGGGCCGCGCTCAATTGCTCGACGTTGGCATCGCCGATGCGTACGAGATCGAGGATGGCGCGGTGGCGTTCGGACACTTTCATGGCGGGTCTCGTTGGTTGGGCGGTGGTCGATCTTACACGACAGTGCCGCTGCACCTCATCCCCGTCGTGTGGCCAGCTCCGCGCCCTGGCGCAGTGCTTCGAGCAGGCTGCGCTCATCGGCGATGCCCTTGCCGGCGATGTCGAAGGCGGTGCCGTGATCGACCGAGGTGCGGATCACTTCAAGGCCGACGGTCACGTTCACCCCGGCTTCGAGCCCCAGTACTTTGACGGGACCGTGGCCCTGGTCGTGATACATCGCCACCACTAGATCGAAGTCGCCACGCCCGGCGCGGAAGAACAGGGTGTCGGCCGGCAACGGGCCGGTCACGTCGAGGCCGCGTTCCTGCAGCAACTTCACCGCCGGGATGATTTTTTCTTCCTCTTCGCCATAACCGAACAGGCCGTTTTCACCGGCATGCGGGTTGATCCCGCACACGCCAATCCGGGGACGGGCGATGCCTGCCTTGATCAGTGTGGCGTTGCCGCGTTCGATAGTGCGCTGGACCAGGCCCGGTTCGATCTTGCGGATTGCATCGATGATGCCGATGTGGGTCGTGACGTGAATCACCCGCAGCTGCGGTGCGACCAGCATCATCGACACTTCGTCGACGTGGGTCAGGTGCGCGAGCATTTCGGTGTGGCCGGGGTACTTGTGGCCGCCGGCGTGCAGCGCTTCCTTGTTCAGCGGCGCGGTGCAGATCGCATCGATCTGTTTGGCCTCGGCCAGTTCCACAGCGCGGGCGATGTATTGATAAGCGGCGTCACCGGCAATGGGTGACAGCTCGCCAAACGGCAGGTCATCGGGGATCAGGTCGAGGTCGATGCAATCGATGGTGCCGGCCTCGTACAAAGCCTGGGAGGCGTCTTCGATACGGCGCACTTTGGCGCTGCCGCCGACGATCACGTTGGCCTGCTCCAGACGCCGCGCATCGCCGATCACCAATGGCCGGCATTGTTGGTAGACGATGTCGTGGGTCAGGCTCTTGACGATGATTTCCGGGCCGACACCTGAGGCATCGCCCATGGTGATGCCGATGATGGGGAGGTAGTTGCTCATAGTGTTCATTGGAGTCCTTGGATTCGTGTACGTTGGGGCGGGGAGCGATCGGCGCGTTCGCTCAAGTGCTGCCATGCCGCATACAAGGCGTGGTCAGTGCCGAATGCACCTGCCTTGGTAACAATGCCGGGACGATGCCCTTGCCGGGAAACGGTGGGGCGCGCGAAAGCCACGCCGGCTTCGATTTCCGTGAGCAATTGCAGGCTGTCGATGCCGACGGTGGTCAATATGGCCCGCGCCGTCTCGCCGCCCGTGGCAATCAGGCCGCCGATCTTGGCGAAGTGTGGTTCTACCAGCACGGCCAACCGGGTTGAGAGTTGAGCGCCCTCCTGGGGATCGAACGCCTCATCGCGACCAATGCGCAGCAGCAGGTCGCTCCAGCCGTCCAGCCGCTCGCCGATGCGCGCTTGCCACAGCGCCCAATCGACGTGCGTCGTGCCTTGGCGAAGGACTTCGGGCGGGACAACCAGTTCGCTGACCCCGCCGCGCTCCTTGAGCAGTGCGCATTGCCGTTCGCAGACACCTGAAAGGCTGCCGACCATGATCAGAATCGGTGCCTGACTTTTTTCCAGCGCTGTGGGTTCGATAGCCGTGAAGCGTGCTTCGGAAAAATCCGCAAGACTGGCGATTTCCCGCGCCAGCCCACCCGAGCCGATCCAGAACAGCGGCTGTTCCATCGACGCGGTCAGGCGAGCGATCGTCAGCAGGTCGTCTTCGGTTTGTGCATCGACGATCAGCGCCTGGGTACCCTTGCTCGCCACTTCAGCGATGTGACGCACGAGTGCTTCTTCATTACCGCGCAAGGTGTCGAGATCAAGCTTGGCGGTACTCAGGCCAGCGGCCACCAGCATCGCCTCGACATCCGCCGGACGATCGGCGTTTTCGAGCTTCCAGGTGTCGGTGGTTTCCAGCGGCTGGCCGTTGACGAACACCCGGCCACCTCGCAACGTGCGCCCGGTTGCAGGAAACGCCGGGGCGACGATGGCCAGACCCGCCAGCGGTTGCAGGGCGGCAACTTCCGCCGCCCAGTTGCCGCGCAAGGTCGAATCGATTTTCTTGTACAGCCGCTGACCGGGACGCTGCAGCGCCTTGTACGCAGCGACTGTGCGTTCGGCGGCTTGCGTCGGGGACAGGCGCCGTGTGTCCGTATCGGCGGCAATCACCTGGGCGTCAGCCTTGTCATGCAAAGGCTCGAGCGTGACGACCGTTTGCATCCCCGCGCTGGCAAAGCCGATGGCACAATCCGCCGCGCCGGACAGATCGTCTGCGATGATCAGAATGCTCATCGCAGGGCTTCCTGCTTTTGCGGTTGGAGGTCCGACTCGGGGATGACCACGGGATTGCGCAGTTGCACGCGTTTGGCCACCGCTGCAGTGAGTAACGGTGCGAGGATCGCGGTGACCACAACGCAGGCAGCCACCAGAATTGTCGCGCTCTTGGCCGCTTCGGCGTACACCGGATTCGCCGCTGCGATCAACGCCGGAACGGCGGCGGCATTGCCCGCGGTGGTGGCTGCCGCCACGCCGGCAACACCGGTGCCGCCGGTCAAACGATCGGCGAAAAACAGCGGAATGCCGGTCAGCACGACCACCGCGACACCCATGCCAAGACCCAGCAGACCAGCCTGCCAGACGTTATGCAGGTCGAGGCTGGCACCCAGTGCGAGGGCGAAGAACGGGATCATCACCGGCACGGCCTTGGCCAGGAAGTCGCGCATGTCGCGGTCGAGGTTGCCCAGCAGCATGCCCAGGGCCAACGGCAGGATGCTGCCCACCAGCGTCGGCCAGGGGAAGGCTGACAAGCCGGCAATGCCGAGGGTAACCATGGTCAGAAAAGGCCCGGACTCCAGCGACATCACCGAATAGGCGCCGACGTCTTCGGAGCGGCCGTACTGCCCCATCAACGCCATGTACAAGCCGCCGTTGGTGTCGTTCATTGCGGCGACCACCGCCAGCGTGGAGATACCGGCGAAAAGCCCGGAGGATACCGGCTGCTCACCCAGGAAGTGGCCAAGCACGATGCCGATGAGCACGGCAATGCCGACTTTGGTGATGAGCAGCGTGCCGCCCTTTTTGAGCAGGTAAGGCGTGGCCTTGATATTGATGCTCGCGCCCATGCACACGTAGAACACCGCCAGAATGGGCAGCGCGCCGGTGAACAGCGCATTGGTGAATGATCCGAAAAATTTGGGCGTGTCAGGCAGGAATGTCGCCACGAGTGAGCCGATCAGCAGAGGCACGATCATCATGCCGCCGGGGATGCGTTCAATGGTGCGCTTGATAGGAATCTGGGCCACGAGGGTCTCCTTTTATAATTGTTTGGCAAGACGTGTTTCACCTCGAAACTGACTGAATCGATCATCGGGTGATTGATTCAGTCAAGTTGATCTTAGGTCAACAACTTAATCTGCGCAATTCAATCATTCAAATGATCGTTTCGCTCATTTCTGACTGGCATGCGCCAGGGCTGATTTTCCAGGAAGAGGTATTACGCCGACCAGTTTCCGGTTACCAGGGCGATGTTCAGGTTTGCACTGCGCTAATTTCGCCGGTGGTCGTGGAGTTATTCCGGACAGCCTGATACAGCAGGCTGGACACCATGAACCCGAGAATGGCCAACAGACTCATCAAACTGAAGACGTAGTTGTAACCTTGCTGGCCGGGGAAATGGTCGAGGATTGCGCCATAGATGACGTAAGCGAACATGCCCGGTGCGTAGCCGATCAGGCAGCCGATACCGAAGGCTGAACCGGTGATGTGCTGGGGGATGCCGACTTCACCCATGGGCGCCCAGAACACGCCGCGCATGGAGAACACGATGAGTGCAAAGGACAGCGTGGCGGCCATGCCCGCGTAGATGAAACTCGGGTTTTTCGGGATGAGCATGACGACGCCCATGAGCGGCAGCAAAGCCAGGAATGCCCATTTCAGATAGCGGCTGGTGCTCTTGAACTGCTTGTCGGCAATGAAGCCACCGGCAGGGCCGCCCAGGATCTTGAGAAAGTACTGATTGATGATGCCGTAAGCGCCCACCAGTGCCACAGGCAGTTCGTACATGTCCTTGAGGTAGGGAATGAAGTAGGTCAGGCCGCAGTACACGATGTAGACCATGAACACGTTGAGGCTGACCAGCCAGATACCCGGGACCTTGATGGCCTCGAGCAGGTTCGACAAACCGTTCTTCGGCTTGGCAATCGACTGCGCGGTGCCGCCCTTGAGCAGAAACCAGGTCAGGATTCCGGCAAGAATGTCGATGACCGAATAAAACAGGATCGCCGATTTCAGGCCGGCCTCACCGGAGCCCATGGCGACGAAGACACCCAAAGCAGAAAAGGCGACCAGAGTATCAATAACACCACGCCCGCCTTCCAGAAGACCGAACAACCGCCCCTGTTCCTGGTCGTCACCCAGATTGCGGATGGCCTTGAGCAGCGAGGGCCAGAAGATGCAATCGGCGCAGACGGCCAACAGGCTGAACACGATCAGCAGATTGCTGAAGGGCGGGAAGGTCGCCAGGTAGAGCCCGAGACTGCCGGTGCCGAGCAGACCGATGGGAATCAGCTTGCGTGTGTCGAAACGGTCTGCGAGCAGACCGCCTACGACAAACAGCACGGTGGCGACAATGGCGTTGGCGCTCAGCAGCAGGCCGATTTCAGTATGGGTTAATCCCATGAATTCTTGCATGGGCACATAGAAGGCGTCCTTGAGGCTCGACAGTTTGTAAATGGTGCCCCCACCGAGGATGAGAATCAGGAATCTGAGCCATTTGGCCTTGTCACGAGTTGTCATTATTGTTCTCCAGGCGTAATCGGGTAAGCAGTACCGGTTGTCACGTCACGTTCAGGCGTTTGCGCCGTTGTCCAGGGTCAACTCGGCCAAGGTTCGGAGCTCGGCCAGCAGGCTTCGTACATAGGCGACCTGGTTGTTTGCCCAACGGTGTTCATCGGCCAACATTCGCTCAAGCGAATAGCCGCCAGGCAGCGCCGTTGCACTCATTTCCCGGTACGCAATGAACGGGTCGGCGGCCTCAAGGGTCTGGCGGAACGCCGGGGCGACGTAATGATTTTCCTGCTCAAGGATGAACGCGATCACTTGCGGGGTTGATTCGCCGAGCATCAACAGTTCGAACACCATGCGTGCGTTGGGCAGATCGTCTTCGTCACAGCCCTGCAGCACGCCGTAATGGCCGAATCCGTTTTGCTCGGGGACGATACGCACACCCTTGAGGTGGGTCTGGCGTATGTGCGGCGCCAGGGTACGGAGCGCCTGCAGGGGCTGTTCGCAGGCATTGATCATGTTGCCGAAGTCGAACAAGGCATGCAGTCGGGGGTGGTTGAGCCGGTTCAGCAGTTGCGCGATCTCGGCGCTCTTGAGTTCCTCATGCTGCTCGAAGTCGAAGAACAGGTCGTGCTCGTCTGCCTGCTGCGCGAGGTAATGCAGGTCTGACTCGATCACCTCCATGACCTGCGACAGCGTCCCCTCGTAGCGTGAGTACACGCGGATGTTGCGAACCCCCAGGGCCCTGGCAATGGCGATCACCTGATCGACATCTTTTTTCAGTGTGCTGCTGATTTCCAGGTGCACATCCAGCCCCAGTGCATTGGCCTTGTCAGCAAACGCCTGAAGTTGCGCGGGCGTCATTTGACTCAGGCTGTTTTCCTCGCCGTCGAGCAAGTGCAGGCTCAGACCCTGCAGCTCGTGGCGATAGGCGAAGTCCAGCAGGTCGCCAGGTGTGACACGGCCATGGGTGAGGTTGGTCAGCAAAGGGTAGGCATGAGCAAACAAGCGCAGTTGCCCAAGTCGGTCGAGCAGCCGGCGGGCCAGTGCTTCAGTCAGTGCGGGAGGTGCCCCGGCCTCGCCAGCCTTGTGGCTGAGCAAGGCATTGAATCGTTCCTGGATCTTATTGTTCATTCGAGTTATTCCTGGTTCAGACGCCGGGTCTACCGGCGCAGCCTTTATCGCGCCAGTCAGGAACTCTCGATAGATCCATTATCAGTTAAATCACAAGACCACTTGCCTTGCTTCAAGTGGCCTGCTGCAGGTACCCCATTTTGCTCAAGGCCTGGGCAAGTGCTTCGACGCGCTCCTCGGCCTGGTCCTCAGGTGTGCCGGCAAAACCGATCAGTAGAGCAGGTGGCAGGACATGCTCAAGGCAGTAGTCGCTCAGGGCATAGGTGTGAATATTATGCCTGGCCAGTTCCTTGGCGATGGCGTCGTCATCAAGCTTGGGTGGCAGCCAGGCGATCAGGTGCATGCCGGCTTCCACCGGGGTGATCTTGAAGAAACCGCCCAGCCGTTGCTGCAGTTGTTTGACCAGTGCTTGCTGGCGAGTCTGGTACAGCGCACGCATGCGACGAATATGGCCCAGAAAGTGGCCTTCGCCCATGAAGTCTGCTGTCACGGCCTGCAGCAGTGTGGGCGGGCTGCGATCCATGACCGCCCGCAGGGTGCAGAAGGGTTCGATCAAGGCGTGCGGCAGTATCACGTAACCCAGTCGTAGCGAGGGGAAGAGCACTTTGCTGAACGTTCCGACGTAGATCACCCGGGCCCATTGGTCCATGGCATAGAGTGCAGGCAGGGGGCGGCCGTTGTAGCGAAATTCACTGTCGCAGTCGTCCTCGATGATCCAGCTTTGGTTGCGCGCGGCCCAGTCGATGAGTTCCTGGCGCCGCGCATAACTCATGGTGACGCCCAAGGGATGCTGGCGAGAAGGCGTGGTAAACACCAGGCGGGCGTCAGGGCACTGAGCCAGGCCTTGCTGGATATCGATCCCCTGTTCGTCGATACGCAACGGGACCACCAGACCACCCTGGGCCTGGAGCGCGATTCGCGCCGCGATATGCCCCGGATCCTCCATCCACACGCTGTCCTGTGGATTGAGCAACAGCATGCCCAGCAGGTTAAAGGCTTGCTGGGCGCCGGAAACGATGACCACCTGCTCGGCACTGCAGTCGATGCCACGGGCATCAAAGACGTATTCAGCAATCGCCTTGCGCAGGGCCAGCAATCCTTGCAGTTCGCCATAGCCGAGCATGGCCTTGGTCGGCTTGTGCAGATGGCGGTTCATCAGGCGCTTCCAGATATGCTGCGGGAACGCGTCGTAAGCGCTGTGGCTTGGCAGGAATGAGGTGGGGCTCCCGGCGACCCAGCCAGCATAGGAGACCCCGCGGAAATGAATGCTGCGCAGCGACAGCATGGACTGGCTCAGATTGGACAGGCGAGGCGGCTGGCGCTGCCGCTCATCGTCGGCAATACCACGGCTTTCCCACTCATTGCCGACATAGGTACCGGCCCCGGTACGCGAGGCCAGAAAGCCTTCGGCAATCAGTTGATCAAAGGCATTGAGAATAGTGATCCGCGACAGCGCAAGCTCTTTGCTCAAGGTCCGGGTCGACGGCAGGCGCACGCCCCCTTGAATTCTTCCACTGAGAATCTGTTTGCGAATCTGCAAATAGAGTTGGCGGTACAGGGGGATGGAGCTGGCACGGTCCAGCTCAATACCCGACAGCAGCAAACCTGCGGGGGATTTCATTACATGCTCGTCTGGATGGAGTGTGGTTTGACCTGGAACACCGTCAGGTACCGAGGTGCGCAAGGGTATCGAGAGGTACTGGATAAGTCATCCACCTCAGGCGTTGATACAGCGCACACCACCCGGGTAGCTGTCACGAAATGAAAAGCCATTGTCGTCTGATGAGAAGCGGCTTGCCGGACTGCGTCCTACAGTCCAATCAGCGCAAATCGACGCTGCACGCCAATCTTGCAGACTGGAGAATAAGAAAACATGGCCAAAGCCATACGCTTCTACGAAACAGGTGGTCCCGAAGTCCTCCGTTATGAGGAGGTCGAAGTTGGCGAACCCGGTCCAGGCCAGGTTCGTCTTCGTCATGTGGCGGTCGGCCTGAACTATGCCGACACCTACTTTCGCAATGGCACCTACCCGATCCCGATGCCCAACGGCATGGGGGTTGAAGCCTGCGGTGTGGTCCAGGCCATCGGCGAGGGGGTTACCAGCGTACGCGTGGGTGATCGCGTTACCTACACCGGTTTTCTCAATACATTGGGTGCCTACAGCACCGAGCGTCTGATCCCGGCCGCACCGTTGATCAAGCTTCCGGAAACCATCAGTTTCGAGACCGCCGCGGCTATGACCATGCGCGGCCTGACGTCGGCGTACCTGATGCGGCGCATTTACGATTTCAAGGCCGGCGACAGCATTCTGCTGCACGCCGCCGCCGGTGGTGTGGGCCTGATCGTTTCGCAGTGGGCCAAACTGCTCGGCCTGACCGTCATCGGCACCGTGTCCACCGAGGTCAAGGGCGAAATCGCCCGGGCCCATGGCTGCGACCATGTCATCAACTACAGCCATGAAGACGTCGCCCAGCGCGTTCGCGAATTGACTGACGGCGTCGGTGTCAACGTGGTGTTCGACAGCGTCGGCAAGAATACCTTCATGGGCTCCCTGGATTCGCTCAAGCGCCGCGGCCTGATGGTCTGCGTCGGCACCGCATCCGGCCCGATCCCGGCCTTCGATCCGGTACAGCTGGCGATCAAGGGCTCGTTGTTCATGACCCGCCCGGCCCTGGCCGACTACATCGCCGACCCGGCGGAAAAAGCCGCCCTGGCGGGCGAGTTGTTCGACCACGTCGGCAGCGGTCGAATCAAGATCGAGATTAACCAGCACTATGCGTTGCAGGATGCCGCGCAGGCTCATCGCGACCTGGAGTCACGCAAGACCACGGGCTCATCGATTTTCGTCATTTAAGGGAGCCGCCTGCCATGAAAGTCGAACAATTGACCTGCAGCATTGGCGCGGAACTGGTCGGCGTCAACCTTGCCGATGCGGTCCATGACGACGGTCTTTTTGCCGAGATTCGTGCTCAGCTGCTCAAGCATCGGGTGGTGTTCCTGCGTAACCAGGACATCAGTCGCGTCGAGCACGTGGCGTTCGCCCGTCGTTTTGGCGAGCTGGAGGATCATCCGGTGGCCGGCAGCGACCCGGGGCATCCGGGGCTGGTGCGCATCTACAAGAGCCCGGACCAGTCGATGGACCGCTACGAGAACGCCTGGCACACCGATGCTACCTGGCGGGAGGCCCCGCCGATGGGCTGCGTGCTGCGCTGCGTGGAATGTCCACCAGTGGGGGGCGACACCATGTGGGCAAACATGGTGGAAGCCTACGCGCGCTTGCCTGATGAGGTGAAGGCGAAGATCTCCGATCTGCGAGCCCGCCACAGCATCGAGTCGAGCTTCGGTGCCGCCATGCCGATCGATAAGCGTCTGGCGCTTAAGGCGATGTACCCGGATGCCGAGCACCCGGTGGTGCGCACCCACCCGGAAACCTTGGAAAAGGTGCTGTTCGTCAACGCCTTTACCACCCACTTCAGCAACTACCACACCCCCGGGCGGGTACGCTTCGGCCAGGACGCCAACCCTGGTGCGGGTGAGCTCCTGCGCTACCTGATCAGCCAGGCGTACATCCCGGAATATCAGGTGCGTTGGCGCTGGAAGCCCAACAGTATCGCGATCTGGGACAACCGCAGTACCCAGCATTACGCCGTGATGGATTACCCGCCGTGCCATCGCAAGATGGAACGAGCCGGCATCATCGGCGACAAGACTTACTGATCAGTCGTTTCTGCATTCGCACTCGTACACACGTCCCCCGGCAACGTCCGGAGTGGGCGGACAATGATAATAAAAGGAGTAACTCATGCAATTTTTTGACGATTCCCTGCACCCGGAAAACATGGAAAAGGTGGTGATCACCGTCGCTCCGTACGGGCCTGAGTGGATGCCGGAAGACTTCCCCGAAGACATCCCCCTGACCATGGATGAGCAGGTGCAGAAGGCGGTCGATTGTTATGAGGCAGGTGCCACCGTATTGCACCTGCACGTGCGCGAACTGGACGGCAAAGGCTCCAAGCGCCTGTCCAAGTTCAACGAATTGATCGCCGGTGTGCGTGAAGCCGTGCCGGACATGATCATCCAGGTCGGTGGCTCGATTTCCTTCGCGCCCGAAAGCGATGGCGAAGCCGCCAAGTGGCTGTCTGACGATACTCGCCACATGCTGGCTGAGCTGACGCCAAAACCGGATCAGGTCACGGTGGCCATCAACACCACGCAGATGAACATCATGGAGCTGCTCTATCCGGAATACCTGGAGGGCACGTCCCTGGCTAACCCGGCCTATCAGGCCGCCTACAGCGAGATGACCGTGCCGGCAGGTCCTGCCTGGGTCGCGGAGCACCTGCGTCGCCTGATGGCTGCCGGCGTCCAGCCGCATTTCCAGCTGACCGGGATGCACGCCCTGGAGACACTTGAGCGCCTGGTGCGCAAGGGCGTCTACATGGGGCCGTTAAACCTGACCTGGATTGGCATCGGCGGTGGCTTCGATGGCCCTAATCCGTTCAACTTCTTCAACTTCGTCCACCGCGCGCCGGATGGCTGCACCGTGACCGCCGAATCGCTGTTGAAGAACGTGCTGCCGTTCAATGTCATGGCGCTGTCCATGGGGATGCATCCACGGGTGGGCATTGAAGACACGATTATCAATCACAAAGGCGAGCGTTTCAGCTCTGTGCAGCAGATCGAGCAAACCGTGCGCGTAGCCCATGAGCTGGGTCGCGCAATCGCCACCGGCAAAGAAGCGCGTGAGATCTACCGCATCGGTGTGCAGTACCAGAGTATCGAAGAAACCCTGTTGGCCAACGGTATGGCCCCCAACCGCAAGGCTGGCCAGAAGGGTGTGCCGCAACGCGGCTGAGGGGTAGCCGGGGCGAGAGGTCGACGGCCTCTCGCTCGCTGTATTGCAACAAGCTCGATAACAACAAATAAAACAAAGTTTCGAGGAGGCTGCATGGCCTATCACCCAAGCGTCGCAGACGATGACGACTCAAGTGCTGTCGGTGTTGCGCGCAAATATGCCTGGATCGTCTTTGCACTGACGTTCGGCTTGTTGATTTCCGATTACATGTCGCGCCAGGTGCTGAACGCGGTGTTCCCGATGCTCAAGGGCGAGTGGGCCCTGAGCGACGGCCAGCTCGGCCTGCTCAGTGGCATTGTCGCCTTGATGGTCGGCTTGCTGACATTTCCCCTGTCGTTGATGGCTGATCGCTTCGGTCGGGTAAAGAGCCTGGCGCTGATGGCTCTACTGTGGAGTATGGCCACTCTAGGCTGCGCGTTGGCGCAGGACTACCAGCAGATGTTTATTGCCCGCTTCATGGTGGGTGTCGGCGAGGCGGCCTATGGCAGCGTCGGCATCGCGGTGGTGATTTCGGTCTTTCCCAAACACCTGCGCGCAACGCTTGCCAGTGCCTTCATGGCGGGCGGCATGTTCGGATCGGTATTAGGCATGGCCTTGGGCGGTGTAATAGCTGCCAGGTTGGGCTGGCGCTGGTCGTTCGCCGGCATGGCGCTGTTTGGCCTGCTGCTGGCTGTGCTTTACCCGATCATCGTCAAGGAAGCGCGCATCGCCCCGCAACGCGCCGCCCAAGTTGCGAACAAGGCAGCCGCAGCGGTCAAGCGTCCGCTAAGCACGCTGTGTTCCAGCCGTTCGGTGATCGCGGCCTATATCGGCAGCGGCTTGCAACTGTTTGTCGGTGGCACCGTGATTGTGTGGATGCCCAGTTACCTCAATCGTTATTACGACATGGGAACGGACAAGGCGGGCGGTGTCGCGGCAATCATCGTGCTGTGCAGCGGGGCAGGGATGATTCTGTGCGGCATGCTCAGCGACCGACTGTGTCGCCACTCGCCGGAGCGAAAGGTCGCCCTGGCCATCGCGTTTTGCCTGGGCAGTTGCCTGCTGCTGTCGGCGGCGTTCGCCTTGCCGGCGGGGCCTGCGCAACTGTTGCTGATCTGCCTGGGAATGCTGATTGCCGCCGGCACCACCGGACCTGCCGGGGCGATGGTTGCCAACCTGACCCATTATTCAGTCCACGGCACGGCCTTTGCCACGCTGACCCTAGCCAACAACATGCTCGGATTGGCCCCGGGGCCGTTCATCACCGGCAAGGTGTCCGATGTAATCGGCTTGCAGGCCACCTTTCAGTTGGTGCCATTGGTCAGCATCGCGGCAGCGGCCGTGTTCTTTTATGCCAAGTGTCATTACCACAAGGATATTGCCCGGCTTAAGGGCGAGCGTGTCAACGATTCAGTTAGCCAAGCGGTGTTAGAGGTGAAGTTGTGAGTGGTCGTTTACGTATTGATGTGTTCTTCGATTTCATCTGCCCCTGGTGCCTGATCGGCAAGCGCCAACTGGAGCGCGCGCAGGATCTTTTGCGCATCCAGCAACCGGGTGTGGACATCACCACGGTGTGGCACGGGGTGCAGCTGTTGCCACAACTGCCGGTACAGGGTGAGCCCTTTGTCGAGTTTTATCGCAAACGCCTGGGCAGTGCCGAAGCGGTAAGCATGCGCCAGGCCCAGGTGCAGCAGGCCGCGATGGCGGTGGGGGTGCCCATCGACCTGAGCCGCATCGTCACCATGCCCAATACCGCTGATGCCCATCGTTTGCTGGAACGTGCCACTGTGCTGGGCAGTACGGCACAGCGTGATGTCTTGCTTGAACGTCTGTTCGCCGCCTACTTCCAGTACGGCGAGGACTTGGGTTGTCATGAGACCTTGATCGCCATCGCCCAGGCGTGTGGCTTCGACGCTGATGCCATGGCCTCCGTTCTGCAAGGTGACGGCGATCCTTACGTCGGCAACGAGGCAGGAGCTGGCAGCGGTGTGCCGTGCTTTCAATTCGACCGTCGCCTGACGGTGGTAGGCGCGCAGCCTGCCGAGGAACTGCTTGGCGCCATGGGCGAAGCCTTGCTCGATAGCCATCGCGCGCGGCTACCGGCATGAGTCGGCGTGTACCCGTGCCTGCCGGAAAACTCCCGCGGGCGGGAGGCCGTGCGCTGGTTGAATTCGAGGGAAAAAGCCTGGTGTTGTTCAACGTCGAGGGTGAACTGTTTGCCATCGA
Source organism: Pseudomonas sp. GW821-FHT02H09 (assembly GCF_059421425.1). NCBI lineage: Bacteria > Pseudomonadati > Pseudomonadota > Gammaproteobacteria > Pseudomonadales > Pseudomonadaceae > Pseudomonas > Pseudomonas sp. GW821-FHT02H09. Next base: position 137,889 of record NZ_JBWKVA010000010.1, read on the forward strand.
CGACAGTTGCCCGCATCAGGGCGCCTCGCTGTGTGGCGGGCGCCTTGAGGGGAGGGTGATCCAGTGCTGCGCCCATGGCCTGCGCTTCGATCTGCGCAGCGGCTACTTGCTCAATTCAACCCAGGTCAAAGTCGCCAACTACCCGGTCGAGATCGTCGACGGCCAGGCATTCATCGTCATTGTTTCTGAGGAGTCCGTGCCATGAGCACCATCGCTCTCACCCGTGTCCATAGCCGAACGCGCGAATTGGCGCCGGGTTTCATCGTCAGTCTGATTGTGGCGGCGGCAGCCTCCTTTTTGTCCGAGCATTATGGTGCGCCGGTGATGCTGTTCGCCTTGCTGCTGGGCATGGCGCTCAACTTCCTGGCCAGTGATGGCGCGTGCAAGGCCGGCATCGAGTTCACGGCACGCACCGTGTTGCGCATTGGCGTGGCGCTGCTGGGCATGCGCATCACACTGGAGCAGATTGCCGCTCTTGGCTGGAAGCCAGTGGCCCTGGTGGTGATTCTGGTGGTGGTGACGATTGGCGTTTCGGTGGTCGCGGCCAAGGCGCTGGGTTTTCAGCGTTTGTTCGGCATGCTCACCGGTGGGGCAACCGCGATCTGTGGCGCCTCGGCGGCGCTGGCGCTAGCGGCGGCGTTGCCCAATCATCCGCAGAAAGAGCGTGCCACGCTGTTCACCGTCATTGGAGTGTCGGCACTGTCGACCACGGCGATGATCCTGTATCCGATGATTGCCAACTGGCTGTCGTTGTCACCACAAATGGCAGGGATGTTCCTCGGCGGCACCATCCACGATGTCGCTCAGGTGGTCGGTGCCGGTTACAGCCTGTCGACCGAAACCGGTGATATAGCCACGGTGGTCAAGCTGATGCGGGTCGCCATGCTGCTGCCGGTGATCCTCTGCGCCACCATGATCACCCGTATGCAGGGCGCCGACACGGCGGGCAAACGACCGCCGCTGCTACCGTGGTTCGCCGTCGGTTTTCTGATTCTGGCCTGTATCAACAGCACCGGTTGGGTCGCTCCAGTGGTACAGGGCTCGGTCAACGAACTGTCGCGCTGGTGCCTGGTGGTTTCCATCAGCGCCTTGGGAATGAAGACTCAACTCAAGGAGCTGGCCGCAGTCGGCATCAAGCCCATCCTGCTGATGGTGGGGGAGACGGTGTTCCTTGTCGTGCTGGTGCTGCTGTTGCTGCACTGGGGGTTCTAAGCCCGTTAAGCAATTTCAGGTCCAGCCTATTCCCAGTAGCAGCTGGCGTAGCCTGCGTTCGGCCGCGCAGCGGTCGTGAATTCAAACGATAGGGTGCTTCAGGAAAACCGCGCACTCAGTTTTTACGACTGCTACGCAGCCGAACGCAGGCTTCGCCAGCTGCTACGGAGGGCTGCACTGCATTGGTTCCTCGGCGCAGTAATGCTCTGGGCCGGTATCACAAACACGGGTTTTTCCGCGGCGACTTGTCGTGCTGGTGCTGCTGTTGCTGCACTGGGGGTTCTAAGCCCGTTAAGCAATTTCAGGTCCAGCCTATTCCCCGTAGCAGCTGGCGTAGCCTGCGTTCGGCCGCGCAGCGGTCGTGAATTCAAACGATAGGGTGCTTCAGGAAAACCGCG